>JAYEKX010000200.1:0-6415 GCA_034716875.1 Candidatus Altarchaeota archaeon | reverse complement strand
CCAAACATCATAGCCAGAAAAATCATTACCCCATACATAAGACCGATAACCAGCCCTATAGCAGCATATATCTTCAGCATAGAGACAACCCCAACCCGCTTAAGTTCGTGTTTCATAGAAATCACCTTTATTTATTTTGTTAATTAATAGAATAAATAAGGATATAAATTAAAGATGAAAATCAGATGGCTGGGTCATGCATCATTCATGATTGAAACTGCCGGCAGGATTATCTATCTGGATCCATACATCATCCCTAAAAGAACCAAAAAAGCGGATTTGATATTAGTCACCAATGATCATTATGACCACTGCAACATCGAAAACATTGAGAGAATAAGGAAGAAAAAGACATTGATTTTGACTACTAAAAAAGCATCTGAATTAATTCCGGGTAAGGTGAGAGTCATGAATCAGGGGGATGAGATTGATCTTGATGGGATTAAGGTTAGAGCCATCCCCGCTTATAACCTGAAGAAGCCATTCCACCCTAAGGGTATGGGGCTGGGTTTTATTTTGGAGTCAGAAGGGAAAAAGATTTATCATGCGGGAGATACAGATCTTATTCCGGAAATGGAGACGTTGGAGGGGATTACGGTAGCTTTATTGCCTGTTGGTGGCACTTATACCATGAATGTTGAAGAAGCTGCGAAAGCGGTGAAGATGATCAACCCTGAAATAGTTTTTCCAATGCATTACGGCGAAATGGTGGGTTCTAAAAAAAATGGATTAAAATTCAAAAAAAGGGTGGGGGAAAACATAAATAATGTATCGGTTATTATTCTGAAAAAAGAGGTTATTACCCTTTAGCAACCCCCAGCGGAACAACCCTCACAACCGCTCTGGATATGCCGCTTAACTCCACGCTCCTGATGACTTCATCCACATCCTTGTATGCTGCTGAAGCCTCTTCCGCCAGTATCTTGGGGTGTGTTGCTTTCACAACCTGCCCTTTCGCCTCCAGATTCCTCTGTATATCCGTTCCCCGAAACCTCCTGATTGCTCCACGCCGGGACATCACCCTGCCCGCACCATGGCATGTGCTCCCGAATGTCTCCTCCATAGCCTTCTCTGTCCCAACCAGGATGTAGGAAGCAGTACCCATATCGCCAGGGATTATGACTGGCTGACCCACTTCCCTGTAGACCTCTGGAATCTCTTTCCTCCCGGCAGGAAAAGCCCTTGTCGCCCCTTTCCGGTGAACGCATAATTTCTTACTCACACCATCCACCAGGTGTTCCTCAAACTTAGCTATATTATGACATACATCATAAACTAACTCAAGCTCTGAATCCCCAAATATCCTGTTGAATGTCTCCCTTACCTGGTGTGTTATAATCTCTCTGTTGCAGAAGGCGTAGTTTACTGCACAATACATTGCAGACATATACTGTCTGGCTTCCCTGGAATCCAGTGGAGCGCATGCTAATTCACTATCCGGAAGCCTTATCCCGTATTTCCTTGCAGCACCAAGCATTATCTTTATATAATCATCAGCGATTTGATGACCGAAACCCCGGCTTCCACAGTGAATCATTACCGTTACCTGATCCGCATCGGTTAACCCGAATTTCCCTGCGGTTTCTTCATCAAAAATCCTGTCGACCTTTTGAACCTCCAGGAAGTGATTCCCAGCCCCCAGGGTCCCGAGTTGAGGTCTACCCCGCACCTTAGCTTTTTTCCCGACATTACCCGGATCAGCCCCTTTTATGGAGCCGTTTTCCTCGATATGATTTAAATCCTCCTTCAAGCCGAAGCCTTTCTCAACAGCCCACCTGGCGCCAGAAACCGCTACTTCATCCAGTTCGGATTCAGAGAGTTTGAGGGAGGATTTCTTACCTACGCCGCAGGGTATGTTACTGAACAGATTGTCCATTAACTCCCTTAATTTAGGCCTTATGTCATCTTCAGTCAGGTTGGTTGTTAACAGACGGACGCCGCAGTTTATATCATAACCGACGCCACCCGGACTTATAATCCCTTCCTCCCGGTCGAATGCCGCCACCCCGCCTATCGGGAATCCGTAGCCGTAATGTCCGTCAGGCATAACCAGACTGGCTTTCTGTATCCCCGGCAGCCTGGATACATTCATGGCTTGTTTAAAAACACCCTCCTCCATACCCCTGAAGAGTTTCTCGGTTGCATACACCCTGACTGGAACCGGCATACCTGGCTCCTGAAACAACCACACACCCTTCCTCACCTCCTTAGCCTGCATTTTTTTGTCTTATTTTATTATATATTTATTCCTTATATCTTCAGATTCTCCTCCAGCCTCCGCAGCTTATCCTGCCCCCGTTTATATCTATCATTCGCTAAATTAATCAGATACTTGATGTATCCCTCATCCACCAGGATAACCCCTTCATTAGCCACAGGTGCGTCAATTCGTTCAGTGCTGCAGATTTCAACCAAAATCCTCTCTCTTTTGCAGGACTGGATTCCAACCCTCTTGAATCCGGATTCACGAGCGATCTTGAGTAAATTCACTGCCCCACCAAGTTCCCTTGAAACTACATGGATTATCGCCGGCTCATACAGAAACCAGACTATACCCCCAGACGGCGGTTCCTCCATAGCATCCTTAATCTCCCTGAATTTAACAGGCCTATGCCATTTACCCAGCCAGCCACTCTCAAGCTTTGAGCCTAGGTCGTGGAATAACGTAACCCTGCCGGAGCAACTGGAGGTGGTGTAGAAATCAGGGAGTGAGTTAATGTAATCCAGGAGAGGGAGTATTATAGAATCAACTTCCGCTTTCTCCCTAGCTTCCCGCAATCTCTTCATCGCAATCTCTTTCTGTACCTGAAACAGAGACGTCTTCATTTTTTAATTTATGAATTCCAGTAAATAAGAGTTACAAGAAAAAAAAGGAGATATGAAAACAAAGGTTATATTATTGGTTGCGATAGTGGGGGTGATAGCATTATCTGCTTATTTTTATATGGACTCAAGTAGAGTCCCTTATCACTCATTCCCTCACATCGCCAATGTTGGCGGGGTGGACATCTACTCCAAAATCTCTGTTACTGAATTTCAAACCAAGAAGAGGGTGTATTTATTCACAACCCCGGAGGGGGTAGCAAACACATGCAACTTCGAGATCTCTGCCGTCTCCACACCAGACAGGGGGGGCTACAGGATTCATATGGAAAGAGAACCAAGGGAAGAAAACGATTTAGTATCATGGTTATATATCAATGTTTTGGGGTATGAACACCCGAAACCGGGTATTTATTTAGAGGATAATTCCGCTTATATTAGGGGGGAAAGTGATGAGGAATTTCTTAAAGCATGTCACATCTTTCTCTGCTTAAGGGAGGGAATGGATTGCCCGGAGAATTTATTGATGATCAGAAATATTACTTTAAACCAGAAGGATATAATCCTGGTTCTGGATAATAAAGCGGGTGCTCCGGCGATTAGGGCTTATGCGGAACTGCTGGGGGTTTTAGGTTTTGTGCAGGCTCAGATTATGGATGCCAACAAAAACGGGGTTATAGAGCAGGAGGAAGTGGATGAGAATAAAGTCTGGATTTACCCTTATGTGATGGAGGATGGATTCTGTAAACTACAGCCGTTCAGGAGTGCGATTGAGATTTTGAATATCACAAACGACACCACTAAATGTGATTTCAGATCCGGCATCTATCTTCTGAAGTCGGATAAAAATGAGATCAGGATTGAAGGGAGTAAAGTAATCATTTCAGGGGATGATGAGCATATCCATACTGGAGCAGTTATTACCCGGGATATTTTATCCCCGGAGTGGATCAGGGTTTATTACGGGTTGGAGTAAGGAATGAAATCCCTTCTGTAATATAAAAACGTAATCCATTATGTTTAATGCCTCTTTGCGAAGATCGTTATGACAGGTGATTAACGACGCAAAAAATGAGGCTACACTGCGCTGTAGCGGCCTTTGTATGAGGACTTTGTCCCTGGAGGAGTGATGCCCTCCGGAGGAGTTTGTTCTCCAAGGATGATTACAAACCAACCCCAGCGCAGAACAATCTTTTTTCCCTGGTTTATAGATAACCTTTTTTAAACTTGAAATTCAAAATAGTTAGATAGATTTTATGTTCATCAGGTGAGTTAAAAAAAATGGAGTACGTGTACGGAGCAATGTTGTTGCATTCTGCTGGGCAGAAGGTGGATGAAACTAATCTTACGAAGGTATTGAAGGCTGGTGGCGTGAAGGCGGATACTGCCCGTGTTAAGGCTTTGGTCGCTTCCCTGGATGGTGTGGATATTGATGAGGCTATAAAGACTGCGGCACCGGTAGCAGCAGCACCTGCAGCTTCGGCAGCACCTGCAGCGGAGACTGAAGCTAAGGGGGAGGCTAAGAAGAAGGATAAGAAGGCGGAAGTAAAGACTGAGGAGGAAGCAGCCTCAGGATTAGCATCACTGTTCGGTTAGAGCCTTATGTAAAGGGATCTAATCTAGTTTTTTTTTCTTTCTAAGTAACCTGCATTATCCACCATCAACGGATGTGTGTACTAATTGTGTAAGCAATCATAAAGGAAAGAAGAAGTTACGATAAGCTCTAATCAATATTCCCCTAATTTTGTTAAGTTAAGCCCCAGGTGGGATACGAACCCACGGCCTCTGCCTTTCTGTCACTCCTTCTTTTGAAGTTTGCGGTACCAAGGCAACGCTCTACCAGCTGAGCTACTGGGGCAAGGAAATTGCTCGGATAATAATCTAGATTACATCAAAATAAAATCCCTAGCCTACCCACGAAAAATGCCAGAAGTGCTATGGTCATCCCTATTATCATGAGTCTTTGACCTAATGCAGGATGTGTTGTGAGTGAAATCAGGAAGGTTAAGTCAGCGATTAATATAAGGATTCCATAAAACACCAGATCAAACTCCAGGTTCATGAAAAAAGGATATATACTCAGGATAACTGCTGCAAGAACAGAGATTAATGCAATATTCTTAGATTGTTTCACCCCGATCTTTATAGGTAAGGTTACTGAATACTCCCTCCGGTCACCCTCCACATCTTCAATGTCTTTTATAACCTCCCGGGATAATGTGGCAAAGAATGCGCAGGCAGACATTACTGCAATCAATCGAAATTTATCTAACTCAATGATTCCGGCATCAAAATTCGCCAACGCCCCGAAGACAAAGATTGAGGCAACGAGATAGCTTATACTTAGATTAGATAAGACATGTAATCTCTTGGAGTATTTACCATACAGCATCAGGACGATGGAGTTAAACACAGCAATCCATAGACAGCAGTCGCTGTAGTCTCTAATGTATTTAGAGAGCCCCCAGCCTATGAAAAAAAGGGTGACGGAAAACATCAAGGCATCGCTTCTACTAATCCTGTTGGAGGGTATGGGCCTATGTGCTTTATTGATCTTGTCGATTTCATAGTCAAAGTAGTCATTAATGGTGTTTCCCGCCCCAGTGATGAGGAACACTGCAGTTCCGGCCAGAATTACGTTGAAAGTTAATATGTCACTGAAACTGATGAAAGACGCCCCCAGTAAAACCCCAAAGAAAGCTATGATGCAGTTCCTCATCCTCATCAGGGATAAAAGGACTCTGACCTGCTCTTTAATTTTATTGATTTTTAGCATATAGTATTATATTGATACTAATATAAAGCTAGTATACGTTTCAATTCAGTCATAAAGGAATTCCTCCCACAACCTGCTCATTCGGTCCACCGTAAATGAGAATTTCCTGGATATATGGATCTCATGCATTCTCCTATTTTTGTTATAGATCTTTTCTATCATCCCTGCTCTCCGAAGCCTCTTGAGCATGTTGTGGTATTTACTTTGTGTTAGACCTGACCTGTTGCAGTATTTCCTCCAGTCGCTGACCCGGTAGGGTGAATCCGACACACCCCATTCTTTTATATGATGGAGAAACTCTTCTGCAGAAGCTATCATCTGTGGCTCCTTCCAGAAGATGTTTTTTAGTAGTGATTCGAGATTTGTGGGTGGATTTAGGGGGTTAAGGCCGATTTTTACCGATGAAGTAATGTTTTTCATTTTGTTATTGTATGTTATGTATTAACAGTACATATATAAAAATGATTTTTTTATTTTTGACTATGATATTTCATATTATATAGAATAATGGGAGTGTAGTAGTATAATACGTCCGTGCCTTTGGAACCATTATTTTACATTACATGAAATAATATCAGATACTTCAGATATGCTGGCATCCGTCCTCAACCCCAGATTCGAAAAATGCGTTCTCACAGCCTTAAAACCACCCCCATTAAGGGCCTCAATCAACTCACCCATAGACCTTGAAGGAAGCTTCAGCCTCCCGGAAACCTTATGGATGTTGCAATACGGCTTTAACACCGCCTGCTCTAATCTGATTGTATCCATCAATTTCAGGGCCGGCGCCCGGGGGGGCCGCGCGGGGGGGGGGGG
>JAYEKX010000199.1:0-6465 GCA_034716875.1 Candidatus Altarchaeota archaeon | reverse complement strand
CCTTCATCCGATTCTGGACTTCAAGTAGTGATTCACTCAACTCATCCGGACAGGATAATGCTATAAATGTCCTCATTCTATATTACTATTACTTCTTTTTTAAAAAAAATAGGTAGGTGATTAAATAAAAATGTTTCCCGGGGGAATGAATCCAAGGCAGATGAAGCAGATGATGAAGAAGATGGGCATAAAAACAGACGAGATCGACGCCGACAGGGTGATTATCCACGGCGGTGGTAAAGAGATTGTCATTGAAAACCCTGAGGTGGTGAAGATGACCGTGCAGGGGCAGGAGATCTTCAACATCACTGGGGGAACCGTGAGGGAGGAAGAAGAGGAGGTAACGCTGGAGATCTCGGGAGAGGATGTATCGATGGTTTCAGAGCAGGCGGGGGTTAGCGAGGAGGAAGCAAAAAAAGCCCTGGAGGAGTCTAGCGGGGATATTGCAGGAGCAATAATGAAGCTGAAGGGTTGAAGAGGGAGGCTACCTAAATGTGCGGGATAGCAGGTTATATAGGGGAGAGGAATTCTCCGAAAATACTTTTTGATATGCTTAAACGGCTGGAGTACAGGGGATATGACTCCGCCGGCATAGCCTATTTCTCTCAGGGAGAGACGCAGGTTCATAAAGGCAGGGGTAAGGTTGACGACGTACGAAAGACTCTGGATCTGGATAAACCCTCGAAGCTGGGGATTGCACATACCCGGTGGGCTACACACGGAGAACCCTCAGATAAAAACTCCCACCCCCATAGTGACTGTAAAGCCCAGTTTACGGTGGTTCACAACGGGATAATCGAGAACTATGTGGAACTCAGGGAGGGACTACTTAGGGGGGGACATAAGTTCCTGTCGGAAACAGATACTGAAGTCATCCCGCACCTGATTGAGGAGTTTTATTCAGGCAGTTTCGAGTCCGCATTCGTGAAGGCGATAAAAAAACTGAGGGGAAGCTTTGCTGTTCTGGCTATCAACAAACTGGATCCGGACGTGATCCTGCTTGCTAGAAAAGACAGTCCGCTCATTATCGGTCTTGGTGAAGGGGAGAATTTTATTGCATCTGACACCCCCGCCATTCTACCGGAGACCAAGAGGATTATTATCCTGGATGATTTTGAATACGGGATCATTAAGAAAAACACGGTGATCATCAAAGACCTGAAAACTGGCGATGAGATACAGGAAAGAATCCAGGAGGTGGAGTGGGACATTAAGGAAGCTGAGAAGGAAGGCTATGAACACTTCATGCTTAAAGAGATTTTTGAGGAGCCAAATGCAGTGAAGAATGCCTTGAGGGAGATAGATAAGATAACTGAGGTCGCAGGGAAACTGAAGGGATTCAACCGCATTTATCTTGTGGGGTGTGGTACGGCATCTTATGCTGCCTTAGTTGCCAAGTATCTCTTGGAGAGATTCGGTATAGCCTCTGAAGCCGTCACCGGCTCAGAATTCAGGTACTCCACAGTAAATTCCCTTGAAGGTGACTGTGCTGTAATAGCAGTCTCACAATCCGGGGAGACCGCGGACACCCTAGCATCTGTAAAGGAAGCCAGGAAGAGAGATGCCTACATTGTCAGCATAGTTAATGCATTAGGCTCCTCCCTAACCCGCATATCCGATGACGTCATCTACACGTATTCAGGGCCGGAGATCGCTGTAGCCTCCACAAAGGTTTACGTCGGCCAACTGGTTTCCTTAACCCTGCTCAGTCTTTCACTGGCCAGGGAGAAAGGAAGGATTACTGGAGAGTATATGAATGAGTTACTCGATGACCTCCACAGGATCCCGGATAAAATCACACAGGTTCTTAATAATGCAGGGGATATAAAGAAGCTGACAGGGGAATTAAGGGATAAACAGATATTTTTTTATATAGGCAGGAGACTGAATTACCCTACTGCGTTGGAGGGTGCATTAAAGATTAAGGAGGTCAGTTATGTTCACGCTGAAGCGTATCCTGCAGGGGAGTTAAAGCATGGGCCGCTGGCTTTGCTGGAGGATGGTGTTCCGGTCATCGCTATCTCACCCAACGATGATTTAAGGGAGAAGATGATGAGTAATATCCATGAGGTGAAGGCGAGAAAAGCCAGTGTTATCGAGGTGGGTGAGGAAGGTGATCTGAAGGTTCCCGTCTGCGACCCCCTGCTCTCACCAATCCTCTACATAGTTCCACTGCATCTACTGGCGTATTACATATCAACCGCCAGGGGTTTGGATCCGGATAAACCAAGGAATCTGGCGAAGAGTGTAACTGTGGAGTGATTATTTGCCCATATATATTGTCTGGGTTGGATAGGCCATAACAATATTTTCTTTCTCAAAGCGTTCATTAATCCCGAGATTTATCGCCTGCTGGCTGTCCATATACCCGGTGTAGTCGCTGGAGTTTATGTAGTAGACAACCTCGAAGTTCAGGCTGAAATCCCCGAACTCCTTGAAATGTATCCTGTCTAGCTCAACCAGGTCGATTGAATTCACAATCTCCGTTACTATGCCCGGTATTTGCTTGAGTTTCTCGGTGCTGGTTTCATAAACCACCCCAAACCCAAAGACTATTCTCCTCTTCTCCATCCTCTTGTAGTTATGTACCCTCGTTGATGTCAGTTCGTTGTTGGATATCACAAGCTCCTCCCCCTGCAGGGTTTGTATGCGGGTTGTCTTAATCCCTATCTTCTTCACTACCCCGGCATCACCACCAACCACAATAAAATCCCCTACAGCAAAAGGTTTATCAAAGTGTATTGAGAGTGAACTGAATATATCCCCCAGTATGTTCTGTATGGCAAGAGCAATCGCTATTCCGCCAATCCCAAGCCCTGCAACCAAAGCGTTAATATCATAACCCAGGTTATCCAGGAGGAGTATCACCAAAAAACCCCAGACAGATAATTTAAGGACATTAGCTATGTTGTTGATTAGGGAGATATCCTCGACTTCCTCCTCCTCCTTTTTCTTGAGGATAACCTTCCTGGTTCCATAATCAATAAACGCCTGGACTGCCTTAACCGCATAGTAGACGACAATAACCATTAGTGTGTATTCCAGGGCCTTTAGAATGAAAACTGAGTGGGTGAAATCAAGGAAAGAAAGAGAGAAGTAAAACGCCAACACAACATAAAAAGGCCACCTAATGCCTTCAACAATGTTTATCACCAGGTCATCGAGATCCGATCTCGTTTTAGTTGCCAGATAACGCAGTTTACGTAATATAAAGTACTTAAATACCCGAAAGGCAATGATTGTCAGGATGAAAACAGACGCTGAAACCAGTAAATCACTTCCGAGAGATAACCCTAATACCGGTATACCCTGATCGATACCACCTACCTGGGAGATATTGGAGTCCATAAGATGATTTACAATTGAGTCTTTATATCATATATCACAGAGTACTTCAGCAATCCATCCACCTTCCTTCTCCTCAACCCGCAGTTCATGGTATGTGACTGCCTTAACCTCTGTAGTTACAACATGCTTTTTTGGATTAAATCGCTCACCCCTCAATTCTGCAGAAAGCGTGTACCCTTCTCCCTCCTCTATTGAGACAATAAATTCCTTGAAAACCAGATCCTCTGTTTCAAAAAGAAAGAGTATTTCGCTCAGGAAGTCATGGAGGAGTGTTTCAAGTGAATCCGATTTGATTACTATCTCCCTCCCCCTATCTGTAACCACGGAGTCGAAATCAAGAATCGAGGAAAACAATGCTTTAGCGGCATTCATAAAACATACTGCGAGGGTCTTGCCGTATGACCTGAATCTCAAGTCAGCTGTATGCTCCAGAAACTCAAAATCCCTGGGCGGCATTTTCTTTCTTTCAGAGATTCCTGTCCAGAACCTCAAGGATTTCGGTCTTCACTAATGCTTTACCCCCGGTAGGTGTTGCCAGAATTTTTTCACATACCAGACATTTTATGGTGCTGGCGGCACAGCCAAAGATAACCTGCTCATTACCGCAGTCACTGCATTTCACCCTGAGAAACCTGCTCCTGGTTTTACTGCTTCTTTTAGGCATTTTATGTATTCTATTTAATCTCTACCACTTTTTTAGTCCTGGCTCGATGAATCCTCTGCTGCTTCTTTTTACATACCTTGCATTTTAATATGAAAACAGGTCTCTTCCCTACTTTATAGACATCCTTTTTAGGCGTCCTCGGAGAGCCCCCATAGCCTTTCTTAATCTCTTTATACTTCCTCCTGCCCCGCTTCATAGTCCTCTCCTTACCCTTCCTGCTTAACCTGACTTCATGCTCGGTATGACTCTTGCAACTGGGACAGTACGTTTTCACAACATCTGGATATTTCATTTTCTAATAGTTCATTAATAGGTATTTCTGGCATAAAAAATAGAGTTGAATTCATGAGTCTATAATCCCTGACAACTGCTTCAATTCCGTCTCATCCCTTGGGAATTTTCTCCTTAATCAGCTTGGATATGCTAATGCCCAGGTATAATGCCGAGAAGACCCCTATTATTGACGGGATCAGGTAGAAGAGGATTCTGTCTATGAGGATGGCTGATGTTGCAGGGGCTTTAGCTACACCCGCACCGACGAAAAACAGGACACTCGCCCCCTCCCATATACCCACTGACCCGGGAATGAGGGGTATAAATGAGAGTACAGACACGGCGATTTCAACCACAATCACCGTACTCAGCGAGATCAACGTGTATCCAATGCCTATGAAAACCATGTAAGTCCTCAATAGCCTTAAACCCCAGACAGAGAAGGCGATAAGGGTTCCGAAAAACAGGATATGTGGATCCATCATCTGCTTTCTCATGGCGTGGTTGAATTTATCGCATACCTCATTCACATCCGATCTCAGTCTTTGTGAATAGCTTTTTAGGAAAGGAATTCTTGATATGACTTCAATAAATAGTTGAATCAATTTCAGGGAAAACTTCTTGTTCGTCACTAAAGTAACTGATATGATAAATAGTATGAATAATATGAGGGAGATGAATCCCAGCAATACAGCAATTTCGGCAAGGATGCCGCTCGTGAAGACTATGTAGAGTGCTACCCCGCTTAAAATAAACATCGGGAATATCTCCAGGAATAAATCAACGATCACGCTTGTGGCAGAGCTTGTCAACGGGATATTCCTCTTCCTGGATATTATATATGCGCGAACCGGCTCTCCTCCGGCAAGACCCATGGGGGTTAAATTATTCACGAGATAGCCGACAAACATTGTAGGCAGTATATCCCTCATAGGTACATGAAATGAGCGCAGTATCAACCTCCACTTAAATGCGGCTAAAACAATTGAGAGTAACTGGATAAAGAGCAGCAGCAGGAAATATTGCGGAGACAGTTGTTTAATCCCCTCAACTACCTTATTGAAGTCTGCCAGATATAATACTAAAGCAATTAAGCCTATGCCGATTAAAAAGAATATAAGTGATTTCTTACCCATCTTTTTATAGTGAATCATAGATCTTTATTAATTTCTCGACGGATTTGTTGATGTCTCTTTTCCCAACCGCCTCCACTGCGCGCTCCCCCAGTTCCTCCCTAAGACTGTTATCCGTAAAAAGGAGTTCTGTTTTATCCCTTAATTCCTCAATAGACCCGCATGCAATACCTCCCTCCCCAATCACCTCGTTAAGGACCTCATCATCCGAGTGCAATACAGGCGTCTTGTAAAGCATCGCTTCCTGGGCGACAAGACCCTCCATCTCAACGCCAATAGCTGAAGGCATTAAAAACATTGAAGCAGAGTGGTAAGCACTGATCTTATCCTCCTCAGGTAGGTATTCCCTGATAAAAAGAACATTCTTTGGGTGAAACAATTTCTTCTCAAGAGTCCCCCTGCCTATGACAACAAACTGCCTGTGGGGAAGTTTTTTAGCAACTTCTATAACCCAGTCCACCCTCTTTGATGAATCCAGGCGCCCCAGGAATAATGCGAAATCATCCTTAACACCATACTTTTTTTTGAAATTAACGGAGTCTTCATAGTTGATTGATTGGGTTAAATCCATCCCGTTAGGTACCACCTCCATCCTTGTCTTCAAACCCCGTTTTTTAAAATCCTTCTCCTTAGCCTTAGTCTGGGTTGTCACAACATCAAATTGATTCAGAAACCCGATTATATACTTCCACGTCAGGGACTGGAATACCTCAGGTTGCTTGTGTTTGAAAATAGACTCCAGAAAGTTGTGGGGGTGGAAATGTGTGGTCGCAACCTTTTTCTTATCCAGTCTTGAGGCGTATAACCCTAGTGTATATGCGGTATGGACGTGGATGATGTCTGCATCGATCTTCTTGAAAAAAGGGAGTATTATGTCGTACTGAGACGCGAGAGGATAGGGAATGCGGGGCATAGAAGACACGGGGAAGTCATAATCCCCCGTAACCCTCCCGGTGAATAATCTGATATCCAACTGCTTATCCATGAGGGGCATAATGTTTTTTACATAGGTTGAAACCCCATTAACCTGTTCAAATGAATCGGTAA
>JAYEKX010000198.1:0-22033 GCA_034716875.1 Candidatus Altarchaeota archaeon | reverse complement strand
CTTTCCTTATTTTTTTTTATTTATTTGTTTATTTTTTATCTTTCTTTCTTAAATTATGCTAAGATGATAAAAAAGGAAAAACGAACTAATGTGATCTTTTTAGGGATAATCCTTATCTCAATCTCCATCAATGTAAGTGCAATTGGTATAGGAGTAAGCCCGGGTAGTGTTTCCTTTAGTAATGTCTTAAGAAGCGGTTACGCAGAAAAAACAATAATGCTGAGTACATCCAGCGAGGATCCTATAGAATGTAGGATTACTGCAGAGGGTCCGTTTAAAGATTGGTTAAGTTATGGTTCTGGGGAAACATTCACCCTGCCTCCAAGATCACATCTCAGGTTGAAGATTAGTGTGCAGCCTCCGGAGGATATTCCCAATGGAGTCTATGAGGGGTACATCACAGTAGCCGTATCAGCAAAAGGCGATTCAGGGAGAGGGATGGGTTCCGTCATCTCTACCGCGGTTTCTTTAAGAGCCTCTATAGAAATCAGTGATCTGGAAATCCGGCATTATAAGGTATTTGAAGAAACAGTTTCGGTAAAGGATACTGAGGAGAGAAGGCCTATGGAATTTTCTATGGATGTGGAGAATGACGGTAACGTCAGGTTATACCCTAAAATCCATATCGATATTCTGAGTGAAGACAAGAGTAACGTACTGAAATCTGTAGACTATTCAGAGAAACTACTCCTACCCACCACCCGGGAGAGTATATTAATAACCGTCCAGAATGACCTTCCCATAGGAAAATACTGGGGTAGGGTTACTGCCTATGTGGAGGATGATGTATTAATGGAGAAACTCCTTACGTTTGAGGTTCTGGAGAGGGGTTCCTTAAGAATTCAGGGTAAATTACTTAGAGTGGGATTGAATAAGATATGGGTTGGGACCGGTGAGATAGTGGAGATCAAGGCGTATTTCAGGAATACTGGAGTATTAGCAACACCTGCAATATTTAAGGGTAAAGTAACGTTGGGTGATACCGTAGTGGATACTATCGAAAGTGATGAGATAGAGGTTCCGGTGGGACAGGAGACTGAATTAACTACTTACTACGAACCAAAGGAAAACGGGAGACATATTATCAGTGGAAGGGTTCACTTTTCCAAGAAGCTTACACATTCAAAGTCATCTATACTGAATGTTAGGGAATCCAGGGTAGAGGAAACAACCACCACATCTATCCCGGAAACAGTGAGTGATGGAATAGATCCTGCTTCCATAATCACTATCTTTATTATATTGACTTTCATTGCAGTGGGGGTTGTCTTTTGGAAAAGAAAAATAAGGCCAGTTAATGAAGAGAAAAGGGGGGATAAATTAGGTGGGCTATGAAATGGATTTTTAATTGTTTCCATAAGTGAGTATATCCATTACTCGTGCTAATGGATTCTGAAACGTGTATGAGAGGGCATATATATATCATCATTCACTAAAGTTTTTAATGAATAGAAATGATACTTAGAGGCATGATAAAGGCATTTGTGGGGGTTGCTGTAATCTACTCTCTGATATCAGCTGTTTATGCCCAACTTGATGCTGTAGTAGTTGTGGGAAATACTGCCCCTGAGATTGTTTCTGTAAAGACTTTCTCGTCATATACTGATGACTTAGATAATGTTCCTGCAACTTCATTTGTTTCCCCTAGCATGGTTTATATTCAGGTAAAGGCCAGGGATATTAATGGATTCCAGGATATACAACAGAATGGCTTTGTGAAGGTAAAGATTGTTCTTTGGGATGGGCTTTCTGAAGCCGAGTTTACGAGATTTGGATCCGTTTATGTAAATGCATCTTTTGAATCCGGCTCTAACGATCAGGTTATCTACACTTATGCATTTCAGATGCTGGATTCTGACCCTGAAAGGATAGCACCCCTCTACTACAGGGTAAAGGCACAGGTTTCTGATGGTGAATTCAATGCGACTAGTAACATTAGTTCAGAACAGAATGCTGATTATACCTATCAGGTTTCTGCCCCCCCTAGTCCCCCACCCACCCCTATCCTGTTTGATGTCACAATAGACATACCAGAGAATAAAAATGTTGTGGAACCAGGCGATTCCTTTTATGCTACAGTAACCATTACGAAGATTAGTCCTCTGGGTTTGGTGGATATACAGGTGGATTACCAGATAATTGATCCAGATAATGAAACAGTTGATTCCTTGACAGAAACCGTTGCAGTAAACAATACAATCTACAGGGTTCCGGTTTTGTATATACCCTTGGATGCTATCCCGGGGAGGTATAGATTTAAAGCAACGGTTTTATATGGGGGTGTTCAAATATGGAGTGAATCAACATTTACTGTCCAGATACCGGGACCAACAACAACCACTACAACCATTCCAAGCACCACAACCACCACACTGACTACAACTACAACCATTATAAAAAGAAGGCATAGGAGGGTGGAAAAAGAGATCCCTATAACACCCCCCTTGGTAATGAAGAAAGAGATTTCTATTTACAAGTATCCATATGAGGTTCATGCGTTTAAAGATGAATCAAAGCCATTACTGGTGGTAGTTAAGAACACTGGATATCTAGACTTAAATGATGTTACCGTCTATATAGGAGGGCCCATCATAATAGATAAGATAGTTCCGGAAGAGATAGGTACTGTAGAACCAGACTCAAGGAGGACTTTTATTATAGAGGTGAGAATCCCATCTAATCTGGCTGTTGGAGATCACCATCTAACTCTGAAGGCTATTGCTAAACACGCCACAGATGAGAGATATATAAAACTTGTGGTCTTAGAGAAACCTGACCCTGACGAAGAACTCAGAAGACAGATTGATGGATTAGAGGAGTTGGTGGAAGACATATGGGGTGAAGTGTTATGGATTGGGGTGGAGGGTAGGAACGTATCGCACGTATTTAAGTCACTAAATAAGGCCAAGACTAGTATCAGTAAGGCAGAGAAATATTGGAGGAATAAGGAATATGACAAAGCAAGGGATGCGATAAAGGATGTAAAGAGACATATAGAAGAAGCAGTCACTAATCTTGCTATGAAGCCTGGAAAAAAGGTGGAGATTAAAGAGATAGTCTCCATAAAGGAGATTACCCGCTATGTTTTACCGTTAGTATACTGGGTATTTGCAATAATTGCACTTCTGAGTATAATCCTGCTAGTTTGTGATAGATTCAAGAGGGCTAAAGTTGGTAAGAGGTTGGAGGAGAGATATGAATTGCGTAGGATGAAGGATAAAATCCTGGGTAAGTAGAGTCAAAAAAAAGAATGAACGAAACTGGAGGAAAGATTATTGGTGTTATCTCTGTGAAAGGAGGGGTGGGAAAGACAACCACGGTAGCTAATTTAGGGGCAGTACTTAGTAACGAATTCAGTGTCCGTTGCGTTGTTATCGATGCCAATGTCAGTGTTCCAAATCTCGGGCTTCATCTGAATATAACCGAGCCCGAGGTTACTCTACAGGATATATTAATGGATGAAAACAGCTCGATTTCAGATGCAGTATACGAACATGATTCCGGATTACATATCGTTCCTACTGCCTTATCCGAGGTTGATGTAGACTTATCTCTCCTGAAAACGAAGATGAGATCATTAGCTAAAGACTACGATGTGTTAATAATGGATTCTTCACCAGGCATTGGAGAGGAAATCAGAGCGACTATAGACTCTAGTGATGAATTACTGATTATAAGTAGCCTGGATTTGCCCACCCTAAGTGCTACCTTAAAAGCCATTAAGCTAGCGAATGATTTAAACACCCGGATTACGGGGGTTATTTTGAACAGGATTATGGGGGTGACGTTTGAATTGAGCATTGAGGAGGTGAAATCAACCCTGGAGACACCAATATTAGCAGTTATACCAGAAGACCCTAAGGTTCGTGAGGCTCTCTCAACAAACATGCCAGTAGTCCTCTATGCACCCAAATCACCTGCCAGCAGGGAATTCAGAAAGCTTGCCGCGGTTTTGATTGGACAGGAGGAACCTAAAAAAGGATTCTTTTTTAGGGTGATTGATTCCGTCTTTAAAATTTTTAGGAAATGATGATACCCTGAAACAATTTAATTCTTCTCACATGTATATGTTTATGAAAATGTCTTATAGAAGGATTCTGGATAACCTGTATGAAATCAGTATCCTGAAGGTGAGTGACTCTGAGCTGGAAACTGTGAGTAGAGACAGATCACTGGGATTATCTCTATATGAAATGAGGAAGATTCGGGGTTATTTCAATAAGGAGGGGAGGAACCCCACCGATGTTGAACTTGAGGCGATTGCCCAGTCATGGAGTGAACACTGCTGTTATAAGACAAGTAAATCCATACTCGACAGGACTATATTCAAGATAAAGGCACCGCAGAGTATCTGTGCAGACGACGCAGGTGTTGTGGAGTTCGACAGGGAACATGCCTATGTGGTAGCCCTTGAATCCCATAACCACCCTTCGGCACTTGATCCCTACGGGGGCTCAGCAACAGGGATTGGAGGAATCCTGAGGGATGTGGTCTGTATGGGCGCCCAGCCAATCGCTTTAGTAGATCCATTATTCTTCGGGCCACTTAATTACCCGGAAAATAAACTGCCTTCAGGAACAAAACATCCCCGGTTTATTTTTAAGGGGGTTGTTTCCGGGATCGCTGATTATGGAAACCGTGTTGGAATACCCACCCTGGCGGGGATGATTGAGTTTGATGACTCCTACACCGGAAACTGTCTGGTTAATGTAGGCTGCATAGGAATTGTGAGAAGGGATAAAGTCGCCAGAAGCAGGGCAGGTAATGTTGGAGACATCTATATCCTGGCGGGGGGTAAAACAGGGAGGGATGGGATTCACGGGGTAACATTCGCTTCCGCTGAACTGGGGGAGGAGAGTGAAGGGGATATTCCTGCAGTACAGTTGGGGTATGCAATCATGAAGGAGCCTTTAATACACGCCTGCCTAAAGATTAATGAGAAAAATCTTCTTACCGGAATGAAGGATCTTGGGGGTGGGGGCTTATCCTGTGTCTCCGGTGAGATGGCGTATGCGGGAGGAAAAGGTGCTGTAGTTCATCTAGATAAGATTCCCTTGAAGGAGGAGGGGATGAGTCCATGGGAGATATGGGTTTCTGAATCACAGGAGAGGATGATGCTCTCGGTAAAGCCAAAGGATGTTGATGAGGTCCTAGGAATATTTAATTTCTGGGATGTGCCGGCTACTGTTGTCGGAGAGGTTAATGATTCAGAAAGGATTAAGGTATTTTATAATGATGAGGTTGTTCTTGACCTTGACCTGGAGTTTCTGATTGAGGGGATTAGATACGAGAGACCATATAGGGTTGTTGAGAGGGAAGAAGCGGTGATTGACTTCAGTCTCCCTGACCTAAAAAAGGTTTCGTTGGAGTTAATGGGTTCGCCCAGAATTGGAAGCAGGGAGTCTGTTATCAGGAGGTATGACCATGAGGTTCGTGCCTCCACAATCCTGAAACCCATGCAGGGTGTGATAAATAAACAGAGTCATGGGGATGCCACTGTTATAAAACCGTTGAGGGATAGCTTCCGGGGTTTAGCCGTATCCTGTGATGTAAACCCGCTGCTCTGTAGACTGAATCCTTACTGGGGCGCAGCAGGTGCGGTGGATGAGGTTGTCAGAAACCTGGTTTCGGTAAACTCCATACCGCATTCACTCACCGATTGCCTGAACTTCGGCAATCCCGAAAAAGAGGATATACTGGGTGACTTCATACGGTGCTGTGAAGGGCTTTATTTCGCCGCAAACACGTTTAAACTACCCTTTATCTCAGGGAACGTTAGCTTCTATAATGAAAGCTCTCTAGGTCCGATAGCTCCAACACCCGCCTTGATGGGGGTGGGGATTGTGGGGGATGTGAGAAAAGCAGTCTCCGTGGATTTGAAGAGGGAAGGGAACTTGATTTATCTTATCGGGGAAACCAGGAGGGAGATGGCTGGCTCAGAATACTACAGAATTTTAGGTTTAAGTAAAGGCTTTATTCCCAAGGTTAATCCTGAAGAAACCAGAGAGAAAATGAGTTCACTGCTTAAAGCGATGGATAATTCTCTTGTAAGAAGCTGTCATGACCTCTCAACAGGCGGTCTTTTAGTAGCAATTACAGAGATGTCTTTAGGCGGCGACCTTGGTGTAGAGCTTGATTTAAGCGGAATAAAAGACTTGAGGATGGACTTTAAATTATTTTCTGAATCTAATGGCCGCTGGCTGGTGGAGGTGGAGGAGAAAGACGCTGGTGAATTCAGGGATATTGTTGATTGCAGAAGGATTGGGGAGGTCGTTAAAGAAAAAGAAGTCAGGATCGGGGATGATGGAATAGAATTAAATCTATCACTTAATGAATTGAGGGATAGGTGGGATAGTGCCATTGAGAGGGAGGTTTAATTTAATACTATAGAATCACTATAAGATACATAGTGAAAATGGAAACTACACTAACGCTGAAATTTAAGGGTGTGGAAGCAAGAATCCTGGATGAGATGATGAAATCAGGGATATTCAACACAAAGTCAGAGGCTATAAGGTCCGCACTTGTGAAGTATGCTATGGATCTGGGACTGTTTAATAGAAAAAGGATATGGGAAGAGATAACATCCCACAAAACAAGAGAGGTCTCCCCTGATCAACTGCAAAAGGAGATAGAAGAAATAAAGGATGAAATTTAGCGTTTTCATAGACACAAACGTCTTCATATTCTCTTTTGAATATCCAGAATCAAACTCAAGAAAAATAATTGATTTACTTAATGAAGGAGAGATAGAGGCTATAGTCTGTGATACAGTGGTCAAGGAGGTTATAAAATATTTTGAGAGGCATCACAACCTGGATCTGGCAAGACTATTCCGCAGATATCTGGTGGGTTCATGCACCATCATACCCGGATATGAAGTCATAGATGAGATGGGTAAACTAAGAGATAAAATAAAGAGGAAGGATTTAGAGCAGATATCAACAGTTAAAAAGTATGGTTTAAAGTATCTCGTTGCCTGTGACAGGGATTTTAAAGACTTTGAGGAGTACGTAACTCCGAAGGAATTTATTGATATTTTAGGTTTAAAGGCTTATGATGTGGATTACTAATGTAAAATCAAACAACTCCACACTAAAGTGTGGAGTATGTAACTTACAAATTCATCATTAGCATTCATCTGCGGGCTGAAGCCCACAGTATTCTGCTGAATTTGTAATAAATATAAAGAATCTTAGAGGTAATATAGCAATATAGATAATTGATAAAATGCCTCAAGCATGCATATTGTTGATGGAGGGAACGAATTGCGAGGAAGAGACTAAGGTAGCGTTTGAGATGGTTGGTGTGGATGCGGAACTGGTTCACTTAAAGCAATTAACGGGGGATGTTTCAGGGGGAAGGAAGAGGAATCTATTTGATTACCAGATCCTGATGCTTCCCGGCGGCTGGTCTGCAGGAGACTACATACGGGCTGGAGCAATCTTTGCCGCCAGAATCAAGAGTAAATTAATGAAGGATTTAACCGAGTTTGTTGATAACGGCTACCTGGTGGGGGGAATCTGCAACGGCTTCCAGATCCTCACTGAACTAGGTCTGCTGCCAGGCTTCGAGGGGGTTTCCAAGGAGCCGTCGGCTGCTTTAACAACCAACCTGAACGGGAGGTTTCAATGCAGACCCACATACATAAAACACGTGAATAAATGCAAACTTACGGGGGAGATAGAGGAAAATAGGATACTTCAGATCCCGGTGGCGCATGCAGAGGGGCGCTTCACATTCGGAGTGAATGATGAAAAATTCCTGAATCAATTAATTGACAATAAACAAATCATTTATAGATACTGTCACCCGGATGGGAGAGATGCAGGAGGGGAGTTCCCGTGGAACCCCAACGGCAGCCTCTACGACATTGCAGGAATATCTAACCCGGAAGGTAATGTCTTAGGTATGATGCCTCACCCGGAGAGGGTTATTGCGGGGATTCAAACAGCTGACTGGACGAGAAATAAAACCATTGAGGGGGATGGGAGAATATTCTTTAATAGTATCGCTGAATACTTGAAGAAAAAAACATGATGAAAAAGAAAGATAAGGAGGAAGAGGAGGAGGAATTAACTGAGGAGGAGAAAAAGGATCTGAAAAAAAATAAAAGGAAGGAGAATAAATTACGGCGGGCATGGCTCCGTGGTTAGGTGCTTTCAATCCTTGGAGCCAGGTAATAAACCACCCTGCCATCCCCTATAGCATACTCTATCCTTACAGGAGCGTCCGTCCTCATCTTTAACAGTATGATGGATTGTGAATCCGAAGCCTTCAGGAGACTATTTAACTGATCCAGGGCGAAGACTGCTCTAGCCTCCTGCTCTACACTAATCGCAAGGATGTTCTCTTCCTGGAATTTTATGTCAACGCTTCCAGTATCCCCATCCGCCTTTATCCCGAATCCGTCGTTGAGTTTAATAGCCACATGATTACTAACCAATTCCGCATCCTTCAACGCCTCCTTCAACACATTAGCAGCTATCTTAACGTTTGCAGCAAACTCTATCTTCGGCTCCTTCGGGGGTGATGAAGTGGACTCGATTATTGCCAAGGAAAAACTCCTTGTTGTCTCTCCTTTAAACACCATCTTAAGTCGGTTCTCCAGGGATAACTCGATTTTATCCTCCGCCCTGGACCTCCTGGTGATCTTGGATAATTCAGCAAAATCTATGCCTATATTAACGGGCTTTTCTACCTTATATTCCTCAAACGAGCTGGAGGGAAGCTCTAAATCAACCAGTGCTATCTGAGACGGGTCCATAGCCCTGATCTTAACCCCCTTCTCATCAATCTGCAGGGTTCCTTCATCAATCAACGCCGCTATGGCTTCTATGCTATTCTTCCATGCCTTCGTATCTGAGATTACTGCCTGAAACATTTTATCCTCTCCATAAATATTATATTTAGGTGATTAAAAGTCAGGTTAAACTATCCTTTAAACCTATTCTGCACAAAACCTTTATCCAGGGTCAGTATGAAACCCGCAGCCTTAGGCCCCTTCCTTTTTCCTATCAATACCAGGTAGATGGCTTCAAAAAGCTGTTGTGGCTCCAAATCTATGCCGCGTGAGATTTCATATATCCGTTTATGCAACTCCTTCGGAAGCCATTTCTTATTTAGTTCACCGGCTAATTTACTGAGGGCCTCCCTCTGTTTCTCATCCAATTTCTCATGGATTTCCTTTTCTTTTGAATCCGTAATCAACTTAAACCGTAGATACTCCGGACCATAACCCTCAACCCAGTTCTTAGCAAACATTAACCTACTCCTTAAACGTTCATTATCAAAACCCGTGTAACCCATCTCTGTAAGCTTCCCCCCGATCTTTTCCAGATCCAGGTCAGGGACTATCTGAGCTAGGGTAGTGCATAGGGTGAAAGGAACCTGCAACAGTTTAGGCTCAGTAATCTGGGAGAGTTCATACCTCCTCCTTGCCTTAAAATCCCCTTCCTCCAGATTAAAGTAAATCCTCTCCGCCTCATCATATTCATCAACCAGGTTAGGTAGGGTGGATAGGTTTATGTCTCTCTGCTTCATCAATCTCTTATACATGAAATACCTTAAAACCTCCGGCTCACATATCCGGAGCCAGTCCCCCAGAGTGATTACATTACCCTTGGAGGATGAGATCTTCTCTCCGTTCAGGGTGAAGAATTCATACATCACCGGGAGAGGAGGAGCCCACCTAAATATTTTTTCACAGATATCTCTTGCTGTCCAGAAGGATCCTCCCGCCGCAGAATGCTCCTTCCCAAGGGGTTCACAGGTGACTTTGAAGTGATGCCAGCGGGCTGCCCACTCCACACGCCAGGGAAGTTTACCGTGGCCTTTTTTTAAGTCACTCACCCCCTCAAAGCCACAACCCTCGACCTTACCCCCAGTTAGCTCCACGGTCTGGCAGGTATATCTCACCTTACCGTCATCGAATCCATGCGCTTTTGTGGTTGATATCCTGCCGCAGTTTTCACATATGGGGGTCCAGGGTATATAGTCTTCTGGGAGGGGCGTTGTGCGGAACCTGTTTAAGATTTCGATGATTTCCTCACGATTATTTAAGGCTATCCCTACCTCATCATTTAATGCACCAGACCGGTACAGGTCTGTTCCAGAATAAATTGTTGGTTTAACACCGAAACTTGCGAGTTCATCGATTAATCCATCCACGAAATGCTCAACGAAATTCCTGTGGCATCCATAGGGATCCGGAATATCCTTCACAGGATAACCGAGATAGTCTTTCAGCGACTCCATCCCCTTCGGAATCTTCCTGAAGGGGTCTGAATCATCAGCAACCCAGATAAGCTCGACATCACACTTACCCCCCAATGCCTTACGTACGGCATCACCCCGGATGACATCACTCGCATTACCTATATGCGGGATCCCTGAAATAGAGGTCCCGGTCTCAATAACCTGCTTACCCCCCCTGGCCAAGAGCTCCTCAGCGTATTTATCAGCCCAATGCATGATAGATATTATTTAAATTAGCTCGATAAATAGTATAATATTACCACCAAAAAATGCTGAATAAACGAGAGCGTATACACTTCATCTCCTGGTGTTTAATTCTTTCATTAATGATGCTGATTTTTTTATCTATCTATTTATTTCCGAAATCATTAGGATGGGTGAGTCTTATTATCCTGGTTGTTTTCAGTTTCCTCAGTCTTTTTTACAACCTCATCCTTAGATTCACAAAAAGCAGAAGCAAGACAGTTAAGATAATGCTTTCTACAGTTTTCACGCTTATTTTATGCGTACTCATCTCGATTTACATACCCCGTGCATCCGACTGGATAATGCTTTTGGGCTTGATTATATGTCTGCTCCTTGTCGGCTATATCTACCACCCTGTCTTTGTTATAAATCCTTTTTTATTAAAGAAATTCCTCAAGGGACCCTCCAAGGAGAAAGTGGAGGAATGTCTTAAAAAAGATTTCAGCAAGTATTTAAGGAATGTTGAAGTTGAATCCATAAACTGGGGGCTGGGATTGAAGGCACGTGCAGAGTTCAGATTAGGTATATACGATAAACTCTTTATTTACTGGGAGGGAGCAGACGACACCTCCCCCGGCTTTACTGTATTTGATATAGAACTTGGGAAAAACCCTCTCCTTGATCTTGATATACGGCGATCAGATATCCTTGATAAGATAAGTAAGAGGATTAACATCTATGACTATGTTGAAACAAAGGATTCTGACTTTGACGGCATGTTCCTTATGCAATCCAATAAACCAGTACACCTCACTGATCAATTCAGGAAAGATATGGTGAAAAATGAGGTGGAATCCCTCAGACTCAAGGATAAACTTGCCACATTAAAGGCGATCGGTATTCGGGATGATATCAAGAATTTCATCGAGATACTGCTAGAGTTCGAGGATAGTATTGGTAAACTGGAGTGAATCACGTCATTCCAGCATATATTAATGACTGTGTGACGAAGTGAACCATAAACTTCAGTTGCTTAGCCGCACAGACGATCATTTATTTCCCTAATCCATTATTAGTAACGGCAGTATGATGATGCGAACTACCGCCCAAACTGTTACACAGTTTGGATCATGTTGTGCAGCATGCGTTCCTTTCAGTCACTTATCCGCACTGACGATCATTTATTCTTCTAATCCACTATAGTACTGGCAGTATGATGATGCGAACAACCACTGAACCGTGATGATTGATGGGCGAGCTGACTGCCACAATCAAAATAATCTTGATTAAATTTTTATTTAAGGTTTAAAATGAAGCAGGAGGTTGAGAGGGCGATTGGGCATATGCTGGAAACCAATTCCGTGAGGAGGGTGTTCTGGCATATGGATGAGAAGGTAGAGGATTTGGTTTACGGGATAAGGCAGGGCGATGACGCTGTTGTTGTCGGGGATACCCTGGTTAATATGGAGGGTCCTTACCCGTTAAAGACCGGGAGGAAAACAGGCTTAATCCACAGCTGCTCCGACATCGTTGTCATGGGGGGTGAGCCAATCTTTGCCTTAAACTCCATGCAGGTTAACAGCATAGAGGAGGCGGAGGAGGTTTCCGAGGATTTGAAGAAGCAGAGTAACGGCTTAGGCGTCCCCATTGTAGGGGGAAACACTCAGATGGAGAATGATTTAGTTCCCTGCATCTCCTTCACAGTATTCGGTAAACTAATCAGGGAAGCGATTCCGGACGCAGGCATGAAAGTAGACGATAAAATATTTATGCTGGGTGAGGTGTTGGATGGCGGAGTCGGGGAGAGGGTGCACAGGGCTAAGGTGAAATTCAAAACCTTCCTGGATTTAATCAAGGAGGGGGTGGAGATTCACGCCGCAAAGGACTGCTCCAGAGGGGGTTGGTTCGGGAACCTCGCTGAAATGCTTGTGAAATCCAGGAAAGGAATCAATATAACAAGCATCCCCTACCCCAGGATAACACGATACATGGGAACTTATTTAGTCTCCGTTCCAGGGACTGAAGGGGGACGGATTGTTGAAATATCTGCTAAACATAAATGCCCGGTAATTGAAGTAGGCACAGTAAAAGATGAACTAGGGATATCAATCGGTAAAGAAATCCTTGTGGATAAAGAAAGAATGGAGGAATTGATCAGACAGTTCCCCTATAGGAAGGCTAAAATCTAGCTATAAACCATCACCTGCCTCTTCCTTTTTTCTCATGTTCTCCAGAATGAGGTTATGCATCTTCTCAGGATCCCTGATGTTATCGATCCTCACCTCAATCCCTGAACTCCCGGCCACATCAATGGATATATCACCCATATCAATAATCCGTTCAGAGAGGTTCTTCCTCATCTTTATGTTCTGGATTTTGCTGTAGGGTACGTAATTAATGTGTTTAGAGAATAACCCAACCCTTTTGATTATCCTGAAGGTTGTTATAATGTATCTAACCGAGTAATGGCTAAGGGCTGCATTAATAAGCAATATGGGCGCTAGCAGGAAGAGTAGTCCCCCGAAGAGGTATGGAATCGGCCCTGCTTGCGTGATGAGGGAGTAGATAAGCAGAGTGATTGACGCCAGAATAGAGATTACGGCAAATAAAATAGGTTTCAGTTCAGCACACCATGAAGAGAAGGCTGTAAACAATACCTGTTCATCAGGCATCAAATCCTCCTCAGATAGTTGAGTTAATTTATTCAACATGATATACCATTTCCCTATATGAAGAGGAAGAAATTGCCGCCTGCGAGATTTGAACTCGCGACACCCTGGTTTCCGACACTGAAGGATAAAGACGGTCTTCAGCCAGGTGCTCTCCCAAGCTGAGCTAAGGCGGCAACTTGTTTATAGAATTTCAACATCTGTTCCAAGGGCCTGTCCTGGAAGGCCTTTCTCGAATCTCACAAGTATTGATCCGTTCCTACCGTGAACCTTCACTGCTTTACCGCTGATTTTTTTGCCGCTTGGTGTAGTCCACTCAACCGCTTTCCCAATCAGCTTAGAGGCTTTTTCCTTATCATTAACCCCCTCGGGGATGATGATGAGTTTATTAGGGTGTTGGGTATGCCTTCCTCCTGTGTAGTTAACTATCTTTCCTTTCATTTTTTTAATGACCCCAAATTATTTATATATAATGTATCTTAAGTAATAATATTAAATTCATACTGAATAATAATGACAAATTAATTCCTGTTACAGAATGAAAGAAATCAGATTCCATGGCAGGGGCGGGCAAGGAGCCGTAACCGCAGCCTCCTTATTGGCTGTTGCCGGTTTCAAGGATGGGAGATTCACCCAGGCATTCCCCACATTCGGTGTGGAGAGGCGTGGAGCCCCAGTGCAGGCGTTCACCCGGATAGACGATAAATTCATCCGAAGGAGAAGTCATATCTATGAACCAGACATACTGGTTGTTTTAGACTCCACCCTACTTAAGGTCGTGGATGTTACAGGCGGATTAAATGAGGGGGGAATAATCATCATAAACACTGAAAAAAGCGCTAAAGAACTTGGCCTGGAGGGCCTGGATGTCAGATCAGTGGACGCCACAAAAGAAGCATTCGACGTCTTAAATAGGGACATAGTGAACACTGCTATGCTGGGGGCATTCTCTGCATTCACAGGAGAGGTTAGTAAAGAATCCATCTGCGAATCAATCAAGGAGCATTTCTCAGGGAGTATCGCGGAAAAAAATGTAATGTTGGTGGAAAGAATCTATGAAAAAGCTAAACAGGATTGACTTCGAAAACTGCAGGCTGAGGGTTGGTGATAAAAAAATCACGATAGGGGGAGTTTCGGAAAGCAACGGCTCCACCTCAAATTTAAAAACCGGAGCATGGCGTTCCATGAGACCAGTAACGGATTTAGATAAATGCACCGGCTGCGGCATCTGCTGGAGCCTCTGCCCGGAAGGTTGCATAATAAAGAAGGGTGATGGGAAATTCGAGGCGAACCTGGATTACTGCAAAGGCTGCGGCATCTGCGCCAATGAATGCCCTGCTAAGGCTATAACTATGGAGATGGAGGAGAAATAAAGAGAATGACTAAATCAGTTATGGAGGCGTCACATGCCATTTCGGAAGCTGTGAAGATGGTTAAACCAGAGGTGGTTGCAGCATACCCTATAACGCCGCAGACGCATATAGTGGAGAGGATCTCGGATTTTGTTGCAGACGGTGATTTAGAGACGGAATATGTCAGGGTTGAATCCGAGTTCGGGGCAATATCCGCCTGTCTAGGGGCATCAGCCACCGGAGCCAGGGTGTATACCTCAACATCATCCCAGGGATTAGCATTGATGTTCGAAGTCCTCTACATTGTCTCGGGAATGAGGCTTCCCGTCTGCATGACGATAGTGAATAGAGCCATGTCCGCCCCCATAAGTATATGGAATGATCACCAGGACAGCATATCCTGCAGAGACACGGGATGGATTCAACTGTATGCCGAGACTGCACAGGAATGCTATGACCTCACTTTAATGCAATACAAGATCTCTGAAAACAAAAACGTTCTCACGCCATCCATGGTTTGCCTGGATGGGTTCACCCTGTCCCATGTCTATGAGCCATTTGATATCCCAACCCAGAAACAGGTTGATAACTTCCTTCCGGAATACACAGCCCACAATGCAATCCTTAATCCGGAACAACCAATGACGTTGGGATCAATCGGGTTCCCGTCACATTATATGGAGATCAGGCGCTCCCAAGTGGATGCGATAGAGAATTCCATAGACATAATTGAGGAAGTGTTTAATGAATTCAGCGATAAATTTCCGGTTCATATCGAGGGAAGCAGACCTGAAAGGTATTACCATACGGAGGAATACCGCACGGATGATGCGGAAATTGTTTATATAGCAATGGGTTCAGTGTGTGGAACAATAAAGGTGGCGGTGGATAAACTAAGGGATAAGGGAGAGAAGGTTGGTTTACTGAAGCTTGTAACCTACAGGCCCTTCCCAAGAGAGGCAATAAAAAATGCGTTGAAGGGTGTGAATAAAATAGCTGTGTTAGAAAAAGCTGTATCCCCCGGAGCAAACGGCCCCGTGTTTGACGAGATCTCATCCCTGCTTTATGACGTAAGCGATAGACCTGAAATCAGAAACTTCATAATCGGTTTAGGAGGGAGAGACGTCCGACTGGATCACATCGAAAATATTTATGAGATGATTAAGGAGGGTAAGGGAAGTAAACATGAGTGGGTGTTTTAACGTAAGATGGCTATAATAGGTTTACCTGAGGAGGAGTATTTTTCCTGCGGGCACAGGGCGTGTGCGGGATGTGGAGCAGCGGTTGCAATCCGTTTAATCACTAAGGCTGCCGGAAGAAACAGTATTCTGGTGGAATCCACCGGCTGCATAGAAGTAGTCAGCACACCCTACCCGGAGACCGCATGGAAGCTACCATGGATTCATGGAGCATTCGAGAACCCGTCAGCTATCGCCTCAGGAATCGTTGCTGCATTAAAGGCTAAAGGTCTTGAAGATGAGATTAATGTAGTAGCACTCGGTGGAGACGGCTCCACCTACGACATCGGGCTCGGCCATATCTCAGGGGCGTTTGAGAGGGGCGATAACCTCACATACATCTGCTACGACAACGAAGCCTATATGAACACAGGCATACAGAGGTCTGGCGCAACCCCTTATGGGGCTTCCACCACCACGTCCCCGTCTGGAAAAATGAGTATAGGTAAGGTGGAATGGAAAAAAGATATATTGCATATCCTCGCTGCACATGGCTCACCCTACATTGCCTCCGCTTCTATAGGTTACATAGCAGATGCCTTCAGGAAGATAAAGAAGGCAGTTGAGACTAAGGGGCCGACTTTCGTTAATTTATTTGCCACCTGCCCCACCGGGTGGAGGTCAGACCCTGCTAAATCCATAGAGCTGGCTAAACTGGCTGTTGAAACCGGGGCGATTCCTTTATACGAGATAATAGAGGGGAAGCACACCGTTAATAAGCCTAAAGACATTTCAAATCTGAAGCCGATAGAGGAATACCTGATGGTGCAGGGGAGGTACAAACATCTCTTTAAGCCGGAAAAGAGAGAGGCGGAAATAGGTTTTATACAGGAGAGGATTAAGGAAAACCTCAAGCTTTTGATGGATTATTCCGAGAAAGGATTTTAGATTTCTCCTGCATATCTTTTATAGACTGAATTCCTAGTATTATTCTTATTGAGGAATTAATTTAATGTAGGTGGTAAAGATGGAAGCTATTGTTCAAGATGCTATTACTCAGGCGAATATGGGAGGGGATAAAACGGTGAAGGAGGCACCGAAAACAACCGTTGCTTCAAACACTGATGAGGAATTAAGGAGAATTGTGGAGGGCATACGAGCATCTATTAAAGTAATTGGTGCTGGTGGTGCAGGAGGCAACACCCTTGACAGATTAATGGATATGGGTGTGGAAGGAGGGGATGTGATTGCCGTCAATACAGACGCATTAGATCTGCTATACACCAATGCCCATACCAAGGTATTAATAGGAACCGCTATCACCGGTGGTATCGGGGCAGGAAATGACCCGGAAGTGGGAGAGCAATGTGCAGAGGCGGATATAAAGAAGATCTCCGAGGTTATCACCGGCTCAGATATGGTATTTGTCACCTGCGGCCTAGGAGGGGGTACCGGCACAGGCTCCGCTCCAGTAATAGCCGAAATAGGAAAGGATGTTAATGCCCTGACAATAGGCATAGTAACACTGCCGTTCAGTGTAGAAGGAAGATTAAGGGCAAGAAATGCTTTAACGGGCTTGAAAAAGCTGAGGAAATACGCCGACACAGTCATAGTGATTCCAAACGACAGGCTACTGGATGTCGCCCCTAATCTACCGATTAACGCCGCCTTTAAGGTTGCAGATGAATTACTTGCCAATGCCGTTAAAGGAATAACAGAGATGGTAACTAAACCAGGTCTTGTTAATCTAGACTTTGCAGACGTCAGGGCGGTAATGAAGGAAGGTGGGACCGCTATGATTGGTTTAGGCACTTCCACCAAGGATACGGCAATGGATCAAAGATCACGCGAATCAGTGGAAAAAGCCCTGAGATCCCCATTACTTGATACAGACATAAGCACAGCCAGTGGCGCGCTTGTTAACATTATCGGCAGCAGGGATATGACATTAGAGGAAGCCGAAGAGATTGTCAGGGTGATATCAGAGAGCATAAGCTCGGATGCCCAGATCATTTGGGGGGCGCAGATAGAGGACTCTCTGGATAGAAACGTTATAAAAACAATGTTAATCCTCTCCGGGGTGAAGACGCCCCAGTATGAAATAGAGCTGGAGGAAAAGGTTGAATCAAGCGCATCTGCAGAACAAATGGATATCGGCCTTAGGTATGTCTAGCTATAGATAAAATGGGAATTCAACAAAAAATAGTTAACGCCTACAAAGAGACTAAAAGAATTCTCAGGTTAACCAGAAAACCCCGAAGGTTGGAATTCAATAAGACTGCTAAAATCACCGGTCTGGGGATGATTGCTATCGGGGTCGTTGGCTTTATCATCTTTGCTATAGCCCAAATACTTCCCATGCTATTTGGTGCTAAATAGAATAATGGATTTGATTGTAGGCCCTTATTTTTTATTAACAAAATTCCATATCTTATCTCCTCTTACTTAAATTTTTAACGGTGGTCTTGTGATTTATGTAGTTAAAGTAACTGCTAATCAGGAAAGGGTAGTGGCAGAGATGATGTATAGGGAAGCAGTGGCTAGGAGGAAGGAGCATTTGGAGGAGGGTAAGGAAGTGTATTCCGTCCTATATACAACTGGACTTAAGGGGTACATCCTAGTGGAAGCCGACAGCCCGGGGACGGTGGAGGATCTGGCAAGGGGTATTTCAAAGACCAGGGGATTACTACTGAAGAAGAAAGGTGACTTATCATCTGCGGGAACTATCGCCATAGAAGAACTGGAGAAAACCCTTGTGCCAACGCCAGTGGTAAATGAAGTCAGGAAGAGTGACTTGGTAGAGTTAATTGCAGGCCCCTTCAAGAGAGAGAAGGCCAGGGTGGCAAGAATCGATAAGGATAAAAATGAGATTACCGTTGAATTGATAGAGGCAGCAGTCCCTATCCCTGTTATTGTCAGAGGGGATGATATCAAGATACTGAAGAGAACTAGTGATGAAGAAGGTGAATAAATGGCTAAAGAGACTATAGGAACCATGGTGGAAGCGGGAAACGCCAGTGCTGGACCCCCCTTAGGCCCTGCCTTAGGTCCCACCGGGATAAACATCAATGAGGTGATTAACTCAATAAATGAAAAAACCTCTGATTTTACGGGGATGAAAATACCGGTGAAAGTCATTATTGACACTGAAACAAAGAATTTTGAGATAAAAGTCGGGTCTCCGCCAACATCTGCATTGATTAAAAAGGAATTAGGTCTGGAGAAGGGAACGCAGGATGGAACACCCGTTGGAAATCTAGGCTTTGATCAACTGATAAAGATCGTGAATATGAAAAAGGACTCACTGCTTGCGAATGATATTAAAGGTGCGGTTAAAGAAGTGGCTGGTTCATGTCTTTCCCTTGGCGTAACAATAGAGGATATGTCCGCAAAGGATTTTACTTCCGAACTGGATTCGGGGAAATTCAATGACAGGTTTACTGTAATTTAAATAACAAAACCAAATAATTAAACTCTTTTTACTGTAGGATAAAATTTTGTTCATCCTGTAGCACAAAAGTTTAGTGTATTTAATATTCCGTCGCACTACCACAGGGGGTAGGAGGAAAATGAACAAAGAGGATATAACGAAAAAAATCGGGGAGGCTAAAGAGAAGTCAGGGGATAGGAAGTTTAAGCAGAGTGTGGAAGTCTCTGTGAATTTCAAAGACATAAACATGGAAGACCCCGAATACAAACTGAATCTGAATGTTTTTCTACCTAAAGGCCGGGGGAAAGAGGTTGATATAGGAGTTTTCGCTGATGGTGATATGAATATCAGAGCTAAAAAACTTTCTAAGCACGTCTTGAATAAAACGGAGATAGAGGAGTATTCAAAGAATAAAAGAAAGATGAGGAAATTCGCTAATTCATGTTACGCCTTTATCGCCCAACCCGAGTTGATGTCGATAATCGGGAGAAGCTGGGGTATAGTCTTGGGTCCGAGAGGAAAGATGCCGCAACCTGTTCCAGCTAATGTGGACTTGAATGCGGTGATGGATAAATTAAGGAACTCTGTGAAGATTAAATCCAAAAAGAATCCCACTATCCAAGTCCCTATTGGAGCAGAGGATATGGAGCCCGGGGATCTGGCTGATAATATGATTGTTGTTATGGATGCAATAGAGAGACAGATTCCGGATGAAAGAATCAGGTCAGTGCACATTAAGACCACCATGGGGTCTCCAATAAAATTGCGTTAATATCATTTGATTTAAAAGATGGTAGCTACATGGAAGATTAAGGAGGTTGAGAATCTGGCAGGGCAGATTAAAGAATCTAAGGTAGTTGGATTAATGAATATTAATGGGATTCCCTCCAAGCAATTTCAGGAGATTAGGCGGGGTTTACGTGGGAAGGCGGAGCTTAAAGTTACCAAAAACAGCATAATAAAAAGGGCACTTGAGAAAAAGAAGCTGGATCTTGGAGGGTATGTCCAGGGACAGACAGGGATTATATTCACGGATCTGGATCCGTTCAAGTTGAGTAAACTCATGAGTTCTACAAAGACCTCAGTCCCTGCAAAACCAGGGAACATAGCTAATAAAGACATAATTATTCCGGCTGGTGACACCCCGTTTAAGCCTGGCCCAATAATCGGGGAACTGCAGAAGGCGGGTATCAAGGCTAAGATTGAGGGTGGGAAGATAGTGGTTACAGAGGATTCCCTTGTGGTGAGGGGGGGTGAGGTTATTTCAGCTGATCTCGCTAATGTACTCGGCAGGCTTGGGGTTGAGCCTATGGAGATATGTCCTGAAATAAATGCCGTCTATGATGGGGAGGTAGTCTATACGGGAGATATTCTCAGGATAGATGATGAGAAAACCGTTACTGATCTACAGAATGCATATCAACAGTCACTGAATCTTGCGTTAAACGCAGAGGTTCATAATTCAGTTACAGTTAACCTATTCTTAAGAAAGGCTTTTTCTGACGCGATTTCTCTGGCAGTAAATACTGAAGTAATCAATAAAGAATCGATAGGATTCCTGCTCTCTAAAGCAGACATGGAAATGCATTCCCTAGCCTCAAGGATTCCGGAAGGCTTGGGTGATGAAATGAAGGCCTCCGTTTCTCCAGCCCCTGAAGAGAAAGATGAGGGGGTAAAAAAAGAAGGGAAAACGAAGGAACCGGGGAAGGAGGAGAAAGCCAGTGAAGAAGAAGCCGCCTCAGGCCTGGCTTCCTTATTTGATTAGTTAATGTATATCTCCGGTATTTCCCCGACATCTGTTTTTTCAGGTTTCCTGTTGATTTCTTTAGCGATTTTGTAGGCATCGTAGGCTGCGATAACGCTTACCAGAAGGTTTATGATAGCGCCGATTTCGGCGGATAAATAAATCCATATCCCTGCGGTGACAACCTCCAGCAGTAAAAACACCACAGCCCTAAAGAATTTATGCAGATAGAGTTGACCCAAGCCCGCAATTAAGAGAGACAGGATTGCCGCCAACAGAGGGTTTTTTCTGTTCATATTAATTCTTACTTTTATTGAATTATAAAGTATATCGCTGATATACTTTATAATAGTCAACAAATTTACTTCGTAAATTTCTTGTATATTGATAAAATGAAATTCAGGATAGATATCCGTAAGTCAGTGCCCGAGAATGCTGAGTATTACTACAGCGAATCGAAGAAGGCCAAACATAAGGTAGCGGGGGCGAGAAAGGCTTTAGGGGATACGCAGAAAAAGATCAGTGAATTAAAGAGGAGGCAGGAAGCCTCTGTTTCTGAGTATATGCCAGAGAGAAAAAGGATTGTGAAAAAGAAGTGGTATGAGAAATTTCATTGGTTTCACTCCAGCGATAATTTCCTTGTTGTTGGGGGAAAAGACGCTACAACCAATGAGATTCTAGTGAAGAAGTATCTGGACAACCACGACCTGGTTTTTCATGCAGACATACATGGTGCCCCGTTTTTTGTGGTGAAGAATCCTGATAAAAAAGAGATTCCTGAGAGTACTTTAATGGAGGTGGCTTATGCAGCAGCAAGTTACTCCAAGGCCTGGAAACTTGGGTTAGGAAGTTGTGACGTCTACTGCGTAAATCCGGGGCAGGTCTCAAAGAAAGCCCCCAGCGGCGAGTACCTGGGGAAGGGGGCGTTCATGATTCACGGGAAAAAACAGTGGTTCAGGGGAACTAGATTGGAGATGGCAGTCGGATTCAGGGTTAATGATGAGGTGGAGGTTATATGCGGTCCAGTAGGTTCCGTGGAATCTAACTCCAGTTACTCTGTGAAAATTACGTCTGGAGACAGGAAGTCAGGGGAATTAGCTAAAGAAATAAAAGAAGTAATTCTGAAGAAAACAAGGAAAGATGATGCCGAAAAAATCAGGAAAATCAGGCTGGAGGATATTCAGAAACATATTCCGGGGGGTAAGGGAAGGATTTTG
>JAYEKX010000197.1:0-22482 GCA_034716875.1 Candidatus Altarchaeota archaeon | reverse complement strand
CGATAGGGTCTTTGAAGGTCTTACGACTTGAACCGGAAAAAGCACCTCCTTCCCACACTACCGCACCATCACATAGGGAGCTTATACCTGAACCTTTTTTAAGCCTACGGTTAAAATAGTCTTTAGCTTTTTCTCCATTTTCAAAATATATCACCTTTAGGGAGAGTATGTAACTATCATCGTTCATATATCTCCAACTGAGCCACTCTTCAAACGTGTCATCAAAATGTGGTGACCCCCTTGTTCTCTCAATAAATGACCAGCCCCCTCCAAAGATGTCGTTGGATATTTCGTGAGCGCCTATCTCACTTTTACATACTACGTTGGAATAGTCATATTTATCATATCCTCCTGTGCTGACGGTTGTGGTTTCCGTGGTCTGACCCCCACCGACCTTCCATTCCCCACCTTCCGTAACCTTCCAATCACCATTCTCTTTTACCAGCTTTACTGTCCCGGTTGCTTCTTTCCCCATCATAGTGCCGCTTACAGTTAATGTAGCCTGTTCACCCTCAATTTCTTCATTAAGTATTTTAACATCCCGGGGGGTTAATAATACCAGAAGTTTGATGGATTTATCATATGCCTGCCTGTCTTCCTCCATTTTTTCAATCTTCAGGATAGATTCCTTAGCAGCATACTTTTTAGACTCTTCCAGATCACCCTTCTGGAGGGCAGCGATATGAGCCATATAAATGCCGCTTGGTGTATCCAGGGATGTCTCCGTTATGGTAGTTACCTGCTTCTCTATTGTTTCCGTTACGGTCGTTGTTACTTCCTCACCTGTTTTTGTTGTACATCCCGAAAACAGGAGGATAGATACAATAACCAACCCCAAGATGATTAGACTTTTACGTTCCATTATAGGTAGTTGCATTTACAAACCCAACCTCATCCAATTATAAATACATTCATCCACTAGCCCATGCATTAATCAGATCTATCACATCTGCTAGTGATGCCTGACCTTGAGCCCAGAGGTTTATGAAGTCAATTACTTCTGATAATGTTATTTCACCACAGGGTGGATTGTCGCCGGCAAGATCACAAGCACTTATGCATGCACCATCCTGGCAGCCGTTTGGACAATCATAAGTGTTAAATTTAAACTTATTCTCCTCACAGGTCCATTCAAATAATTGGTCCTTGTTAAAATCAAATATACCACAAAAATCATTGTTAGAAAAATTTCCAGCCATTACTTCTCCTATATTATAATAATCTAACCCACCGTCTGAATCCGTACATATTAAAATACTACCATCACCAGCACATCTACCTAAAACAGTATCTTCTTCATCAATGGCACAACCATAAGGGCATTGATAAAACTCATCCTTAATTTCGCCATTTTCACAATAGTGTTCATCAATACTAATAAATGTGCCTCCTTGAACTAAGCAGAAATCAGAACGCCCATTAGTAATTCCCACTTCATAATAATTCTTGCCACCATCTGAATCTGTGCAATTTGAACAACTATAGGTACACCCAGTAGTTCCCTCGTCATTCCAGGTGTAGGTTGTGTCGCAGGTATTGTTAGAGCCGGAATTTCCTGAACCGCCAGAGAGATAGAAATCCGAATCTGCATTATAGCAGACTTGGTTTGAATTAAGGGTGTTATCGGATGAGGTATGCTTGAGGTATATACCCTTATGTTCGTTATTATTCACTGTATTCCCTGTTAGAATGGTGTTGTTTGATTGATGATCAAGATAGATTCCATTATAGTTGTTATTCGCTGTGTTTTCAGTGATAGTATTAGCTTCTGAGAGATAAAGGTAGATTCCATCACCTGTATTGTAATTCACTGTATTTCTGGTGAGTGTATTACTGCTTGAGATAAGAAGTTTGATCCCATCATCCTTGTTGTTATCCACTGTGTTTTCAATCAGACTGTTGTTATCTGAGTAAGAAATACGGATTCCGTAATCCTCATTGTTATTCACCATATTTTCAATTATGGTGTTGGTGTTCGAGTACCAAACTCTAATTCCATCATGTAAGCTGGTATCTACCGTGTTATCGGTGAGGTTATTGTTGTTTGAGTAAGAGAGATATATCCCATACAATGAGTTGTTGTTTACAGTGTTATTTATGAGCTTGTTGTAAGAGGAGTTATGGAGGTATACCCCATAATAAAACCCAGTAACTAGGCAGTTTCTAACTGTATTATCGCCTGCTTTATTGTCTAAATAAATCCCATAACAAGGTCCAACACCATCAATAGAATTCCCTTGACAGTCAAAGACTATGCTTCCTGTGCTGTTAAATTCAATACAACCCCCTGGTTGATCAGTGATATTCGCGGTAAGATAAACAGTATCCCCAGCCGATGCTGAATTAATTTTATTATTGCAGTCACTGCAACTGCTACAATTATATGTGGTCGCATCTACAAACCCAACTAAAATCAACCCCAAAACCAAACCCCAATGCATCAAATTCCTGAATCTCATCTGTATCATCTCGCCTCTGCCGAATCCAGGAGTATTCCTAACGCCACAGCCAGCCTCCTGTCGAATAACCTCGAGGGATCTGAGGATAGGTCAAGCATGTATTTATCGCCGATCGTTAATTTACGGATGAATCTGCCCACCACATTATTATTCACCTCGATGATGAAATCCGTCTTCAGTAAAGCACCTAAGGGAATAAACCTCCGTATTAATGCCTTCCCTACTGAATCCTCCATGGCACGCCCGATTTCATTACCCCCCTTATCCATAATCTTCCAGGTCCTCCTCAACATCGAAGACACTATATCGCGCTTAAATGAGCCCAGTAACTCCCCGGTAGCAGGGTCTTTAACATCCATGCCGGCGTTTAAATCAAATATGCTCTTATCCTCGATCGTAAGCAATTCATTAGTCTTTGAGTCATCACCATACACGTGTATGTGGGCATGTAACTTGAATTTCTCCCGCTCCACATAAAACAACTGCTGCCCCCCTTCATCATAGATACGATACTTCTCCCCGATCGTGAAATGCTTCTGATGCAACAGAAACTTATCACACTCAAATTTAGAGTCCATCCTACTTAACTATTCATCATCCCATTATAAATAGTTACTGTAATCCCTGTCTATCTACGCTTGCTTGGGCATTTAGGGTTGATGCAGAAGCTCCAGAATTTCTTACCCCCCACCTTCAGGATCATGTAGTCGCATTGCTTGCATTTGCCGCTTACCGTTATTTTACCTTTCGGTAGAGACATGGTGAAGGTGCATTTAGGGTAATTGCTGCAGCCGATGAACTGACCCAGTTTAGATTTCCTCAACACCAGGCTACCGTCACATTTAAGGCAGTCACCTAACGAAGCCTTCCCGGCAGCCTTCATGGATTTAACCGAGGTGGCGAGGGCTTCACCGATCTTGGATTCATTACCCTTAAACTCCATGGATATGTGGGTTATCGTCTCCCGGCCCTCCTCAATAACCTTCTCGCTTGAGAGCCTGCCTTTCTGAATCTCCTCCATCTCCCTCTCGAATTTCCGGGTTAATTTCTCACTCAACACATCAGGACAGTATTTCTCCATGGTATCTATGACATTCAAACCCAACGGCGTTACCTCAATAGCCTTCCCGGTTACATAACCCCTCCTAAAGAGTATATCCACTATCTGAGATCTCGTTGCCTTAGTGCCGATATTCCTCTTCTCCATCTCCCGGATAATTGAGGCGGGTGTGTATCTCTTCGGGGGCTTAGTCTCTTTCTCATGGACAATAATATCCTCCACCCCCAGTATCTCACCCTCCACCACTAAAGGCAGCTCCTGCTCCTCAAACTTCACATACCTCCCGTAGAGAACATGCCACCCCTTATCAACGGTTCTTGTTCCCTTAGCAATAAATATCTCTGAATTATTGTTTAACTTAATCTCAACAGTCTCCCTGAACGCCGAATCCCCGAAGGTAGCCAGAAACCGCCTCACCACCAGATCATAAACCTTTCTGGCGTAATCACTCAACCCCCTCGGGATCTCGCCTGTAGGGTGGATAGCAGGGTGTGCCGGATCCTTTTTCCGGCCGTTATGCGGACTTAACTTCTTTTTCGCAAGCAGGATATCTGATGATTCCTTATAATCCTTCATCAAACCAAGATTCTTTATAATCCCTTTATAATCAATGCCCTTGAGTAGTTGTTGACTGGATGTTCTCGGATAACTGATGTATGCGTTAGTGTAAAGCTCCTGCGCGACCTCAAGCGTCCTTCGGGGGTCCATACCCAGGTGCTTATATGCCTCAGTCTGCAGGGTAGTGAGATCAAATGGTGTGGGGGGTTTCTGCTCATGCTTCCTTTTCTTGATTTTATCTACCACCGCAGTATCGCCGCACCTGTCTTTTATGGAATCGGCCTTCTCCTTCTCCCATATACGGTCTTCGAAGTGAAACGCACTAAGCCTACTCTTGTCTTTCAGGGAGATCATCTCGATCTGCCAGTAAAGCTCCGGCTTAAAAGCCTTTATCTTAACCTCCCTTGTCGCCAGAATCTTTAATGCAGGCCCCTGAACCCTGCCGATGCTTAATGTCACGTAGCCGTGGGATTTCCTCACAGACAGTGTTAAAGCCCTCGATAAGTTAATCCCCCAGAACCAGTCTAATGTATGGCGGGTTAAGCCGGCACTCGCCATCCCCGCATCAGTCTTCTCCAGGTGTTTATATGCCTCCATTATGGACTTATCGGTTAATGTGGAGAATTTCATCCTGCGTACCTTATCGCTTAACGGATCAACATTACAGGCTAATTTTATAACGTTAAACGCGATTACTTCCCCCTCGATATCATAGTCGCAGGCATTGATGAATGAGTCACATTTCTTGGCTAGGAATTTAATGTTATTGAGGTATTTCTTCGTGAACTCTGAATTCTTACTCACTTCATAACTTGGAGTCCACTCTATGTCAAATACCGGATAACGCCAGGCACCCTTGTTCTTCTCCCTCAACCCATAAATGTGACCTACTGCAGGTACAATGAACATATCATCCACCTGATGATAGGGGGCACCGTTCCTGGATAGCTTCCTCTCACTGCCCTTCCCGATGGATTTAGCAATCCTTGCTGCGACACTCGGTTTTTCGGTAACTATCAGTGTGGTCATTTTTGAGTTTGATTGATTTTCGTTTTAATGATATAAATAAGACTAAAAAATAATACATACAGGACTTAAAAAGAGGTAAGATGAAATTCGTCATTGGCTTAGCCGGGACTATAGGCTCTGGAAAAACGATTGTCAGCGAGCATATTCATAAGAAATACGGTGCGGGCCAGAAGAGATTCTCTCAAATCCTGATGGATATCCTCGACAGACTTTATCTGCCGCATGAAAGAAGCTTTCTGCAAAAAATCGGGGCATCCCTCAGGGAGTCTCTGGGTGATGATGTAATTGTCAACACCTTTAAGAGGGATTTAAAGCGGGATGACTCAGGGATTATTGTGATAGACGGGATACGCTACACGAATGAGGTTGACATGTTAAGGAAATTCAGGAATAACATCCTCCTCTCCATAGATGCCCCACCTGAGCTGAGATATGAGCGTTGCAGGATGAGGGGTGAGAAAGGGGAAGACAAAATAAGCATTGAGGAATTCCTGAAGGCCGAAAAGAGAGAGACCGAGAGGCATATCCCGGATGTAGCCGGGGTTGCTGACTATTGCATAGAAAATACCGGCTCGGTTGAGGAATTACTAAACAAGATAGATGATATCCTGAAGAATAAATTAAAATGAGGTCGCACTATACAAACGAGGTAAAACCCGGGCTGGAAGTTAGCCTCTGCGGATGGGTTCATGAACTCAGGGATATGGGGAAAATAAAATTTTTGATTCTGAGAGACAGGGGGGGGTTTATCCAGATTATTGGCAAGAAAGATGTTTGTAACGAGGATGTTTTAAAGACTATGGAGGGGGTTAGTAAGGAATCTGTGATTGAAGTCAAAGGCACGGTGAAGGAGAGTAAGCAGGCTCCCGGGGGGGTGGAAATTATTCCTGATGCCCTAAACATTATAAGCAGGTCACAGTCCCCGCTACCATTGGATGTGACAATGAAGGTTGATGCTGATTTAGACACCAGACTGAATAACCGGTTTATGGATTTAAGAAAACCAAAGATTGCTGCTATCTTCAGGTTAAGGGGTAAAATATTAACTGCCGGCAGGGAGTTTCTAAAAAAGAATAATTTCATAGAAATCCATACACCCAAAATCATTGCCAGCGCCAGTGAGGGCGGCACGGAATTGTTTCCGATATCCTATTTCGACAAGGAAGCCTATCTCGCCCAATCACCCCAGCTTTATAAGCAAATGATGATGGCCACTGGTTTCGACAGGGTTTGTGAGACCACCTTCTACTTCCGGGCTGAGGAGCATGACACGAGAAGGCATTTAAACGAGATTACTGCGATTGATGTGGAGATGTCTTTTATACAGGATGAAACGGATGTGATGAATCTATTGGAGGGCCTGGTTCTGACTATGATTAAGGCAGCCGCTGCCTGCAGTGAGGAACTACAGATACTGGATAAGGAGATTGAGGTTCCGAAGAAGGTGAAGTGGATGGATTACGATAAAATACTGGATCTGCTTAAGGACCATGAAAAAGAGATCCCCTGGGGCGAGGACCTTGACACGGAAAGCGAGAGACTTCTTGGGGGGATCATGAAGGAGGAGTTTAATTCAGAACTCTATTTCATCAGGAAGTATCCCTTAAAGATTAAGCCGTTTTACACCATGCCTTTCGGTGATAAACACTCCAGTTCATTTGACCTGGATTATAAGGGGGTGGAGATATCCTCCGGCGGGCAGAGGATCCATGATTATGAGCTCTTAATCGAGAGATTAAAACACTTTAAATTGAATCCGGAGAATTTTAGCTCTTACCTAAACTCCTTTAGATACGGGATGCCACCGCATGGTGGCTTTGGTCTTGGAATAGACCGGATGATGATGCAATTACTTGACTTGGGAATAAAGGAGGTGGTTTTGTTTCCAAGAGACAGGCATAGACTGACTCCGTAAATGAAAATGCTCAGAATACAGCTATTCATCGCCCCTGTGTTGATCGTAATGGTGGTCTTAGCTGGCATTATAGGCTATATAGTTCTGGAGGACATGAGTCTGGTTGATGCATTTTATTATACTGTAGTCACCATCAGTACAGTGGGCTATACCGACCCTGCCACCAGTGAAGAAACCCGGGTCTTTACCATAATCCTGATATTGGTGGGTGTAGCCACATTTTTTTACTTTTTCAGTGTTATAATAGAAACAATAGTTGAGGGAAAATTATTTGAGGTGTTGAAAATGAGGAGGAGTAAGGAGAGACTAGAAAGGATAAAGGATCATGTAATCCTCTGTGGCTACGGTGATGTGGGAACATTAGTTGCGGAAGAGATTAAGGATGCAGTCATTATAGAAAGAGACGAGGCTAGATTTAATGGGTTGATAGAGAAGGGTTTTCTTGGTGTTCATGGCGATTCCACCCATCCGGATACACTCTATGGGGCGGGTATTGAGAGGGCCAATACAGTGATCATAGCCCTAAGTTCAGACCCTGAGGCTGTGTATACTATATTAACTGCCAAGGAACTGAATCCTGAAATCAAGGTCTATGCCAGGGCAAATGAAAGGGAGTCAGTGCGTAAGATGAAAAGGGCTGGAGCCAATTATGTCATATGCTTACCCGAGATTGGTAGTAAAGAGCTGGTAAATGCATTAGAGGATTAATATCAGATAAAAAAAATGTCCGGAAGACATTCATTCACCCGTCGTGCATTGATCGTAATAATAGTCTTGATTGGTGTTACAGGCTATCTGGTTTTGGATGACCCAAGTTCATTAATTCTATTCTTGGGGGGTGTGGCAGTTTTTTCCTATCTATCCAATGTAATAATAAAAATCTTGAGGGCGTCTAAAATGAAGAGGATTAAGGAGAAGCTGGGGAAGGTAAAAGGTCATGTAATCTTTTGTGGCTACGGTGACGTTGGTGTATTGGCTGCGGAGGAGATGGGGGATGCAGTCATTATAGAACGAGATAAGGCCAGATTTAATGGATTGATAAATAAGGGGTTTCTTGGTGTTCACGGTGACTCCACTAATCCGGATACACTCTATGAGGCGGGCATTGAGAGGGCTAATACCCTGGTTATAGCATTGAATTTAGATCATGAGGTTGTGTATACCATATCAACCGCCAAGGAACTGAATCCCGGGATTAGGGTCTATGCCAAAGCAAATGAAAAGACATCGGTACGTAAGATGAAGTGGGTTGGAGCCAATCACGTCATATGCTTACCGGGGGCGAGTGGCAGGGAGTTGATGGATGCATTAAAGGGGGTTAATGGGATTTCAATTAAATTCAGTGAAATCTAATTAACTGAAAGAAAATGGAGAAGATTCTGGTGACTGGTGGTGCAGGGTTTATTGGAGGCAATCTCTGCAGATCCCTTTTGGAGAGATATGAAGTGGTGTGTATGGATGATTTCTCTTCAGGTAGGAGAGAGAATATAAGTGATCTGGAGGAGAGGGATAATTTTCAGTTGATTAAACATAATGTTATTGAGCCAGTCCCTGATCTGAAGGGACTAAACTATATATTTCATTTAGCTTCCAGGGCCTCCCCCGACGACTACCAGAATTACCCCCTGCATACGCTGCTTACTAATTCATGGGGGACTCTTAATATGCTGGAGCTGTCTAGGGTGAATAATGCCGGATTCCTTTTTGCTTCCACATCTGAAGTCTACGGGGAACCTCTGGAGCATCCGCAAAACGAAAGCTACAGGGGGAATGTGAACCCAATCGGTTTAAGGGCGTGTTATGATGAAAGTAAACGCATTGGTGAGACACTATCCTTCATCTATCTCAGGAAATACAACCTGGATGTCAGGGTGGTGAGGATTTTTAATACCTACGGTCCGGGAATGAAGTCCGATGACGGTCGCGTTGTTAGCAACTTCATAACTCAGGCTCTAAAAAATAAACCCCTTACCGTGTATGGCGATGGCTCCCAAACCAGGTCATTCTGCTATATATCCGACATGGTGGAGGGGATAGAAAAGGCAATGTTTCATGAGAAGACTAAAGGTGAGGTAATAAACCTGGGGAACCCTGAGGAATTCACTGTAATGGAATTAGCCCAGCGGGTTCAGGAATTAACTGCTTCAGGATCAGAGATAGTCTTCCAGAACCTGCCGGAGGATGATCCCTCCAGGAGGAATCCGGATATCTCTAAAGCAAAGAGACTTTTGAACTGGAATCCACAGGTAGGTCTGGAGGAAGGCTTAAAGAAGACAATAGAGTATCTTAGATAGGGGGAATATATTTATACAACTAATCCCTAATCAATACTCATACTACGTAGAGAATGTATAGTCACACTAAAAAGGTAGGCAGTCTTGGGAGGTACGGTCCCAGGACATCCAGAAAGATCAGGGAGGAGATAAAGAAGATTGAGGATATTGCCCAAAGAGACAGGTGTCCTAGCTGCAATAAGAAAGTATCAAGAAAAAGTTCTGGAGTTTGGGAATGTAAACACTGCGGCTTAAAATTTGCCGGAGGCGCGTATCTCTCAGTAACCAAGAGGTAAAATCATTTATAAGTAAGAAAATGACATACATCTGCATGGAATGTGGGAATGAAGTGGAATACGATTATTTACTGCTACATAAATTGAAGTGTACCAAGTGCAGGATAAAGAGATCAAATATCTGGGTTAAAAAAAGGCCTGAGGGAATGACTAAGGTGGTTCTGGCGAAATAAATAAAGAGATGAATGAATTAAGGATAAGGCTAGGGGTTCCAACCGAAATTGCAGAAATCTGCTGTCGTTCAGTGGAAATAGAGGCTAAAAGCGAAGCACTTCATAGATCCAATATTGATTTGGAATACGGTAGGGACTATTTGAGCCTTAATATAAACGCCAGTGATTTAGGTGCTATGAGGGCTGCATTAAATACCTACCTTAGATGGATAATCATGTGTTGTGATTTATTGAGGACAAGAAAATTTTTGGATAGCACAATACCTTCCTGTACGATTAAAAAAAATGGATCAACAAATACCTAAGCAGGTGCATGACAAGTTAACGCAATTTCAGGGGCTCCAGAATCAGCTTCAATTAATATCCATGCAGAAACAGCAGCTGGTTCTTCAGTCTGCCGATATGGAAAACGCCCTTACTGCTCTGAAGGATATGGGTGATGAGAGGGTTTATCGGATTTCAGGCCCCCTCCTTATAGAGTCCAACAAGGAAGCATCTGAAGAGAGATTGAGGGGGGATAAGGAAGTTGCGGAAAGCAGGGTAAAGATGCTGGAGACTCAGGAGAAGAGGCTGAGTGATAAACTGGAGGAATTGAGGATTGAGCTGCAGGGTATGCTTAAACCCCCCGGCGGAGCCGGCGCAGGTTAACTAATGAATCAATGTGATGACACCGACCCAAGCTGAGTACACACTATGATGAGAAGGGTAGCTGCTGACCAAAAAAATTTTTACTGGATTTACAAATCAGCTATCGCACATGTTGGTTGGTCAAGTTGTGTAATGCATTTATGTGGGGTTGCAAAACCCCACCATAGATCCGTTGTGATGACAAGAAATTTTGCGCAAGGCAAAATTTGTGTCCAAAAATTCGCTTTGCGAATTTTTTTGGATGAAACTTTCTGAAGTTTTATTCAAACGAGATTTCGATTTTTTCGGTGGTTAATAAGGAGAGCAGTCCCTCGATTTCTTTAATATTCATCCTAAGCTTTTTCTTATCCCTCTCATTAATCTTTATCCTTTTGATAATACCGCCGTCCGGTGCATATACCGTATTAATGGAGGTTACCTGAGCGGGGGTGATAAAGTCATGTATGGCATCCTGTATACTCTCGGTTCCAATCACCCTCACTTTTTTCCCAAGCTTCTTGGAAATCAGTCTGATGTTATCCCCATTCCTCCCGATGATCTTTCCAATATCCTCTTTTTTTGTGAGAACAATAATAAAATCCTTTATGTCAATCACCCTCTCGAATCCAATCCCCTCCACACCCGTCTCATATAACACCTTGGATAGTTCCACATCCAACTCCGAAATCTCTTCATTCTGCAGTTTTGCTTCACATGCGCTACATAACACCCCTGTTTTCGCACAAATAGTGCAGATTGGTAGATTCATAGTAAAAACAAAATAATTAAAAAAAAAAATAGGGAGAAATAAGGTTTATTGTTTAGCGAGGGTTATCTCAATTGCTGATACCTTCACAGGCCCTTCATGACCCTGTATCTCCTCTGTAGCAATCTTTATATCACTTGTATCAGTATCCGTGACAAATCTCTGTCGCACGATCTCTGTCACATCCACTGCCCTTGATATAGCCCTGCCTCTGGCTTTAACTACCACGGTTTTCTCGCCGTTGTTGAATTGTGTAACAACAGCTAGGACGTAAGCCATAATCCCCTTTTTCCCAATAAAGACCACATTGTCCTCCCCTCTTCTAGTTTCCGTTTCATCCATAGTATTCACCTCATGTAAATAGTTATCACTCTCTTATTCGGTAATGGTTATCGACCCCGTGGGACATGCGGTTTCACACGCCCTGCAAAGCACGCATTTATCTATATCGCCTGTAAGTTTAGCCTTATCATCCACCATCTCATATAACTTGCTGGGGCAGGCATTCACACAAGCTCCACAGCCAATACACCTCTCTACGTCTATTTCTATTTTAACCATTTCTTCTACCTATCCCTGATTAATGGAACAAAAAGATAGTATTTAGTCTCCTTCTTCAACTCCTCAATGATCCTATCCACTATAATCTTTATGGGGTCGGGTATGTTCTTCACCCTTTCATGCATGTCTTCAAAATTCTTAAAAGGCTTAATCTCTCTTTCACGGATAATGTCATCCCTGTATCTTTTCCCAATCCTGGGTAATATCTCCAGCTTATGCTGCCTCGTACTTATAGTGCCGGCAGTATTATAGAATTCTATAAAGCGATCCTCATCATCTTTAACTATCTCCTCCAGAACCGGTTCCAATTCCGATTTCGCAGTTGGAGTCAACCATTCATACCTCACCCTCCTCTCAATATGATCGACTTTATCCCGGGTTCCTTCACCAATATAAACCCTATCTCCGAGCTCAAATGATATGTCTTTCCTTGGGACTAACTCCAGTAATGAGAAATATTTTTCCCCCAGTGCCTGAGCAATAGGCTTTCTCTTGTGGGGGGGAACCTCGGATTTCCCTCTGGGTAGATAATCAATGATCCTTACCTGCTCATCTCTCCTCATTTTAGCAACCACCACGGTTTTATCTATAGTTTATCTAGAGATCATCGATATTGATCTACTATGTCAAGGATTTTTTTAATTTCTTCTTCAGTATACCTGAATCTTTCCTTAGCGAATATGGCTCTCATATCATCCACAGTCTCGGGCAGGAGATCGCATATCCTGATTATCTGATTCTCACCAAGTTTAAATTCAAGTTGACTTAACTCCTTAATTAATTTCTTACTGTCTTTCAGATTCAGTTTTGTGGATTTATTAGCATGATCTAACGCCCTTTTCTGTTCATATAACTGCTCTTTTTCTTCCTTAGTGTATTCCCTCTTCTTTTCCCTTAGTATATTCCTAACTTCAGCCAGTGGGATGCTTCTTTCATTAATTATCTTCATGTTATCACCGTTATGCTAGGGTTATTAAATGTTCGGGGTTTACGAGGATTTTTTTCTCTTTTTTACCGTCCCTGATTTGCACGAAATAGGATCTACCTTGTTTACCAACCACCCTGCCGCTTCTACCTTGAAACCGGGGGTGTGGAATGTTTTGATAGCTGGGGTCTATGGATATGGAAACCCTGTCCTCCCCCTTAAATTCCTGCATATATCTCCTTATCTTTATCTTCCCTCTATCCCGGGTCTTCACCCTTAAACCCCTGGTTTTCCTTCTATAGCCCTTTGAACCCTTCATCGTATACTCAACAAATTAAAAAGTATTATTAATAGGTATTTGGGCTTAAAAGTTGCTTTATTGAATAGTTATGTAGACCTCATTCCCTTCAATAATCCATTTCTTCACATAGCCCTTTCCCTCAGCCTCACTGCATATCCTACTTCTGGTTTCTTTTTCAATAAATTCATTATTTTCTTTTATGAATCCCCTGAATTGTTCACTGCATTTAATTGAGACACCCACCTTCATCAACTCCTCCAGATCCATCTCCTTCCTCATCTCCTGGATCCTTCTTACCACTTCACGGGCCATGGCTTCGGAAAACAATTCCGGACTTAATTCGGAGTCGATATACACCACACCCTTCCTGAATTCTTCAGCCACAATACTATCAGGAATCTTGGTTTCAAACAGCAGATCATCCCGGTTCAGAGTAAACTCACCAAGCATATATCCCCCAGTCTCATCAATGGACTTCTTCACCCTGGTGGCGTCAGTAGACTTCAACAAGTTGGAGATCTTCTGCGCATCCCCCTTGAATTTAGGACCTATGATAGAGAGATTAGGTTTAACAATCAACTCAGTTTGTATATCCTTTACCTCAAAGCTCTTGGCGTTACATGCCTTCAGAATTATTCCCTCAAAAGGCGTTAAATCAACATCCTCCTTCAATGCCACAACCACCCGGGGGATAGGCCACCTCAACTTTATCTTAGCCTTCTGTCTCGCTGAGTTCACGCACTCCACAATATCCTGCACAGTACCCATATCCTGCTCCAGTTTCTTATCTATGAAGCCTTCGTCAGCAACCGGCCAATTTAGTAGATGAACACTTTGTCCATCACTGAGTTTCTTATACATATGCTCCGATAAATGCGGGGCTACTGGAGCCATAACCAATGAAACCCCCATAAGTATCTTATGTAGTGTGTAATAGACGGAAATCTTTTTCGGGTCATCGCCCTCAATCCAGACCCGGTCTCTGACCAGCTTGATATACCACCTGCTTAACTCAAGAATAAAGTCATGGATGGGCCTGCAGAATTCATGCGGATGAACCTTCTCTATAGCCTCTGTAGTCTCCTTTATGAGGGAGTTGAGCCTGGAGAGGATCCACTTATCCTCCAGCTCCAGCCTTAGTTCATACTCCTTATCCGCCCTGTAGTCATCCAGACGCATATAGGTTTCTGTGAAGGAGTATACATTCCAGAGGACGTTAAACATTTTTTCTATTGAGGAAATCCCTTCACTGGAGAAACACAGGTCCTCCCAGGGTGCGGTAGTCCACAGCATATAGAAGCGGAGAACATCTGCACCATACTTATCAGCCACATCCAGGGGGTCGACTACATTACCTAATGACTTAGACATCTTCCTGCCTTCGGCATCGAGTGTGAATCCGTGGTAGAGAACCCTTTTATAAGGTATTTCATTAAACGCTATTACTGATCCCACCAGGAGGGAGTAAAACCATCCCCTCGTCTGGTCACTCCCCTCTGTAATGAAATCCGCAGGATAAAGCTCCCTGAATTTCTCTTCCTCCTGGGGGTAGTTTAAGTCCGCCCACGATGCAGAGCCGGAGTCAAGCCACACATCAATGACGTCCTTAACCCGAGTCATTTCCTTGCCGCACCCGCATTTCAACTTCACCTTATCTATCTGAGGCCTGTGCAGATCCAGATTCACGATATCAACTTCTTCAGTTGATTTCTCAACTAACTCCCTGATTGAACCTATAACATCTATATTACCGCATTCACACCTCCATATCGGCAGGGGCGTGTTCCAGTACCGCTGCCTTGAGATACACCAGTCCCTGGCATTCTGCAGCCAGTTCTCGAATCGACCTGAACCAATCCATTCAGGAATCCACTCAACCTCCCGGTTTTTCTCCAGCAAGTCCTCCCTGATCCTTGAAACCGCCAGAAACCATTGTTTGGTTGACCTTAATATCAAAGGGGTCTTGCATCTCCAGCAGTGCGGGTATCTATGGGTAATCCTCTCCTCCCTCAGTAATCTATCGTTCTCTGTAAGGTCCTTTATTACCACAGGGTTCGCATCCCGGATATACATAGTCCTGTAGGGTTCTATAGTAAACCTACCTCTCTCATCCACAGGGGAGAGGATGTCCAGGTCGTGTTTCTTTCCGACTTTGGAGTCTTCCTCACCGTGCCCCGGAGCGATGTGAACACACCCTGATCCATCCTCTAACGTAACAATCCCGGGAGCCATAACCACCCGTCGACGGACACCTTCCTGCACCGGAATGTCGAGTATGGGTGTATACTCCAAGGAGTCTAATTCCCTTCCCTTGAATTCCTCAAGAATATCATATTTCCCTTTTAATGCGTCATCAACTCGTTCCTTAACTAAAATCAGAATTTCATCTTCAAATTTCACCTTAACGTAATCGAATTCAGGGTGTACTGCTATTGCCGTATTCGCGGGCAGGGTCCATGGTGTGGTGGTCCAGATGAGGATGAATTCATCCTTATCCCTTAACTTCGCCTTCACGTAGATTGAGTAGTCCGAGACCTCCCTGTATTCATCCCTCACTTCATAGCCGGCGACAGCGGTCTCGCATCTCGGGCACCAGTGAATCACCTGCTCGTCTTCATAAAGCAGGTTTTTTTCATGGGCTTTCTTTATTCCAAACCACACACTCTCCATATAGTCCCTGTCAAGGGTCATGTAGGGGTCCTCCCAGTCAAGCCAGACACCGAGTCTCTTAAGTTGTGTGGTCATGGTATTCATGTTTTTGATTGCGAATTTCTTACACTCCCCTATAAAGTTTTCGATGCCGTATTCCTCAATCGCCTTCTTGGTTCTGCTCTTAAGGATTGTTTCCTCCACCTTCACTTCGATTGGAAGCCCGTGCATGTCCCAGCCCGCTCTTCTGTAGACGTCAAACCCCTTCATGGTTTTATACCTTAAAACCATGTCTTTCAGGGCGTGATTCCAGGCGTGCCCGATATGTGCCTGCCCGCTGGTGAACGGGGGTCCTTGACAGAAATAAAATTTCTTCCCCCCTCTTTTGGATTCCACCATCTCTCTCTGGATGTCTTTATCCCTCCAGTACTCCTGGACTTCCTTCTCAACCTCAGGTAGATTTAAACGAGACATTATATTTACTTCTTCTTAATTGTTGACGTCTAATAATTTAAACGTACATTCTTAAATTTGAGAAAAATGGAACTTCCATGGACGGAGAAATACAGGCCGATGAATTTAAGGGAGATGGTGGGTCAGGATGCTATTGTAGACCGGTTTGAGGCATACGTTAAAGTCAGATCAATGCCGCATCTGCTCTTTGCAGGACCTGCTGGAAGCGGGAAGACTACTGCGGCTTTATGCATCGCACGGGAATTATTTGGTGACATAAGCCATGATTTTTTGGAATTAAACGCCTCAGACGAACGGGGTATAGATGTGGTAAGGACAAAAATCAAGGATTTCGCAAGAACCAGGCCGATATCAGGAGACTTCAAAATCATATTCCTGGATGAAGCCGACGCCCTGACATCAGACGCACAAAACGCCCTCAGGAGAACCATGGAGAATTACTCCCGAACCTGTCGGTTCATAATGAGCTGCAACTACTCCTCAAAGATTATCGAGCCAATACAATCCCGGTGTTCTGTATTTCGATTCAAAAGACTTTCAAGAGAGTCGATTAAGGGTAGATTAAGAGATATACTTGGGAAAGAGGGGGTGGAATATACCGACGGGGGTTTGGATGCAATAGTCTACATCTCTGAGGGGGATATTAGACATGCCGTCAATATACTCCAGTCAGCAGCAACCCTTGGGAAGGTGGATGAAGAAAACGTGTATTCAATAGCTTCAAGCGCTAGACCCCAGGACATCCGGAATGTAATCCAGTTAGCGCTTAACAACAAATTCCTGGATGCCCGAAATCTCATTGACAGGTTAATTACTGGTTATGGAATGTCTGGAGAAGATATTCTACTGCAGATGAACCGGGAGGTTATGAATATAGACATTCCGGACCGGTTGAAGGTGAAGATTATTGATTTAATCGGGGAAAGCAACTTCACACTAGTGGAAGGTGCAAATGAAAGGATTCAATTAGAGGCCCTGCTTGCCCGAATAGTTCTTTTAGATTTCTCCCCGACTTAGACCTTAAGTCAATAGATATTTATATCCATACTTATATAATCTTATTGAATCATCAAAAAATTCCTTGAGAATTTTTTACTGTAGGATAAAGTACAAGAAATTTTTGATCGACAAAAATTTGTGTACACAATTTCCTATACTGGAAATTGTTGTATCTACTTTATCCTGCAGCACAAAATTTTGTTTTTCAGACAAAATTTTCTTGTGACACAAAAAATTTGTTTCGAACAAATTTTTTTCTTGTCAACTGTTGCCACAGATGAATTGAGGTGAATTTTTATGAAGAGGGTTAAAACCGGGGTCCCAGGCTTGGATGAGATGTTAAACGATGGTTTAGTTGCTAACAGACCATATATCCTCGTAGGGCCGCCTGGTGCAGGCAAGACTATCATGGGGATGCAATTTCTAATGGAGGGTGTAAAAAATAGGGAGAAGGGGTTGTATATATCGCTGGAGGAATCCACTAATGAACTGGAAGAAAACATGTCCCTATTCGGCTGGAATCTTAAGTCAATCAAGATCCTTGATACAAGCCATGAAATTGGGGCTGATAAATGGTTGATAAAAGCCAACACTATCGTATCTAAACCAGAATTTTCACTAGTCAATCTTATGAGGGTTATGCGGGAAAAGATGCAGGTGTATAAACCAAAAAGGATTGTCATAGATTCTCTAACAAGTGTCAAGATGCTTTATGAAAGAGAGTACGATATGAGGAGGGGTCTCTTAACATTGATGAATTTCCTATTTAAATCCGGAACCACTTCCCTGCTCATCAGCACCACCCCCTCTAAGAACATGATGGAGGAGGCCCTAGCTAGTGGAATAATAAAATTACATATGATAGAGAGTAAAGGAGAGATACTAAACGCTATAAGCATCTCCAAGCTGAGGGGAAGTAATTTCGATAAACACATTAGACCTATGAAGATAACAGATGAAGGGATTGTAGTGTTCTCAGGTGAAACTATGTTTGAGTAGAAACTGACTCAACTTTGCTGTTCTGTAATCAAATAAACCTTTGGTGATTAATTAACCTGCTCTATGAACCATCCTCATCCCAGACGGTACCAAAAGGATTTTTTCATTAGAGATTCTACCAACATCACCATCCAGGTCTATACAGGTTTCCCTTAGTTCCTTCACTATACTCCTAAGAAGTGTCTTATTAGTGATGAGTTCTCTGACATTTAGGACTATTATATTGTTTTTCTCAAGTTCCTTTATCACCATGGCCATGCCCTTCCCTTCCTTATCCAGATCAATTGGTTTGACGTAGGTTACATCCTCCCTCTCGATGATCTTTCCCTCCCTGATGCTTAAATCATTTAGGTAGTCCTCAATATCTATATCCTCTTCTTTCTCCTCCTTTTTCCCACCACCAAAAATCTTTTTAAAAACCATTTTCAACCTTTATCTTGTCTTATAGTAATAATTATTTACTACTAATATATAATATTTTCCTGCTTAAAAAGACATTAAAGAATGACCCAAAACATCTTTGAAAGTGAGTTGAAGGAACGACATATCTTCAGGAGTTTGGAAGTTCTTTCACCTCATTATGTCCCTCAGGAGCTCCCACACAGGGAGAAGGAAATCAGGGAGATAACGAGGATAATCGCTCCCGTGCTCAGGAATGAAAAACCCGGCAACATGTTCATCTACGGAAAAACCGGGACTGGGAAGACCTGTGTAGTCCGTTATGTCATCCGTAAACTGAAGGAGTTTGTTGAAGATTCTGAAAAGAATTCCGGCAGGGTTCTGGTTAAGGTAGCCTATATGAACTGTAAGGTGCGGAATAGTAAATATCAGGTTTTATTGAAGCTTTTGGAGGATGAATCGCTTAATGAGGAATCCCTGAAGGGCACCCCTCTCGGAGACAGGCCTGATAATCAATTGAAGGGTATGGATCCTGCTGACCTGTATGATCGGCTCTTTAAGGTGATTCAAAACAATGCCCTGAATTTAATCATCATTCTGGATGAGATTGATATGGTGACTAAGGGTTTGAATGACTTGATGTATATCCTTACAAGGATTAATGATGAACTGACTCAGGGGCATGTTTCAATTATAGGGCTCTCAAACGATATGCGGGTGAAGAAGAGGCTGGATCCCCGGAGCAGGAGCACTCTCTGTGAGGAGGAGAAGGTTTTCCCGCCTTATAATGCTGTGCAGCTGAAGGCTATTTTGAAGCAGAGGATTTCTATAGGATTTCAAAAGGATACTGTGGATAATTCCATTAGTTCCAGAATAGCTGCGTTTGCTGCTCAGGATGGTGATGCCAGATATGCCTTAAAGCTTCTGAAGAAGGCCGGTGAATTGGCGGAGGATTCCGACAGCAGCAGGGTTGTTATGGATTATGTGGAGAGTGCTAAAAAAGCTGTGGAGGAGGATATTATGGCGGAGGCGATAAGCACGTTACCGGAGCATCAGCAGATTGTTATGTATTCAATAGCTGCTTTAGTCTCCCAGGGGGGGATGTATAAGCGATTACCCGGTATAGGTACGGGGGATTTGTTCACGGGGGAGGTTTATGAGGCGTATGAGACTAACTGCAATGCTTTAGGTAAAAACTCCCGGACTATGAGGCAGTTCAGCCAGTATCTAAGTGAATTAGAGATGCTTGGTTTCATCACAACAACCGTCTCTGGGAAGGGCATCAGGGGCACCACCAGATTGATCCGGCTTGGTTATCCCCCAACCGATATTAAGGTGATAGTGAAGCAGAGCCTGGGGATAGACCAGTAACCTCTTTTCTCCGAAATATAACCATTAGATACCTTATTTTTAATATGATAAACGGAGTTGAGACAGAGAAGAAAATAAGCCGGAAGGCTATAGAAGAGATGTATTCGGAGGGTTTTCTGTATGCTAAGTATGGGGACTACGCCAGAAAGACTCATAACTGCAACATATTTAAGATTCCCATGAATGCCGGTTTTACATGCCCTAACTGGGATGGGCGTCTCAGCTCCAGGGGTTGTATATACTGCCCTAATCTCGCCAGACAGTTCACTTATGATTCATTCAGGAGGGTGATTGAGATAGGGCTTAAGGAGCAGGTTGCGGATCAGGTAGACTACTACATGAAGAAGGGTGCGGGGGATAAGGCACTTGTTTACATTGCATTCGGCACAAACACTTATCTGCCGGTGGATGAATTAAAGAAGATCTTTGATGAGGCACTGGATCACCCTGATGTTATCGGGCTTTCTATAGGAACCCGACCGGATTGCTTACCTGATGAGGTCCTGGATCTGCTTGGGGGGTATGTGGAGAAGGGGTATGAGATTTGGGTGGAGATTGGTCAGCAATCAATGCATTATCATACAGGGGAGAGGGTGAACAGGCATCATGGTGTTGCTGAATCAATGCGGGTGATAGAGGAGGCCCATAAGAGAGGGATCCTTGTTTTAATGTTTATCATCATGGGTCTGCCCTATGAAACACCCTCAGAGATGATCGAGACAGCGAGGGTTGTTTCCACACTGGGTGTTGATGCTGTAAAGCTCTATCCCTGTCTGGTGATGAAGGATACCCAGCTTGCAGGGGAGTATGAATCCGGTAAATACCGGCCGGTGAGTATGACGGAGTATGCATCCCTGATAACGGATTTTCTTGAGCATTTAAGCCCTCATGTGCTTATCCAGAGGATTTCTAAGGACTGCGGTCTTGATGGAAAGATTGTTCCGGAGTGGAATACCCACCGCTTCCTGGTGGGGCCGAGGGTGGAGAAGCTGATGATGATTCGTGGAACCAAACAGGGTTCAAGCTATAAGCTGGGGTTGACTGCGGAGGAGCTTACGCCCTTAAGATAAATTCGCCCTTATGGGCATTTATATACTCTGGTTCCATATAATTCATATGGGCACGGGTAAACGTGGCAGGCCCAGATACAGGAGAATCGTTAAAGGCATCCCTGAAACAGACTACTTCAAGCCCAGGGGAATACCCCTCAAGGACCTTGAGACAATACGTATCAAGGTGGAGGAGCTGGAGGCAATCTCCCTCGTGGATTTCAAGGGATTGAAGCAGGAGAAAGCCGCATCCGAGATGGAAATCTCCAGAAGAACCCTGGCCAGAGACTTACGATCAGGCAGAAAAAAAATAGCCGACGCCCTGCTTCAGGGGAAAGCAATAGAGCTTAAAGGAGGTGATTTCATTATGACCGTCAGAAAATTTAAATGCTACGACTGTGGAAACGAATTTGAGGTACCGTATGGTACCGGGGGTATGGGTAGACAGATGAAATGCCCTAAATGCGGAGGCAGTAACGTACATAGAGCTGACCTAGGCCAAGAAGCCGGAAGAGGCAGGGGACCGTCCGCCGAGGGTAGGGGGAGAGGTGGGGCTGGAAGAGGTTCCAGGTGGAGACAGTAATATTTAAAAAAAATAAAAGAAATAATTGAAAATGAAAATTTGTGTGGCAACAAACCAGGGTGGTTTAGAGGATCAGGTCTCCCAGGTTTTTGGGAGATGCCCTACATTCACGTTTGTGGATGTTGAGGGAGACGAGATTAAGAATGTTGAGGTAATACCGAATGAATCCGCTGGAGCCGCGGGTGGTGCAGGAATCCAGGCGGCACAATTTGTCGCGAGTAAAGGGGTTAAGGCAGTGATTGCGGGAAACTACGGGCCGAATGCACATCCAATACTGAATCAGGCCGGAGTGGATGCTGTTTCAGCACAAGGGAATGTTAAGGATACTGTGGTAAACTATACTAAGGGAGAGTTAAAACCAGTTACCCAACCAACAGCCCCCAAGTTCGGAGGCATGGGCATGGGTATGGGTGGTGGCATGGGCATGGGCATGGGTGGTGGCATGGGCCGTGGCGGCGGAATGGGCCGTGGCGGCGGTAGGGGTATGCCAGCTCAACCGGCTGCAATGCCCACTCAGACAAATGAACAGGATCTGCAGGCTCTGAAGAATCAAGTAGAGCAATTAGGGAATCAATTAGGTGAGATAAAAAAAAGAGTTGAGAAACTGGAAAAATAATAAAAAAAAAATTAGGTGACAAAAAATGCCAGGATTAGATGGAACAGGACCAAGAGGTTTAGGACCCCTCACCGGTGGAGGGAGAGGATTTTGCTTAACGGGAACTTCACCAACGACAGTGCAACCTATATCAACAATCCCGCAAACAATCCCGCAAAGGCCAATGTATAATATGATATATCGTGGTCTAGGGTTTGGCAGGGGTCGTGGTGGCGGCAGAGGCATGGGTCGTGGAAGAGGCAGATGGTTCAGATAGTAGGGAGTGAAAAAAAAGTAGGTGATATAAAATGCCAGGATTAGATGGAACAGGACCAAGGGGTCTAGGGAGAGGTCGAATGGGTGGTGGTGGTTTAGGGCTTGGAGGAGACTGTGTATGCTCTAAATGCGGACATAAGGCTGC
>JAYEKX010000196.1:0-6668 GCA_034716875.1 Candidatus Altarchaeota archaeon | reverse complement strand
GAGATTGGATGAACTTGAGGAATTAAGCTATGAAGCTTTAGAGACTAGATTATTGGAAATGAAAAATGGAATGTGATATTCTGGTTGTTGGAGCGGGAGCGTCTGGTTCTGTTGCGGCATTAGCATTGTCTCAAAAAAACCTTGATATTGTGGTGATAGAAAAACAATCGGAGATTGGTAGACATACGTGCAATAGAATTGATATTACGGAAAGTGTTGGATTAATAAAAATACTAAATGAGTTTAACCTTCCAATAAAAGGTAGGACAAATAAAATAAAATGGTTTTCACCAAATTATTCCGTTCTATTGAAGTCTGATATTTATGACTTATATTTCAAGAGAGGCCCCTCTTCTGATTCATTTGATGTGTGTACAATGAGTTCTGCGCTAGATAACGGTGTTAATCTGCTATTGGAAACAGAACCTGTAAAGTTTAATTTTAGAGATAATATTGTAGAGTCAGTAGTAGTTAAAAAAAATAATAAGAAACAAGTCATAAAACCTAAAATAATTGTAGGAGCAGATGGTTTCAATTCCTCAGTTCTAGGTCTCTTGAAAATACATGAAGAAAAAATTATGTCCATGGCTGGATATGGGATTCTAGGTCAAGATTTTGATATGCCACACTCCACAACCCATGTTTTTTTTGATAAGGAAATGGCACCCGGTGGTTATTTTTTCATTGCAAAATGTGAAGATGGTGAGGGCGTTGCTTGTTTAGTTATGGATGTTTCTATGACCAAAAAGGAAATTTATGAGCACTACAATAACTTTGTAAGACAAAATAAAGTAGTAAATAGGATATTAAGAAAATCACATTCAGAATTAATCTTTAAAGGAACAAGTGGTGCAGGTATTCTAGAAAAGATTGTAAGTGGAAATGTATTGTTGATAGGGGATGCAGCTAGGCTTATAGATCCACTTTTTGGATACGGTATGAGAAGTGCAATAATTTCAGGTTATCTTGCAGCAGATGTCTCTTCTCGTGCATTAGAAAAACAGGACATCATGGAATTGATGGAATATGAACATAAAATAATGTCGAATATTTTAAATGAGAAAAATATTGAAATGAGAAAAATATTCACAAACCTTGACAATAATGACTTTGACAATATTATAAAAACTATGCATGAATTAAGTATTGGAAATATGAATTTAGATGCAATATCTACTGAAGATTATTACCCCTTAGTTAGGTATCTTCTAGGTTGATTCCAATTATGATTGATTTACGAGCAACGCGTTATTGCTTTGATATAGAGTCAATGTATCTTCTTTGCTCTTCTTTATGTATTCTCCAGCAGTAAATAGAAGTAAATAGTCTTCTGTTATTAATTTGTCGAGAATTTCCTCTTTCACAGAAAAAATCTTATTACCAAGTGTCTCTAATCTAGTCCCACATGAGATAATAAATCCATTCTTATATTTTTTTCCAGAGAACAAATCATGATAAGAATCCAATAAATCTTTTCCTGAGGAGGTATATATCTCAAAATTTTTAGTTACATTTGGCTCCATTGGAAAAACAAAATTATTTCCATAAACTAAGCCAAACATTCTTGGTTCCTTTCGATTACCCTCGCCTTGTACTATTGGATAATAAAATACCTTTCTATAAAGTCGTTCATCTAAAATATTATCTGACCACCCCATTAGCCTTAGGTACTCTTCTACTGCTGGTTTGTGATTTATCTTTTTTATGGTATACCCCCCTCTTGAAATGTTGGTTATATCCAATATTTTACCTGTAGGATTTAAGCCTAATGATTTATTCAAGTCAAATTCCTTATCTATAGAAATACCAAGACTTACAATTGAATTTGTAGTCACATTGGACATATAGTACTGAACATTCTTTTCTAGAGAAAGATCATCACAAGAAGCACCACCGATTCCCCCATACTCAGGGAGTATTTCAGAAAACTGTTTGACTATTGATTCATCTCTACCTGGACCTATCTGAAAAAACGAGGAAAATAAATCAAACATTTCTAAGAAAAGAGTAACTCCAGGAAAATTTCTAATTACCTTCTTCTTTCTTAGGATTGGTAAATCAGGGACAATTGCGCTTGATATGAGAGTAATAAAATATTTCCTCCCATACTTACTTTCCTTCAATCCCTTCTTAATCAGCCCTGCACACCACTTTGCAGCACTTCTTGGATTCCTCTTCGTATTCCTCCCAACCCCCACAGCCACGTCCATATTTGGATAGGAAACAGCCATAGCAGTCGCTCCTCTCGTAAAACAACCTTGTGGATTTATAAACCCAGCAACAGTTCCACCGATCAAAGGTGTTCCTTTAGGCAGAACATCCCACACTCCATCAAGAAATTTCTGAAAACCACCACACTTTTCGTAGTGAATTGTAGAGAAAAGCAGAAAAAAATCCGGATTTCTGCCCAATTTTTCCAGGGTGTTTCTTGCAACTTCCCTTCCTGCTTTCCTAGCATCCCACTCCCTGGAAAGACCAACAGCAGCCCTGAATTCCGGCTTAGAATCAGATTTTTCTTCAGAGCCGTTGGAACGGAGAACCTCCCGCTGGACTGTATTAAATTCCATGTCCGGATTGGATTCTAATTCAGGCATATTGGAATATTACACATACGGAATAAAAAAACCTTTCGGTTTTTGAATTTGGACAGAGGCATGGAATTCTAAAACCCTTTTTTATATACAAAATCATAAATTGTAAACATGAAAACGATAAGTATCAGAGTTGATGAAGGATTTGTGAGAGAGATAGACCATCTCGCCAGATATACAGATAAGTCCTCCTTCATTAGAAGAGTTATGCAGATGGGGCTGGAACAATACAGGACAGAGTTAGCAATACAAAGGTATGTAAGAGGGGAGATAAGTACATGGAAAGCTGCAGAGATAGCAGGAGTTAGTTTGAGAAGGATGATGGATATTTTAAAGGATAAGGGCATAGATATGCACTACTCAAAGGAGTCTTTGAGGGAGGATATCAGATGATAGTCTCTAATGCATCCCCCCTGATTTACTTGGCAAAGGTTGGGAAACTGCACCTTCTGAAGGAATTATTTGGAAAGATTCTCATTGAGGAGGAAGTTAAGAGAGAGGTTGTAGACAGGGGGAAGGAAGAAGGTGCGGCAGATTCAATAGTCATAGAAGAATCCATCAGGGAGGGGTGGATTATAGTAAAAAGGATTAAAGATAAGAGAAAATTCAAAGGCATTCATCTTGGCGAAACAAACACAATCCTGTTGGCAAAAGAACTAGAGTCAATGGCCTTAATTGATGAAGAGGATGCAAGAGAAGTTGCAAGAGCTTTCGGGTTAAAAACAAGAGGGACATTATATGTTCTAAAAAGGTGCCAAGAGCAAGGAATAATAAGTAAAAAAGAGGCAATAAGAATACTTGATGATATGCTGAGTGAAGGATTTAGGCTCTCAGCACATCTTTATACCGAATTCGTTAGAAGGTTAGGTTAAATCAATAAGAGGCATCCTCCTAGGTAGAACATCCCACACACCATCAAGAAATTCCTGAAAACCCACCCATTACGCATAAGTGAATTAACCGGATTCGATGATTTCTATAATCCTTCTTCGGGCATTCTCCATCTCCACCTCCAAAAGACCGCGGTTCGCCAACGCAGGGACAACAGCAACAAGAGCAGTATCCGAGCCAGGGAGTATGAAAAACATAACGTCAAACTTACCTAACTCAAAATAGGCCTTATCCAAACCATACGCAGAATACCTCCCGATAACATCAAAGAAGTCATCCATAGTATCCTTCAGAACATCCCAAATACCCATAATCTCCCGCTTAAACTCCTCAGTAATAGGCACAATACCCTCCAGATTCTTCCGTGCTACCAAACAAGCATGGATGTCCTCCAGACGAAGGAGATCCTCATTCAATACCTTCAAGATTCTATCCTCTTTTGAATCAGGCATTTTATAAAAATCAATTAAAACAACTTCCTCCCAGACCCCTTCTCCACACCCTTCACCACCACACCCTCACTAGTGAACTCAATAGTCCTAGGCTTCAGACTGTGAACGGTCTGACGCATCTTCCTTATCTTCATTGTCCGGTTATCCAAAGCCTCATTAATAGATAGGAGAATAGTACCATCCGCCACATAACTCTCAACGCCATGCGCCGATAAAGCATTGTCCTCCGCAGTCTCCGTTATCAACACAGTAGTTAAGCCAACCGCCTTCAACCGGTAATTCAATGCAAGAAGCACCTGCCGCACAGCATATTTCATGTCCCCATGATCCTTAATCAAAAAATCCAGTGCCGGAATACTGTCAAAAACAACCCTCTTCGCCCCAATCTTCTCCGCCTTATCCACCACAATCTCCAGAATCTTCTTTATATTAAACTCATCCGGTAAAAGAGACATACTACCCTCAGGCGAACCAATAGAATCATCGAAAGAGGGTGATCCACCAAGACTAGCAAGCCCCACCCGGGAGAGGCTGGTATCCACTATCGCCAGTTTACCCTCCTTCTCCAGCTTCGCTAAATCAAAGCCAAAAGACAGCATATCCTGCTTCAACTCCCTAGGATCCTGCTCCAAGGAGATCAGGATTCCAGGCTCATCGTATTGGACAATCCCGTTATAGAGGAACTGAACCGCAAACGTGGTCTTCCCAGTACCACAGGATCCGGAAAGAAGAATACTTCTCGCCCGGGGAAACCCCCCGCCCAACAATTCATCCAAACCAGGAATCCCGGTAGGGCACTTTTTATTCAAATCAACCATTTTACATCAATTAATTATTATAGGTGGATAGGTATATAAGAAGAATTAATTTATCATTATTTATTATTATAAATCTAAAGAAATGTATCGAAATGTATCCAAAATGGAAAAAGAAAAAAATGAGTTTACGGAGAAGATTAAAAAATTTTATCTGACTCCGGCAGGGGAGATAATGAGTCAGGATTTCCCGTCCGTTAAACGAGATACGCCCATTGAGGAAGTGATAAAGGAGATAAGCAGGCAGATAGAGGATCATTTATGGGTAGTGGATGACAACAACAAGCCGGTGGGCATAATAACGGAGAAAGACCTGCTTGATGGTATAAAAACGCCGTTGTTTGGAAAAGACATCGCCTGGGATGCGCTCGGAATAAGATCACTCCTCTACAGGGATGTGAAAACTGCAGAGGATATGATGACTCCCCGCCTGTTTAAATGCAAATCGGATACTGACCTGAAGAGTATGGTTAAACTCATGGTAGACACCAAGATCAGGCACCTACCGGTAGTTAAAGGAGGAGTAATCATAGGAGAGATCACCATAGACAGAATAATAAAACTCGTGGATAAAGAGTTTTTTGGTTGAAAACATAATTTCTGAGGGATGATACCATGAACAAGAAAACATTGATTATTCTGGGATTAACAACAATCTTTCTTTTATACCCTTTCCTGACTTACGGCAGTGAAATCAAATACAGTAACTCCAAGGACATTACCCCGGACTTGCACACAGTGCACATGGATATGGAGGGGAACTTCAAGGCCTTGTTTATAAACAACCTCGGAGAGGATATAGAGATAACCGATGTTGACCTAAGGAATACCGTTTCGGAAACCTCCTGTGTAGGGAGTATATCAAATACATCCGTTCCGGCAGGCGAGGACTTCACAATCAATGCCGTGGGATGCAGGGGAGAGCATAGAGTTGAGCCGGACAGTACTTACCAGCTGGAAATAACTATCCATTATTTAAGTAATGGTGTACAGAATACTGAAACATCTATTCTGGAGGGCCAGTATAAGGGGAATGACGAGATCATCCTGTTAATTATGCTGGGTCTAGCCCTGCTTTTGGCTAAATTATTCGGTGAAGCCTTCGAGAGGATTGGCCAGCCGTCGGTAATCGGTGAAATACTTGTGGGGGTCATTATAGGTCATCAAGTCTTAGGTCCCATGCTGGGGATAAACGTCGGCGGGCATGTATTTCACGCGTTCGCTACAGTGGGTATAATGCTCCTGCTCTTCCTTTCAGGGCTGGAGGTGGAGCTTAAGAAACTGAAGGAGACAGGGAAATTAGCTATCTTCGTTGCGATAGGAGGTGTTTTATTGCCTTTCGCCGGGGGTTATGCAGTAGGTATGTGGCAATTTAATGATACCTACGTCGCCATGTTACTTGGGGCCATATTAACCGCAACCAGCGTTGGCGTTACAGCAAGAATCCTGATGGAAGCAAAGGTATTGGATACTAAAGCCGGATCAACGATCATTGGCGCTGCAGTGATAGACGATATCCTGGGAATCCTGGTAATCGTTATCGTCTCCAGTATAGCCCTGACAGGGGGGGTAAGCGTTGAAGCATTAGGCCTACTGTCCCTGAAAATGCTGGTATTCTTTTTCCTTACCGTGGTAGTGGGTTTAATGGTTATAAGCAGGTTAACGAATCTGTTTGAAAAAATGGGGACTGCTAAGGCATTTATAGCACTCTCACTGACTATGGTGTTTCTGTTTGGCGTTTTCGCAGAATCAGTGCAGATTGCGGCAATAACCGGGGCATTCATCGCCGGAATGCTTATAGGGGAGACGCCATTCAGGAGGAGAGCTATTGAAGAGGTTGAAACCATAGGCTATGGCTTCTTCATACCCCTGTTCTTTGTATGGGTTGGCACGTGGATAGATTTTGATGCATTTGCAGG
>JAYEKX010000195.1:0-6686 GCA_034716875.1 Candidatus Altarchaeota archaeon | reverse complement strand
TTTTCCATATATTAAGATACAGTCCACTTTCAGTCTCTTGTATGTCTCCCACCCGCAGGGTCAGGTGTTCTCCGATTCTTGTCCCAGCCTCCCATATTGACTTAATGAATGCTTCATCTCTGGCGTTGAGGGTGCAATCAGCCATCTTGCATATATCCTCCCAGTTAGGTACCTCATCCCATTTAATAGGGGGTTCCTTAACCTTCGGGGTCTTAATCCATTTAACCAGGTCAGGGTATTCATTCTCATCTTCAAGGCCTGCAGCTATCTTATAGTATCGTTTAAGGAGCAGTAAAAAGTCTCTCTTAGTCAGTTCCTTCCAGTCCGGGTTGTCTTTAACCCTGGCGACAATATCCTCCAGATCCTCCTTGGTGGCTTTGTCGAATGGTTTTTGCAACAGGGAATCATAGTTATTGAAGAAAGTCTCGTATTTCAGTACCCGGTGCTTACCCATAAGAGACGCAGCATAGACTCTACGTTTGAAAGAAATAATCAGCTTCTTGTTTTCAGGTAATAACTCTCCGGAGTTATCTATCCGCTCCTCGAATAGAGAGAACCGCTTATCAAGCCCGTATATATCGTATTCGTATCTCTTTCCTGAGAGTTTCTTCATCTTTCCCTCAAGGGATCTTGTGGCTTTGATCTCCCAGAGGGACATGTGGCTGTATATTACTTTGGATCACTTACTTAAAAGCTTCTCCTTTTCCACTTCTTGTGGGTAGCTGGGGGGGAGATTTGAACTCCCGTTGGTCGGTCTGCAGCCGACTGCCTAACCGGGCTTGGCCACCCCAGCTTATGAATGAATATGAGTAAGATGGGGTGGGCGATGATAGTCGCATCCACCCCAGCTTATGAATGAATATGAGTAAGATGGGGTGGGCGATGATATCGTATTACCCCCTCAATTGTTTAATGTGTTATCTTTTTTGTTTTTATATTTAAATTCCAGAGCGGTATTTTTACTTGGAATCGAATATGTAAGTGTTCTCTTTAATGGTGATTAACTAAAAATGATTGAAGAAAAGGAAATGGTTGAGGAGGAATCCTCTGTGGAGGATGATGAAGTATCTGATGAAGTATCTGAGGAGGTATCTGTGGAGGATGAAAGTAGGTTCGCCTTCGCCATGGCACCTGTTGTCAGGGTTATGAAAGATGAACTGGATAAAGACAAGATGATTAGAAGCAAGGTGAAGGAGGAGATGAACCTGTGGCTGGAAAAAGTCTGTAGAAAAGTCAGTCAACAGATGAATAAGTCAGAGTATACTATGGTGGAGCTGGATGACTTCAAAACCGCCATTGAACCCTATGAGATGATAGATGATGTGGAGCAGGAGCGCTATAGGATTGTGGCTACGATGGAAAAAATAAAGCAGGATTGTGATTCATTAATCAGGGATGTGAACAGGAAATTCATTACATATACCTTCCCTGAATCTAAAACCGAAGAAGGGGTAGATGAGTCTGGGATTGAGTAAGTATGGAATACAATTACACCGTATTATTGGATAGGGCCTGGAAGAATCTTCCGGAGGAATTGAAGAGCCACTCTCGTTTTGAGATCCCGGAAGTTGATATATTCGTGGAGGGTAATCAGACCATCATTAAAAACTTTAACGAGATAGCGAATACGTTAAGGAGGAAGCCCAAGCATCTGTTCACTTTTCTACTGAAGGAGCTTGCGGCAAGAGGAACATTTGATGGAAACCGGGTTGTAATCCAGAGGGTTCTTAGGAAGCATATCATAGATAAAAAGATTGAGGACTACACCAAGGAATATGTCCTCTGTCATGAATGTAAGAGGCCTGATACGAAGTTTACTGAGTTAAGTGGGCAGGGGATTATTAAATGCACCGCCTGTGGTGGATGGAGGCCGTTAAGGAAGATAAAGTAGATTGAAGTAAATTGGGGATGGAGATTTATCTAAAGACTCATAGGAGAAGTGGTGAAGTGATTGTAGCAGCATGTGATAAAGAGATTCTGGGGAAGAAATTTACTCAAGGTGAACTCCAGCTGGAGGTTAACAAAGGATTCTACTATGGGGCGCTTAAGGATATTGGGGAACTATTTAATGCCCTGAATGATGCCACCATAGTCAGTCTCACAGGGAATAATGTGGTGGATTCTGCTGTAGGTCAAGGTTTTGTTGATGAAGAAAATATCTTGGAAATATCTGGCATAAAACATGCCCAGATAGTTGTCATGCCCTAAATATCCTTTTTTTTTGATTATAGATGAAAAACATAGAGCTTCCCAGGAGGGTGATTGTGGGGGATGGTGCTATTTCCCAACTCAGGGATTTGGTTGAAGAGCTTGGGTTGGAAGGAGACTCTATGGTGATCTCAGACCCAACCACCCGGGAAATTGCTGGAGATAATATTGGGAGAGACCTGGATTCATTAGTATATATCGTCCAGGGAACCCCTGATTCTGAGGTGGAAAGAATTCTGTTGGAGGTCAAGAGAAATAAAATCAGGTATCTTGTTGGTGTTGGAGGCGGCAGGGTGATAGATATCACTAAATTAGCGGCATTTAAGGCAGAGACTCCTTTCTTGAGTGTACCGACTGCCGCATCACATGATGGTATTGCTTCACCTCAGGTTTCTATACAGGGTAGCATCCCAGCATCCCTCCGGGCTCATTGCCCTCTTGGTGTGGTTGCTGATACCTCTGTCATACGAAAAGCTCCTGAACGTCTTCTGGCTGCGGGATGTGCGGATGTTATCTCCAACTATACTGCGGTTTTAGACTGGAAATTAGCTAATACCGAAAAAGGGGAATACTATGGAGACTACGCCTCCACCCTGGCTATGATGAGTGCGCAGATAGTGATGCATAATGCTGAACAAATCAGGGGTAATATAAGTATTCTTGTGGAAGCCTTGATAAGCAGTGGGGTTGCGATTGGTATCGCCGGTTCAAGCAGACCCTGCTCCGGGGCAGAGCATAGTTTCAGCCATGTTCTCGATCGGATCTGCCCCAAACCGGCCATGCATGGGGAGCAATGCGGTGTAGGCTCTATACTGATGGCCTGCCTGCATGAGGCAGAGTGGACGAAGGTCAGGGATTCATTGAAAGAGGCGGGGGCTCCTGTTAATGCCTCTGAACTTGGTATTGATGAGGATCATATCATTGAAGCGCTGACTACGGCTCATAAAATCAGGGATAGATACACTATTCTCAGGGATGGTTTAAGCCGGGAGGAAGCCGTTGAAGTGGCGAGGAATACTGGTGTAATCGAGTGATTCACTTAAATACCGCTCCTTTATCGGCTGAACTAACCTGCTGTGAATACCTCTTTAATACGCCAGTCAGCTTCTTTTCCGGTTTCGTCCACCTACCCAGTCTCTCATTGATTTCTTCTTCAGACAATTGGATATCGAGTTTCCTGTTTGGGATGTCTATCTCTATTACATCGCCCTCCTCGATGATGGCAATAGGGCCGCCTTCCGCCGCCTCGGGGCTGATGTGGCCTATACATGGTCCCCTGGTTCCGCCGGAGAACCGTCCATCTGTGATCAACGCTACAGAATCACTTAAGCCCATCCCAGAAACGGCAGATGTGCCCTGAAGCATCTCCCTCATTCCCGGCCCCCCCTTAGGTCCTTCATATCTTATCACAATAACATCACCTTTCTCGATTTTCCCATCTAAGATAGCTTCATTCGCATCCTCCTCACAATCAAAAACCCTCGCCGGGCCGGAATGCGTAAGAATCTTTGGGTTCACGGCAGACTGCTTGACTACAGAACCCCCCGGTGCCAGATTCCCTTTAAGTATGGCTATCCCCCCTTCCTCGTGATATGGATTATCCGCTGTTCTTATAACCTCCCTATTCTTCTCCGGATTCATTATATCCAGTCCCTCCAGGTTTTTATTTAGGGTTTCTCCAGTAACGGTAACGCAGTCGAGATTTAATTTATCCCTGATTCTTTCCATAACTGCCTGGATACCTCCTGCTCTGTCTAGATCAAGCATGAAGTGGGGACCCCCCGGGCGGATGGATGTTAAATGAGGGGTATCCCTGCTTAATCTATCGAATATATCGAGACCTAATTCTATCCCGCAGTCATTCGCTATCGCCGGGAGATGGAGTACTGTATTTGTGGATCCCCCTATAGCCATATCTATCCTTATCGCATTTTCAAAAGACTTTTCAGTCATAACATCCCTGGGTTTTATATCTCTTTTCAGGAGCTGCATGATCTGCATCCCTGATTTCTTAGCTATTTTATATTTTCCGGCGTCCACAGCCATTGAAGTCCCACAACCGGGTAGAGACATCCCTAAGGCTTCAGTCATACAACCCATGGTGTTTGCAGTGAAAAGCCCGGCGCAGGAGCCCGCACCAGGGCATGCGTTTTCCTCCAGGGATCTAACTTCCTCTTCAGTTATTTCACCGGCCTGAAACCCTCCGATAGCTTCAAACACGGAGATTAAATCAATCGGTTTATCATCATAAATTCCCGGACACATCGGCCCTCCCGTAACAAAGATGGAGGGGATATCTATCCGGGCGGCGGCCATCAGATGCCCGGGCAGTATTTTATCGCATGATGTGACAAACAGGAGGGCATCCATCTGGTGAGCCTTCACCTGCAGCTCCACAGAATCAGAGATTGTTTCCCTGGAGGGGAGTGAGTACCTCATGCCTTCATGCCCCATGGCGATTCCGTCACAGACTCCGATGGTGTGGAATTCAAACGGCGTACCGCCTGCCATCCTAACCCCTGATTTCGCAGCGGCAGCTAATTTATCCAGATGTATGTGTCCCGGTATGAATTCATTCCATGAATTCACTACGCCGATAAATGGCCTATCTATTTCTTCATCGATCATGCCCATAGCCTTCATAAGAGACCTGTGGGGTGCTCTTTCAATCCCCCTCTTTGTTTTATCGGACCTCATTTTCTTTATTTATTCTATTTTATCCTGAAGTTTTGGAATCCACAATTCATATCTCATACCATCTTTAAGCAGTATCTCTTCAGGCATTTTTATTTCTCAAGATATTCAGCTATATATCTTGCGAATTTATCGAAGTCATCAAGATTATTATGCAGATACTCATAAAGCTCATTGACATCAACCTCGGCGTACATGTGAACAAGTATGTTTCTAAATCCTGCAGCGGGAGCAAATTTATTGGCAAACTCCTTTGATAGAATTCCATTATCACCTAAGATTTCTATAATCTCCCGATAGCTCTCTGGTTTTTTCAGATTTTCATGTGAGATTATACTCTCCCCGATATCAAAAACTGCCTCCAATGCCACCTGGAAATTCCTCTCAATGGCACTGCGCAACTCATAGTTCGCCTCCAACTCTTCTCCGTCTATGGTTTTATAGGACTCTAAAAATTTTATGTATTCCTCCATCAGTTTGAGTTTTCTGTGGATTTTTTCCTTTATGTCCATGATAAACCCCTATCAGCAACTTTTTTTATAAAAACATCCGCACCCCGCTTATCGTAATATCTCCTGTCCAAATACTTAGACAGGATCCCGTGCTCAATATCCACCCTTTCTGATTCATCCCTAGTATAAACTGGCTGGTTTGATTTTATTATCTCGTAATTGAGGGATACCGGCACATCATTCATTATCACAATATCTACTCTGTCTGTCTTTAGAATTCCGGAAATTTCAGATATCAGCCTTAGGTTGAGCATAAACCGCTTTTTTTTACTCAGCGACTCATCAAGGAAAACCCCGACATCTACATCACTCAACGGCCCTGTTTTCCCGCTGGCCACTGAACCAAATAGATACGCAACCCTGACTTCTTTTTGCCCTCTGAAAAACCTAGAGAGCTTATCCATGACTTCATTGGTTTCCTGATTCATCTCTTATCCCTTCAATATCCTGTTTAATCCATTGATGAAAGCAGTTATGGAAGCCATCACCACATCCTCATGTACTCCGCGGGCGAGGGCTACTTTCTCATCCTTCCTGACTCTGATGGTGACATCTGCCAGTGCGTCTGAGCCGCCTGTGATGGCATCCAGGTGATACTCCTCCAGCTCGATTTTTTCCTCACCTATAGCACTTTTTATCGCATTTAAGGTGGCGTCCACCGGCCCCACTCCCTCTTCAGTAGCCTTCTTTTCCCCCCCATCCACCTTCAGGATTACTGAGGCAACGGGCTTCTTATTTAACCGGGAGTTTAAAACCAGATCTATGAGCTCCACCTTCCTCTCCTCCCTTGGAACCATCCCGATCACATCCTCCGCTATGGCAACGAGATCCTCCTCAACCACTCTCTTTCCTTTACCCCCTAAATCCTTTACCTTTGAGGTGATATCCTTTAACTGCCCGGGATTTACTGTTATGCCCAGTTCCTTCAGCTTCGCATCGATTCCATGAACCCCCACGTGTTTCCCGAGGACAAGCCTTCTTCTCGCCCCCACCATCTCCGGCTTTATAGGCTCGAAGGTCTCTGCTTTCCTGAGAACAGCATGCTGATGAATTCCTGACTCATGAGCAAAAGCGTTATCCCCCACAATCGGGAAATTCGGCATAACCCTGATTCCAGTTAATCTCTCAACCAGCTTGCTTGTCGGGTAAATTTTTTTTGTGTTGATGTTGGTCTCAATTCCATAGAGGAGTTTTAATGCCATAGCCACCTGCTCCAGGTCGGCGTTTCCAGCCCTCTCCCCGAGGCCATTCACAGCCACCTGAACCTGGTTG
>JAYEKX010000194.1:0-1531 GCA_034716875.1 Candidatus Altarchaeota archaeon | reverse complement strand
AAGGGATTATCCTCCATGAAAGATTTCGATAAGGAGAAATTGTATTTTGTTGGTCCGGGAGAGACTAATGTTTATCTACTTTCAAGGTCTCACAAAGACACGGTTGCCATAACCTCGGATTCAATAGCGTATAAGAAATTGTTCAGGAGAGGGATAAATGTTGTAAGAGCGGATGAGCTTTTATTTGAGGCATTCAGGCGGAAAATCTTCAACTTCGATGATTTTTCCAGTAATCTGATAAAACTTCAGGTAGTTGGTGGAACAACTGAAGAAAGGATAGGATTTTTAATCAAAAAAGCATTGGAGGTGAGAGAATGAAAACGGAAGTAGTCACAACGAGATTGCCAAACGTGTATGTGCATGAATTACAGGCTCTTGCAAAAGAGGAGCATCTGGAGAGGGCAGCATTGATAAGGAAGCTGTTACTTGATTCCTTGGAGGAATACCTACTAAAAAAGGCAGCGGAATCCTACCGGAGAGGGGATATGAGCCTGGAGGAATCAGCTGTCAGGGCTAAGGTAAGTACTTGGAGAATGATCGAATATCTGAGGAGGCATAACATAACCCCTCCCCCGGAAACTCTGGGGGAGATGGGGGAGGGCTTAAATAGAACAGGGGAGATTATGAAAAAAGGCAGGTAGGGATCATCTTTAAACCAGGGAGAGGTTACCCCCACATTAAGAATGGCATTACTTCTTGCATTAAGTGAATCCAGAACCATCAATGAACTCAAAAGATTTGTGAATTTTCCAAGGTATATGGTAAAAAGGGCCTAGACTATTCGATTAATCTCAGGGTAATCAGGGATTTGGTGAAAGAGTTTGAGGAGGAATTCCGGAGGGCATCCACTGAGTTGGGTAAGGCTAAGGAATTTGAGTTTAAGGCAAAATTGGGGGGATAAATTTAAGATCGGGTTAAGAAATTACTTCAGCAGTGACGGTCAGATAGAGTTCGACCTCGTTGGGGGGAAAAACAATATCTGTTATATTTTCGAAATCAAATGGAGGAATAAATCAGCCAGCTATAGGGATCTGGAGAGATTCCTGGGAAAGGTAAAGGTATCTGAATTTTCTTTCCAGCCAAAAAAACTGTTCTTCATCCCCAAATCTTTCACGGAAAAGGCATTGGGATTTGCTCAGGAGGGCAGTATCGTGCTTCTTGATGAAAGGTTAAGTGTCTTGAAGTAAACATAATCCAATAATTTGTATCAATAAAATAAACAATATGCATTTATTTATATCCTTAAAGGTACTATATATAATTATTCTATCCCTAAAATGCAATTGCATGATTTTTTAACTCATCTACAGGGTCATGTGCTTAACAGAAGGCAGTTGGAGAACATAAGCAGGGTAATGGAACTTTCTGCGAAATTCCATAGGGAAGCCGGGATTCCACTTCCGGAGTTCTCTGAAGTAAACCCTGAGTCTTTAATCCTTGAGTCTGGTCATCAGCCTAATTTCCTACCTCACTCCGGTACCTTTAAGAAGCTTTTTCTCTTGGGTTTCTTCAGGAAGAAGTTGGGGGATTC
>JAYEKX010000193.1:0-6840 GCA_034716875.1 Candidatus Altarchaeota archaeon | reverse complement strand
ATATCCGTAGGGGACTATGTAAGTATTATGGGACCCTCCGGCTCCGGGAAATCAACGCTTCTGAACCTGATCAGTTGCCTTGACTCGCCAACAAAAGGAGAAGTCTACATCGAGGGGGTGGGTATAAGTGCTTTAAACGGGTTTGAGAAATCAAGATTGCGCAGGGAGAAACTGGGATTTGTGTTCCAGCAATTCAATTTAATACCCAGTATGACCTCCTTTGAGAATATCGAGCTACCTATGAGATTTAAAGGAACCTCTCATGGTAAACGAAAAAAGAGAGTTAATGAATTATTGTCGCTTGTGGGGTTGGAAGGTAAAGGCAGTAACAAGCCAACCGAGTTAAGTGGTGGGGAACAGCAGCGTGTTGCAATCGCGCGGGCACTTGCCAATAACCCTAAAATCATCCTGGCTGATGAACCAACCGGAAATCTTGACACTCAAACAGGCAAGAAAATAATGGAATTTCTGATGAGATTTAACAGGGAGGAAAAAAAGACACTCGTGATCGTAACCCACGACCTCAGAATAGCGGAAAAAGCCAACCATTTAATAAAACTACAGGATGGGAGAATAATATAAGATACTCATATCTCTTTACTCCACCCGACCCCCCCCTGCTCCACCTTATCCTTGTACCTGTCCCTTATCTCTTTTTTATGTACCGTGCAGTGTGTGGGGACAATCAACTCCAAGCCCTTCAGGGCGTCATACCTGTTGAATCCATGGAACCCGCCGACTACCCCATACAACTTTCCGAACCCGGACGCCTTCTTCAGGATCACGTCTAAACCCGGGTGACTGCATCCGGTAACAACAACCAGACCCTCCCTGCTTTTTACCGCGAGAGACTGCTCCCGGATATCTGGATACCTGCCTGTGCCAGGTAACTCCCCTGTGGAATATACACCCTCAAGTAATTCCTGAGGCCCCTTAACCTCCGTTAAACCAGCTCTTAATTTGATCTCTTTCTTCATGTTATCTGAGAATGATGCCGGAACATAAACCACTACATCACCCACCTCAGCCAACACCTGATTTAAGCCACCCGCGTGATCCCAGTGCTCATGCGACAACACGATGACGTCAACCTCCGGGGGGTTTAAATCCAAAGCCTTCATGTTATGCAGTAATATACCTCCATCCCAGCCGACATCAAAGAGGATATTCCTGCCGGCAGCCTCAATAAGGCAGGAGAAACCGAATCCCGGTTTCAGGCCCTTCCTGCATACCTCATTATCATAGAGTATTGTTAATTTCATCCTCCTCCACCCCCTTTACAGAATACAATATCCCCTTTCTTAACGCCGATGTCTTCCGCTATCAACTGACACTTCGCCATCAGCAGGAAATAAATGTATTTCTCTTCATTCAATCCCTCATAGTTACCCTGCCCCTTACTCAACACTAGATCAGCCTCCTTTAGTTTACTTAAAAACCCGGAGTCCGTTCTCCCGGGGCCGGTTCCCGGCATGCCATTTCCCATGTAATCCACTTCAACCAGCTCATCCAAGCCTACATACCTGACGTCATCTACTGTGGCATCATTTATTATAGGACCTCCTTTAACAACCAGCGTAACGTTTTTGCCCCCCAGCATTTCAATCAATAGCTTGTCAAAGACGATTTCTCCGGCGTTATCAGCCAGATAAATGATGTTTCTGGCTTGAGCCAGATCCCTCCTGAACTCCTCATACTGATTAATCGCGAATTCCTTCCCCAACACCTCCTTGACAGTCTCCTTCACATTAAATACCTGGTTCACCCCATAATCAATGATGTTTCCTGCCGCAGCCAACTTAACTGCGGTGTAGAGCTGGTCTTTGGAGGATTTAACAAGCTCTTTAAGCCAGGGATACATCTCTAAAGCCATCCTGTTGTCGTGCTCCTTAATCTCCCTGTAGGGGTCGGTGTTTTTAGTGACCTCCCTCACTATCCGATGGACTTCATGAGCTATTTCGGGAGGCTTGGAGTCAAAAGACACGTCCTGCATCAGACGGGCAGTCTCCCGCAACACCCTCTCCTGCAGTCCTTCATCACTGGTTGCCATTCTGGCCGTCTTAAGTGCCTGCTGCATTAGACACGGTATACAATCTAAATTAACTTTCATTATACTAAATAATTAAGGATAATGACTAATTATATCGGAACCTCGGGTTGGAGTTACGACCACTGGCAGGGCCTCTTTTATCCACGGGAATTAAGCAAAGGCAGGTGGCTTGAGTTCTACATGCAACACTTTGATACTGTGGAATTGAATGTCAGCTTCTACAGGCTTCCTAAAAAGAAGACTTTTGTGAACTGGAGGGAGAGAACCCCAAAGAATTTCATTTATTCAGTGAAGATGAGCCGTTACGTCACCCATATTAAAAGACTCCTTGATCCGGAGGAATCCCTGCCACGTTTCTTTGAATCTGTGAGTGCATTAAAAGAGAAGTGCGGCCCCATCCTCATACAACTGCCTCCCAGCATGAAATTTAATGAAGAGAGGGTCATACATTTCCTGGAGGTGTTGACTCAAACCTATAAAGGCTATAGATTTACTATGGAGTGCAGGAATGACTCCTGGTTTCTGGACCCGGTGTATAAACTCCTTAAGGAGTATGGAGTAGCCCTCTGCCTGGCAGACACCCCCACCTACCCCTACGTGGAGGAGATTACTTCAGATTTCATATACATCCGCCTTCACGGCCATGAACAACTCTACGCCTCCAACTACAGTGATCAGCAACTGGAGGAGTGGGGGGTAAAGATAAGGAAGTGGGATAGGGAGGGTATGGATGTATACGTTTATTTCGATAATGATGCGAATGCTTACGCCCCCAGAAATGCATTAGATTTGAAGGAGATTCTTTATCGATAAGTATTTATTCCTAAACAGGGAATAACTTAACTCAACGATGAAAATTACTGCAGTTTCAGGCTATAAGGCGGTGGGGAGGAATATGACCGGTGTCGGTGTTGGGAAGGAGACAGTTGCCATAGATAACGGGATCCGCCTGGATACCCTGCAGATGTATGATGGTGACATCAACCTGCTTAAGAATAAGAGCCTGGATGAGTTGATTTCCCTGGATATTATCCCTCATCAGGCGCGTTTAAAGAATGTCTCCGCCCAGTTGATATCTCACGGTCACCTGGATCACATAGGGGCATTACCCATCAACAAGCCTAAGGCACCTATAGTCTCCACCCACTACACTATAGAGCAGGGGAGGAAGGAGTATAAGGGGGGGAATTTTTATTCAGTGGGCTTTAATGAGGTATTCGAGATTTCAGGGAATCTGTCGGCGGAGTTCCTGGAGGTTACTCACAGCATACCCTACGCCTCAATAGTGGTTCTCCATACCCCGGAGGGTGACGTGGTTTACGCCAGCGACTTCCGTCTGGATAATCATTCATTGATCTCTAAACCTGACTACAAAGCTCTGAAGAAGATTGCCGGAGGCAATCCCAGGGCGTTGATCGTGGAGTCTACGAGGGTGCAGACTCCCGGGAAAACCCCCTCTGAATCCGTGGTCCGGGCTAAATTAAGTGATGTGCTGGAGTTCATCGACTCCGGCTTGATTGTTGCCACCACGTTTTCCACCCACATCGAGAGGATTCAGTGTATATTGGATGCGGCGGAGAAGGCCGGGAGGATTCCTCTTGTAATGGGCAGGTCTTTCTCCAGGCAGATTGGGATTGCTGAGAGATTCGGGATCCTGCATCTACCCCCAAACGCAAGGGTTTACGCCACCCCCAAGGCGATTAAGAGGGCGTTGGATGAATTGAAGAGGCGGGATGATTACTTCCTTCTTGTTACCGGGCATCAGGGGGAGCCGAATTCAGTTATCTCCAAGATAACTGACGGTAGACTGTCTTTCAAGTTACAAAAGGGGGATTCAATGATTTTCTGCGCTAACACCATACCCACTCCCTTGAATTACGCCACACGGTATGTTCTTGAGACCCGGCTGAAATCCGCGGGCGTGAAGATTTTCGATAACATCCATGTCTCAGGGCATGCGGCGAGGGAGGACCACAGGTACCTCCTGAACCTATTAAAGCCCGAGCACGTGATACCCTGCCACGGAGACTTCAAGATGCGCGGCAACTACGCAACCTTGGCCATGGAGGAAGGCTATGAACTAAACAAAAACATTCATCTGCTGACTAACGGAGGCAGTGTAGATCTATAAGTGTTCACTCCCTCTCCAGTTCAGCATCTATTTCCTGGATAAGCTCTGCAGCTGTTTCTCCGGTTGTAATGCCCTTCATAATCGAGTGCTGTATGCTTGATTTCCGGGCTAAAAGCATCCTCTTCCTGGCGTATCTAGTCTGACCTTTCTCAATCTCAGGGTATTCCTCTATAAGCTTCTTTATTTCCCCGGCCAGTTTACTTAGTCCGTCTTCATACTCCTTCCTGAGTTTATGGTATACCTGTAATGGAACCTCCTTATTATCCCTCATAGCCTTAAGTTCATTTAACGCCTGCTGAGTACTTATTTTCCTTGTTATCAATCCCATGTATCTCGCAGTCTCCGGCCGAGTCCTTGATAATCTAAGCCAGTTTATAAGAGGCTCTATAGAAAGCCCCTGAACAACGAGAGAGAACAAGACAACCCCAAAGACCATGAAGGAAAGCTCTTCCAGGTGGGGGATTTCAGAGAGGCTTAAAAGCAGTGCGATGGGGATGGAGCCGTGGATGCCGCCGAGGTTGATAACATGCATCCAGCTGGCAGGTATCTTATTCCTTACCTTAAGGTTTATGACGGCAATCAGGGGATAGACCGTAATAGCTCTGGTGATAACGACAATGGCGATGGCAAGGGCTATCAAATCCATATGCAAAAGGATATCCCATTTGGAGATATATATGCCGATCATGAGGAAGATGAGCGAGTTAATAATAAATGCCATAAGTTCCCAGGAATCCTGTATCGCAATCCGCGTTGTCGGGGACATAGCGAAAACAGTGCCCCGGTTCCCTATTAACAAACCGGCTGCGACAACACCCATAACCCCGGAGACATGCAGTGACTCACATACAAGGAAGGTCCCGTATGCAAGTATGCCTGTGAGAACAACCTCAATCAAATGATCATCTATCTTCCTAAGAACCCGGTATACTGCGTAACCTGTTATAAACCCTATAAGCAACCCACCTAAAACAACCATAAGGAACGTAATCACTGTGCTGGAGACGTCGAATTTACTGTGGGTGTTAATCATCCCCAGTATAACCCCAAAGATAACAATACCTGTGCCGTCATTAAACAATGACTCCCCCTCCACAATCATTGAAAGCCTTTTTGGCACCCCCAGCTTCTTAAATAAAGCCAGCACCGACACGGGATCAGTAGGCATAATCATAGCGCCAAAGAGGAGACAGTAGATAAAATCAATGCCTGTGAAATAATGCAGCAGATATCCGACGATAAATATACCCAGCGTTAATCCAACAACAGCCAGCACCAGGATTACTTTTGAATTCTCCTTTAGTTTATCGAAATCCATATGGATTGCTCCTTCAAAAAGCAGTGCAGGCAGGAATATGAAGAGAATCAACTCCTCTGAGAGTTCAATCCCCTCAATCCACTCAACCCCTGAAACACCTATCACTGCCCCGCAGAGAACCAACGCTATTGTGTAAGGTAACCTGATGTATTTAACTGCGATAGCAACTAAAACGGCTATTAACAGAAGGAATATAAATCCTTTTTCAGTCAAAACCAGTGCATCAATCATAGTACCCCCTAAACCTCCTTCAGTTCATTATCATCCCTTAAACTCCTGAGTGAAGAACCCTTCCCCCTACTGATGTCTTTCGCGATCTTAGCTACTGGTTTCCTCTTCACCCTCTTTTTTTTAGCCCTCTTTCTTTCCTTCACCTTAGTCTCAGGCTTATCTTCCCTCTTCCTTACCTTTATCGTGGGCTTCTCCTCCTCACCCTTTGGTTTAGGCGTCCTCTTATTCCTCCCGCCTCTGGTTTTAATTATCAAGGTAACCAGGACAATAAAGGCAAGGATTATCGAGCCTATGAGTACATATGTGATCAATTCCTTATTGTCAACAGGAGCCTCCTCAGTCTTTCCGAGGGATTCATTAATCCTGGCAATCAGTTCCATGCTTTTATTTACGGCACCGTCGTCTTTGATGAATTCATAAAATTCCCTTGCCTTCCCTGCATGAAACAATGCCTTTTCATAATCCTCCTCCTCGAAATATCTGCTTGCATTCTCAAGGTGAACGTATGCATCAAGCCTCAGAAACTTGCCGGATTTGTTTATTATCTCCCTGCATTTATCCACGTTCTCCATATCACTGAACGAGATATATTTATATTTTGCCTTCTGTGCATAACTGGTGGCGTTTATATATTCCCCGGCGAGATACGCATCATATGATTTATTATAGTACTCCTCAGCCCTCTCTTTTTCTTTAGTAGCCCTGCTTTCATCATTCATTATCCTATCAAGCAGTTCCTTACACTTTTTTATCCCGTCATACATCTCTAATTTAGAGTAAATCTTTTTTGCATTCTCGGCATTATCCCTGGCTTCCTCATAGTTTCCGGAAGAATAAAGCTCATTAGCCTTTGCATAAAACCTGGTTGCATCCTGTCTTTCCACATAAGTCCTTGAATGTAGGACATAGACTTTTCCGTCTGCAGAACCCATGACCAACTCCGGATAACCATCTCTATTCAGGTCACTAGTATACACACTATTCACTGCTTTGGTAGAGTACTGCCATACATCATTCCCCTCGTTATCTAAGATGTAGAGCTTGTCAGAAGCCACAATAACCTCAGGGTTTCCGTCACCATCCAGGTCTGTAACCTCGAGGTCATAAACC
>JAYEKX010000192.1:0-1582 GCA_034716875.1 Candidatus Altarchaeota archaeon | reverse complement strand
TTTCAATCCTTGTTTTACTGGATTTGCCTTTCAAACGGGAAAAGAAATCCGAAAAGAAGAAATATCACTAATGTTTCAATCCTTGTTTTACTGGATTTGCCTTTCAAACAGCCTGAGAATTCCCTTTAAATCGTCTGAAAAGGGAGGATTGGGCTTCTTTTTCCGAATAATTTTTTATATATCATTTATATAAAATCCTTTAAAAAGACATTGGGATTAGACACAAATATTCCTATAGCAACAATCAATACATTTTATAGTATATCTAGTCTTTTTCGGATAAAACCCAGTCTGGATAATCTGCAATACCTCCTGGACCATATCTAATGCAGTTCTTTTATCCCTGTCTGTGAACCGGATTTCCTTTACCTTATTGTTGCTCCGAGTATAGCAAATATACGCCCTCTCAACATCTATGCCATAATTCTCCCGAATCAACTCCCCATACAGTACCGCTTGATACTTATGCGTCCTGAATGTTTTATCCTGGTACTCGGCAAACTTGTAGTCCATCGCCGCCGCTGTCCCATCATCCAAGAAAAGAATCTCATCAACAAGCCCCTTGTAATGATTCTTCTTTGATGTGAGGAGTACATCAACCTCTTTTCTTACGACATTTAATCTCTTGCGAAGATAGTCTCTGTTTGTTTTCTCCCGGACTTTATGTATCTCCCTCCCTTTCCTGACCTTAAATCTCGCCCCCTCATGCTGAGGGATATCAAGACAATACATGAAATAAATAAATCTAGGGCAGAAATTATATTCAATCACGTCCGAGACCACCACATAGGTTTTATTATTCACTTTAGAGTCTAAAAGAATTTCGAGATTACCTCATCACTCACAAGCTCCTTATCAAAGGCATTACCTATTAACTTAATCTTACCAAAACAATCCTCACACAAAGGAAACACATAAACAGAGTCATTATCCGCATCCACCGCCTCCTCGCATTCCAGAGCAAGTGAATCAAGCTCATTCCTGTTGAGGCTGCCCAGAAAAACGCTCTTCTGCACCCTATAGAGGCCATAACCCTTACATATCTTTATCACAGATTCTCTCTTCCGGTTATCCGTGATATCATACATCACCCAAGTCAACATCCTTAATCAATGAATTAGCGATCCGGTGGAACTCAAACTGTATCGTATCCCGGGTCTTGATTTTCCTCCCCCTGTAATTGATTTTTTTCTCCAGTCTCTCGTTAAGGGCTTCTATGAGAACAGCTTTACCCTTCTTGTTAAGAGTTAAGCCGCCGGGGATCTCGTCGAAATATTCTCGCTTAACCTTTCTCTTACTGAATAAATAGATTACCGTCTCGTCAACATAAGTTCGAAACATCTCAATAAGATCAAAGACAAGCGATTTCTTGTTGTAGTTGTCGGCATGCATAAAACCTATGTAGGGATCCAGTCCAGCGATTATGCAGGCCTTCTCAACCAGTGAATACAAGACTCCGTAGCCATAATTTAAGAGGCAGTTGAATTCATCCCTTGCAGGGTTCCTGCTCCTGCCATTAAATCTATATTTCTTCGGCATCACGTCATTAACTGCCTCCCAGTAATTCTTTGAAGACATTCCC
>JAYEKX010000191.1:0-7001 GCA_034716875.1 Candidatus Altarchaeota archaeon | reverse complement strand
ATTTTCAGCGATTGATGCGCCATGTGAATTTAAATATCCTCTATCCGAAACCTTGTATCGTCTCCCTTCCTTGCGAAGGTTTTCTGTATAGAGTTTTTCAAGTTCCTTGAGTGTTTTCCTGGATGTGGGGCTTTTTTTCACATCAATAGTTATCTGTTGATAGGGGCTGGATATGGGTATATTAACCACGAATTCATCTGGATTCTCTCCTTTTTCCGGGGAGAGTTTTCCGCATATCCTTATATTAAATGATGTTTCACTTCCTCTATCAAGATCTCTAAAGAAGGTTTTTGCGTCTTTTTTTGGCACGTTGGATTGGCTGGTGTATTCCCCAGAGAATCCGGATTCATCCGCTCCAAAGAGGGTAATACGATCATTCCTAACGTGTTTAGTTAATTTCCGGATCTCTCCCTCCAATGTGGGCAACCTAAATTCTTCCAGTTCCGCAAGCATATCATCTGCTTTCTCGATGAAGTCCGTGAGGTATTCACAGCTAAATAGCATATCCCTGATTTCTGCTGCAGAAATCTTTTCAGCCTGCCTGTTCTCCTCAAGCCGGCTCACCCGATACATGGTGTCCCTGATCCTATCTTCCAGATCCCTGACCTGCATCTCTGATAGTTCATAAGGCAGTTGCTTCAGTAACCTGGGTAACTCCCTGATTATGTCCTCATCGATTTTTCTCCGGTATCCTGTTTCTGGGCCGTAGCGGGGCTTCATTAAGCCTGCATGGATTTCATCCATCACCAATTCATCCACTGTCTTCAGGTGAGCTCTGCCGGAGAAATAAAGATACTGGCTGTTTAACTCATGAGACTTCAGTACGTACGGGATGTGGGTATACTCTTTTTCAGGTTTCTCCTTGGGAATAAACCCTAATCCAACATATCCGAGAAAAGGGTGTTCTCTGATTAAATCCTCATCCCTGAAGTGACTCGGCGGATAGCTTAAATACTGTGTATACCGGGGCATCCATAGTTTATCCCGTAGACCGTTATGCACTGTAGTCCTTGTGTAGGTGTGATGGTACCTGTTGTTCGGTATCCTTAAGGCTATGGTGGGGAAGATCGAGGGCAGACCTGAATCATCCTCTAAAACATCCTCCCTGAGGCTTATACCCGGGGCGTAGACATTCACTACTCCCTCCTCCTCCCTGATGATGTAGGTATCCCCCATAAAGGTTATCCTCCATCCACCTCCCTCTTCAGCCTTAATGGAGAGATCCTCAGAGCTAAACCCCAGACCACTGAATCTCTTTAGAACCTCCTGTGTTGTTAACTCCTCTCCTGCCTCCACCCCCCCCATATCAAACAAATACCCTTCAACATAGTTTTCCGTAATCTGCGGCACCCCGTATACCTCAAATCCTCCGCCCACCTCCTTGATAACACAGATTTTCCTTTTCTCTTCATCATTTAACCTGTCCGTTACCCTCCACACACCCTTCGTTTCTTTAGTGATGGTGGCTTCTTTAGATAGTATGAACCCATGCCCGTCCTGGAATATACCCCTGACTTCCTCAGGTAGGGGTTTTTCTGATTCACCCCCCACTGCCTTCAGGAACTGATTTAATTCTGTTACGTCATAGATTTTAAGCACGTCATTCTCTTCTTTGATGCGGTAAATCCCTCCGTTGTTTTCATCAAGTATCTCCCATCCCCCATCAATTTCCGTGATTGTGACGCTTTCGGAGAGATGTCTGGTAGTGGTTTCAAAAATCTTGGCTTTAAGGGTATGTCTCAGGTTATCTGAGATGAATTTATTCTTTAAATCACTTTCAAATTTCACAGGCATCTTGAACAAGTATTCTTCACCTACGCTGAGTGCGTGATTTTCTCTGGAGGAGAGGATTTCTGCCAGAGTCCTTCTTTTTTCCGCGGTATCCGGCTGAAGGAACTCCTTTACCTGATCATAATACGTCAGGTAACCAACCGCCTTTTTTAAGCTGGTTTCATTCACGTCTATACTCAACTCAGTAAGGAGGTTGTATGCCTCCTCGATGGTTTCAGGGTTTATGCCGGGGCATCTCTCAATGGCTTTCTCAACTGTTGTTAAATCAAGGTTCTCTAGGGCTTGCTTTAATAGTTCACTGTATCTATCCGGTTGATTAAACGCTCCCAGCTTCATTAACTCCTGGTATAAATCAGCCCTCCTTATGAATTCCCCGGCTTCAATGTCTCTAATCTCCTCGGGAGCCATCCTGAGGATTATTTGTCTAGCAGCCTCACCCCGGGAGTCTTTAATAGGGCGCCCCCCCAAGCATTTCCCTAAATCATTATACGGCACCCCCAAGTATCTCGCAGCTTTTTCATATGAAGTCTTCCTGTACTCACTCGGATCACTGGATAACTTATCATCTAATATCTCCCCCACATTTTTTTTGGTTCTTTTTTCATCCCATTCACTGCTCCATACACGACTCATGAATTCCTGCGCGTCACTGTATCTCTCCCTAACCTCCTCTTTTATTGTTGATTCCCTTGGTTTTATCCTTTCCTTTACCTCAAATGATCTCGTTTCTTCTTTCAAGAGTATTTTACTAAATACATCTTGGTTTTCTAATTTATGGTTTTTTAGTTGGGATAGATAGCCGTTATATTCCCCAATATATTTTTGAGTAAACAATTTCTGTTCAGGGTTCTCCAGCACTTTTTCTCTTATCCGGGCGTAAGTCTGGGAGGCAGTGGATATGAACTCATCCATATACCTATAGGTTTCAATTCCCAGAAATTTACTCAACACGGACATGGAATTCAGCAGGTTCCTTAAAGTCTTCTGCTGATTATCCACAACCTCGGCCTCGCCTGCAAAAAGCCTGCTGGTGTCTGGCATAGGAACCTGTAGATCATCAAAGTCTGTGATCACGCTGCCAACAATGTGGTTTCTACCCTCCGTAAGCTCTAAAATATCGATACCTAACCCCAAAGCTAAACCAAAAATTCTTCCATTCCTCTGGGCGGCTTTCTTAATCACCTTCTGTTTTGTTGATTCCTTTTCGTCAAAGATATACCCGTGAGCTTCATAAACCTCCTTCAGCATACTCTCCTTTATTTTCTTTATCGGGTAACCATCTAACCGTATCTCCTCCAGATTCTCTTCTCTAAGATCAGTGACTCTGATGTCGCTTGGGGCATAAGAGATAAGCTGAACGACAGGGTCTCCCAGAGACAGCCCCCTGTATTTGCCTGTGGGTATATCCCCCAGAAATTCTTCAACTAGCTGGTGATCTGACAGCTTACTTAACTGTTCCTTTAGTTTATTGACTTCCTCCTGACTTGGAGGTTTCCCAGACTTCTCCTCAAACGCTTTTTTAAACCTCTTAACCAGCACTTCATTCATACCCTCTCTAATATCCTGGTATTTGTGGTGGGAATCTCTCCAGTATCTTTCTTCAGAGAGGAACTCCTTAATAGGCACCGGTTTTCCATTAACAGGCACCTCTTTCACCTGTAATATCTTGACGGGTATGGTGGCTGCGTCCAGGGGCTCTCCGAAGAGTTCTAAGGCGATCTCTTGGAGCCGCAGACCCTCAATAAATTCTTTTCTGACAGAGCGGTAATTGGCTCCATACTGTATCCACAAGCTTTTTATTTCATCGGAGGAATCAATATGAAATGGTATCTCTCCTCGTTGTCCCGTGCCTTTGATAGCCAGCCCCTTCCCAGGCGATAATCCAAAGAAAAGGCTTCTGCTGAGTGGATTGAATCTCCTCACAGGTTTTTCCAGACTCTCCAGCCCTGTTGGGGTGTCCTCGCTAATCCACATACTGCCTGTTTCGAGTCCAGCCAACAGTTTCTCCAATGCTGTTTTAACTTCCAGCATTTGTTCAAGTATCTGCTGGCTCGTTTCTGTAGCTGTTTTTTCTTCCACCTCTTCTTTGGTAATCCATGGATAGTGTGTTCCCTCGATTTCCTTGGGTTTTTTCTTGCTGGCTCCTATCTCCCCTAACTGCCTGCCACTCTTTTTTTGCAGAATATCCTTAGCCCACTCAACCTTTTGTTCCGCATCGCCTTTAGTTGCCGTAAGGGCGGCTTTTCCAACCTTTTCCTCCAGATTTTCCTTAGTTAATCCCTCAAGACCCTTATCCAGCGTTTCTCTGAATTTCTCGTGTGCTTCAATTAGCTTGTCCGCCCAGACCCCCGGCACACGACCTGCAATCTCTCTCAGCACTCCCGTGTTCAATTCCTTAAACCTTATCCTGTGCCCGTTAACCATATAGTCTTCTCCAAATTCCCTCTCGTAATTCCTCCTGAAATTATAGAATTCCTCAACCGCCACCTTCTTTATTTCTCTTGCTGTCTTGGGATCAACCCTCTCCAATTTCTCAGCCAGATACATCCACTCAAGAACAGCCAGTCCATCAACAATAACAGCAGCCTTCTCTGATTTACCGAGGAGGTGATACATCTCGTGTTTAACGAGACTCAGCAGCTCATAGACGGTGGCGTCCTCAGATACCTCTATTTCATAGGTTTCCCTGTTTACGTCAGCTATCGCACCCTCCGGCAATTCCTTTTGCGGCACGATCTTCGGCCTAGGCAGCCCGAGGGTTTCAACAGAATCAAACAATCCTCTAGTATAGTCACTGCCCCGAATCTTTGTCGCCAGGAATCCTAGCTGGGTTTTCTCAAGCCCCTTTATCACGTTCCTCTTCTCCCCCTGCCGGTAGATTTTTGTTTGATGGGTTTCATCACTTACTGGAGGGGTTTTCGGGGAGCCGGATTTTCCCTCTCTTGTTCCTTCAGGCAACTCCGTTTCTCCCCCCCCATCTCCCTCGGATTTAACGGCAATGGGGATTACCCTGTTTTCTTCTTCCTTATAAATAGGGGAAACCCCTCTAAACTCAGATGGTATGAAGGGGATTATCAGTACTGGTCTTTTGTCTGTTTTTTTGATTTTTAATATGGCTCTTGAATTACTCCTATCGGTTTTAGTGTCTTGGGATTGAGGTATACACTGGATGTCGTAGCCTCTATTTTGTAATATACCTACAATATCCTCAATATAAAACGTAACTTTCTCACCTTCTCTTAGGAGACTATATTCCTCATTAACATTGATAATTATCTCAGCTCCCTTTCCAGCTACCCTGTATGCTTCTTCTATTCCACGGAGTTCATCGATTACCCAACGTAGTGTACTATTGGAGACGACAAGATGGAACCTATTGCTCCAATTAACAGGCAGTTCCCGAGCGTCATATTCTTTTATATCAATACCCTCTGGTGATGATGTTTTCTTTAAATCTATGCCAGTAAACGTAATATTCTTTCTAGGTATCTCTTCCACATCATTCCTTAGGTCACGTAGAAAGTTAGCGGAACCGCATCCAATATCTAATACCTCAAAAGGTTCATCTTCCTTCAAGGTTCCATCGTTTCTCAACTCCTCGTATAACTCCTGACTTTTATGTACGAAATTTTCTCGGAGGAAAAAGTTATAGTACGTTAAGTTACTCTCGATGTAATAAATGTATCCAAATAATTTACCGGTGTTTTCTCCATTAGGATAAAAGCTCATTCGTTGCTTTTTCAGTGAATCCCGTCTATTAAAATATTCCCTCATTAAGACGTCTACAGGAGGTATCTTCGTGGCTTCTTTAGATTCTTGTGTTTTCGCCGTTGACTTTATTGAATCAATTATCTCCTGAAGTAGGGGGTTTTCTCTTGCCTCCAGTAGCATGCCTACCATCCCAGAGTCCAGCATCCCAATCAAAGTAACTCTTCCGTTCTTTTTCCGGTAAACTTCATGTAATCCTTGATCGGAGTAGATGAACAAACCACCTTCTTTAAGTGCTTCGGTAACATTTTCGATTATCTCTTCCTTTGCATTTTCGGTCAGGTGCATTAATACATAGCTACATCTAATGATGTCCACCTCCCTGATTGGCAGGGGGTTCACTGCATTATGCTGGATGTACTCCAGATTCGGGCGTGCATATCTCTCATCTGTTTTAATGCTATCGTCCATGGCGTTATCCAATGCGTAAATCTTAACCCTGGGGTCTACGGCATCTCTCAGCCTTAGTGCAGGAACTGCCCTCAAATCAGGATTCAGATGACTCAAACTCGGTCCGATGTCAATGATGGTCTCAATATCTTTTTGTTTTGAAATGAACTCGCTAGTAATCAACACCCCTTCTTCATAGATTGATTGGTTAGAATATCTAAAGGAATTTAACAAAACCTTTCTCACATCCTCTCTCTTCAAGAGCTCTGCAATTTTCCATTCACCGAGTCTCTCTTTGTATAGCTCATAATATTCCCTAACTCCGTTCATTCCTTCTTCCAGAAAGTGGCCGATGGTGTAGTTAAGATTGGTTTCATTAATCCCATAATCCAAAGCCTCATTCAGCTCTTCGACAAAATCCGGATTTTCTGTAATGTATCTATTAAATGCAACGGAATCCGCATCCTTCCTTTTTTCAATCTCCCTCAATAATAATCCAACATACCCTCCCCCCCCGTCTATCCTCTCATCGACCTTCTTTAAATCAACAGCAACATCTCCAACACCTGTCTCACCTGTTCCCCTCAGCTCTCCCGTGGTCTCTTTATTTTCCTCCGATAGCTTCGCATTTTTTCTTGTTTTTATTAATTCCGACATCCTTTCCCGGTATTTTCTGATGTTTTCGTTGTCATCTCCTAATCGATGGCCTGCATATCTCTTGAATAAAGCCAACTCTGTTTGGTGGATGAAGTCTTCAGGATTTTCAGATTCTTTATTGACGGTTCTGTCATAAATCTGCTTGAAGTCTGTCTCATCAAGAGCTTTTTCAACCTCACTCCAGAGGACATCTGCATAAGCCTTAAAGTCAATTTTCTCAGGGTAGTGGGTGTTAATTACGTCAGCGAAATTACGCAATAAGGTTTCAAGATTGCTGAAAGAATGATCTGCATTACGATTATACCATCCCTGAAACTTAGGAGTTAAGCTATGCATCCTCACTCCACCCGGATCTAGTTTCTCAGCCATTATTGAGATGTTTCTACCTAGAATTT
>JAYEKX010000190.1:0-7053 GCA_034716875.1 Candidatus Altarchaeota archaeon | reverse complement strand
AAAAAATTTCTTAAATCAGGGTCAACAACTACAGGAACTTCGTTAATCTTTGCCCTTTCTGAAATACTCTTTAGTATCTCATAGGTAATCACTCCCTTACCATAGTCAGAGATTATAACGCCATCAACCTTTGAGGAGATATCTTCAACGTAACCCAGGATTTTATCTGATATTGGGTCACTAATCTCTTCCCTACTCTCTTTATCTAACCGAATTACTTGTTGATTCAATGAAATCACCCTGGTCTTTAAAGTGGTTGGTCTTTTCCTGTCTACAACTACACCCTCTGTATTAATCCCCTTGATCTTTAATTCCTCCAGTAACTCCCCTCCAATCGTGTCTTCACTAACAACACCTGCTATAAAGACTTCCGCACCCAATGTTTTTAGGTTGTTTGCGGCATTAGCAGCCCCCCCCAGTTTGATCGATTGGGAAGTAACATGAACTATTGGAACAGGGGCTTCGGGAGAAATCCTTGAGACATCCCCCCAGATAAATTTATCTAACATCAAATCCCCTAAAACTAATATCCTCTTACCCCTGAATCTATCCAATATGCTATCTAATTTCATTTCTTATTATTTTTATCGCCTCAAATAAGTCACATACTTTATGGTCTGGGTTTACCTTATACAACCCATCTCTGCCGGCGTATCCAGTCTCAACCAAAATGGTTTTACAGCCGGCAGTCATCCCTGTTTTTATATCCCGGGTTGAATCCCCGATCATATATGACTCCTTCAGGTTGAGGTTGAAATCCTCTCCAGCCTTTTTTATCAATCCAATATTCGGCTTTCTGCATTCACATTTTTCATCAGGATGGTGAGGGCAGTAATAAACCCCATCTATCTTCACCCCCTCATTTTCTAAATCATCACACATTTTCTCATGGATTTTTTTCAGTGTTTTCTCATCGAGATATCCCCTGGCAATGCCTGACTGATTCGTCAGGATTATGATTTTATAATTTGTGCTGGAAAGTATTTTCAACGCCTTAATTACTTCAGGGAGAAACTCAAATTCATTTACTGAGGCTAAGTAACCCACTTCCTTATTGATTGTTCCATCCCTGTCTAAAAAAACTGCCTTATTCATTTACTTAAAGAGTGTACTTTCAATTAACTCACATATGATATGGCCGATAGTAATATGTGCTTCCTGTATCCTTGGCGTATCATCTGATGGGACCTTTATGGTGTGGTCTGCTATCTGACTAATTTTTCCACCCTCAGCCCCAGTGAATCCAATGGTTACTGCACCAATTGACTTAGCTTTTTGTATAGCCTTTATAACGTTAATTGACTTTCCGCTGGTAGTAATCCCTATAGCCACATCCCCTTTATTGACTATGCCCTCGACTTGTTTCTCAAATATCTGATCAAACCCATAATCATTACCAATTGCTGTTAAGACCGAAGTATCGGTTGTTAAGGCAATAGCAGGTAGAGCACACCTATCAAGTTTAAATCTACCGATTAATTCAGCTGCTAGATGCTGGGCGTCAGCGGCACTCCCCCCGTTTCCAAATAAAACTACTTTACCCCCCCTTTTGTAACAATCAATTATCATCTCAGCAATATCCGCTATCTCCCCACTACCCTCTGCTGCAATCCTCTCCTTTATTTCAGCACTTTCAATTAGCCTCTTCTTAATAATTTTTTCCATTCTAGATAGTCCTTATATTATTCCCCTTTAGTTTATTTAAGTCCATCCCCTACACTCTTTATGTTAGTTCGGATTCATCTTAACCCTCTCCCTGTTTTTTTCCTTAGAAAATTTGTTCAGGGATTAGTAAAGCGATTACCTGAAGAGAATGCCCAGTATTCTTTTTTGTGACTATATCCTACATTTCTTTGTATATGTCATCAAAATTATCAAAAATGATAGTTATGACGATTAGAGTAAAGATTTTTAAGCACTGAAACATAATAATAAAGTATATGAACTCAATAAAACTTCTGGATAAACTCAAACAAAAACCTGTTTTCAGAATTATGGATGTGCAAAAGATAATCAACAAAAATAAGAGATACTCAACACTGGTCGTTCATCGCCTGAAAGGAAGAGGGTTGATTAAACAGATTACAAGAAACAGATATACGACAAAGGATGCAATCTATCCGATTGCGAGCAACCTGATTTACCCCTCATACATCTCCTTTTGGTCCGCATCTTCCTTACTCGGTTACACCGAACAGATTCCATCAACCATACAGGTGGTTGCGACCAGAAAACTGAAATCAATCGAATTTGAAGGCTATAAAATAAAATTTGTCAAACTCCCCAAACAAGAGTTCTTCGGTTACCGCAAGATCCGGATCGATAACAACCCTATTTTTGTCGCGGAGAATGAAAAATTATTAATCGACGTCGTAAACAAGCAAAATGAATGCGGCAATCCCGCAGAAATTGAATTAATTTTTCAGAAAACGAATGTGAACACTGAAAAAATTGTTGAGTATCTCAAACGGGTTGGAAAACCTGCACTGATAAAACGAGTCGGCTACCTATTGGAAAAAATAAAAAGCATAGACCTTTCAAGTGAGTTTGAATTAAACAGAAACTATATAATCCTGAATCAATTCTCAAAAAAATGGGAAAAAAACAATCCCAAATGGAGGATTAAGATATGATAACAAAATCTGAAATAAGGGACTATACACGATTGAAGCGATTAAATCTCAGTCAAGCAGAGAGGGAATATTTCCAGGATATTATTCTCTTCATAATCTATGAAAGATTCGGTAGAGAACTCGTTTTTAAGGGGGGTACGGCAATGAATCGCTGCTATAACCTCAATCGTTTTTCTGAAGACCTGGATTTCACGGCGGAAAATATAGATGTGACTAAAGTGCTTGAAGAGGGATTAACCCGGTTTTACATTGAGTATGAAGTCTCTAAACACCCTCATGAACAGGGAATGCAGATAATACTCAGATTGAAGGGTCCCTTGTTCATGAGTAAGCGGGAAAGCATGTGCAAAATTGAAATTGATCTGAGTTTCAGGGAGAAGGTGCTTTTAGAGCCGAGAATAGAAACCATCGGTAGATTCTTAAAAGAGATCCCTATGTTTGATGTTATAGTTATGCAGGAGGGGGAAATTCTCGCGGAAAAAGTCAGGGCGATCATGACGAGAACCAGAGCACGGGATGTTTACGACCTATCTTTTCTACTGGATAGGGACACAAAGATAGATACGGGATTAATTGAAGAAAAACTCATGTATTATAATATGAATTGGGATTACACTAAATTTATAGATAGACTAGATAATGCCGAATCAATATGGAAAACAGAACTCGAAGCATTGGTTCCAACGCTGCCAGATTTCAAGGTAACAAAAAACAGGATATTAAAGAGCTGGAAGAAAAATGAGTGAAAGAATGAAACCAGTCCTCCAGGTGGCACTGGATTTTTTGAATCTGAAGAGGGCCGTGAAGGTTGCAGAAGAATCCGTGGCGGGTGGAGTGGACTGGATTGAGGTGGGGACTCCCTTAATCAAGAGTGAGGGTCTGGATTCTGTAAGAGAGATAAAGAGATTATTTCCAGATCATAAAATCGTTGCAGACATGAAGGTTATGGACACCGGGAGAATGGAGGTGGAGGCTGCAGCCAAGGCCGGTGCCGATATTGCTATAGTTCTCGGGGTGGCTGATGATGGCACAATAAGGGAGGCTGTGGAGGCGGGAAGAAACTATGGGTGTGGGATCATGGTGGATTTGATGGATGTTAAAGACATGGTGAAGAGGGCTAAAGAGGTTGAGTCTTTAGGAGTGGATTACGTCTGTATCCATTTGGGGATTGATCAACAGATGACGGGTTTGGATGTGATCTCTGGGTTAAGTAAGGTTTCCAGGGAAATAAATATCTCTCTGGCTGTTGCCGGTGGCATAAATTCAGAGACCGCGGTGAAGGCGGTTAATTCTGGGGCAAGAGTCATTATCGTGGGCGGGGCGATTACGAAGGCGGGGGATGCTGAGGAGGCTACGAGATTGATTAAAAACTCGATTGAATCAGGGAGGGGGGTGGAGACAGAATTGTATAAGAAATACACTGATCCGGTTAAGGCATTCATGAAGGTTTCAACCGCAAACATAAGCGATGCCATGCACAGAGGGGGTGAAATGAGGGGGATTAAGGCCTTGACTGGATATAAGATGGTGGGCACCGCCGTAACTGTGAGAACCTACCCGGGGGATTGGGCTAAACCTGTGGAGGCAATTGATTCAGCGAAAAAAGGTGATGTTTTAGTAATAGATGCTGGCGGAACCGGAGATGCTGTGTGGGGTGAACTCGCCTCCTGGAGCTGTAAGAAAAAGAATGTTTCGGGTGTTGTGATAGACGGATCCATCCGTGATTCAGGGGATATTACTGGGATTAAATTCCCTGCGTTCGCTAAATCGGTAACCCCAACTGCAGGGGAGCCCCGAGGCTTTGGGGAAATAAATATCCCTATAACTTGCGGGAATATCCCTGTAAAGCCGGGGGATTATGTTATTGGAGATTCTGATGGGGTGGTTGTGGTGCCTAAGGATAAGGCGGTGGAGATAGCCAACAGGGCATTGGATGTGATGGAGAGGGAGAACAGGATAAGGGGGGAGATTAAGAAGGGATCCACCCTCTCTAAGGTAATGGAATTAGGGCGGTGGGAGAAAGTGGGTTAAATATCCTTCACTTCCCAATTAATTTCTTGATTTCCTTGGCTTTTTCAAAAGAGAGGTCTATTGCTGATAGGATTTCTTTTTCTTTAAAAGAGCCGTTACCTCCCTTTTGCATAGCATTTATGGTATCGGTTGTTGCTATTGTAAGCCTTGAATCCATGGCGTATTCCTCATCTAAGTCCGGATCCACCAGAAGAGAGTCCCCGATCTTTGCCAGGGTGCATGGGATTGGCACACAAGTCAGAGGTAATTTACCCTCAAATTCCCCCCGGATTAATTCACCCTCCTCATACTTAGGCAGCCTGGTGTTCATTAAGGCAGCTATGGAGGCTATGCCGCCGGCGTCAATGAGATTGCCGTAGTAATCCAGGATGTGGATGTCAATAAATACTATCCACACACGGTCTTCCTCAATAAAGAGTTTTTTAGTATCTATCGCCTTCGATTCCCTGATTCCGCGATCAATCACTCTTGCGACTTCAATAGCCCCTTCTCTTGGTGGGCCTGACTCGAATGTCGGGGAGGCTATGGGCCTGAACTCCACGCTGGTGGTCATCACACCATCCTGCGGCTTATCCGAGTATGGCTCTCCAACATCCATGCTAATTCCAACCAAAACCTTTGTTTTACCTAAGTTTATCAAGGCAGAACCACACGCCTTATCACCCACGTAACCGCTCTCTATATTTATCTCCCTGTATTCATTAAATCCTCTGCCATCGATCCTTTTTCCCTCATTAACGAGGTTGGTGATGTAGTCTCTCCTTAAATATGCCTCAATTTCCATTTTTTTTCAACCTCTATTTCCTTCAGATATAAACTTCTTCATGCCTGTTATAATGGTGCTTTTCTGCATTTCATAGACTTCCATAGCACCTTTTACCGCTAACTCATATGCTTTCTTGAATTCCTCCCTGGTTAGTTTACCGTCCATCTGCAGGAGAACCACCTCCTTCTTCTGCGGGATAATCGCCAGGGGGAGGTCACATTCACCGTAGTTATCTTCATCCTTTATTAAGTCAACAACAATCTCACCCTGTACCTTACCCGCAGAACATGCGGCTACTAAATCCTTCATAGGGATTCCGGCGTCAGCTAACGCCAGTGACGCGGCTGTTAAACCAACACACCTTGTGCCTGCATCTGCCTGCAGGATTTCTATAGACACGTCAATGGCGGTGTTAGGGAATTTCTCTAGCATCACAACTGAATTCAAAGCCTCTGTAGTAACCTTAGATATTTCCACCGACCTCCTGTCCGGACCCGGCCTCTTCCTGTCGTCAACAGAGAAAGGAGCCAGGTTATATGTACACCTTAGTAATGCCTTGGTGGGGTCCTGCAGAAACTTGGGGTGCAGCACCTTGGGGCCGTAAACACCTACCATAACCTTGTTTTTACCCCACTCCATATATGCGGAACCCGTTGCCCTCTCAAGCACGGAGACCTCCATCTTCATATCCCTTAACTCATCGAAACCTCTACCATCCAGTCTCTTACCATCCTTAATCAACTCAATTTCTTCATTATCCGACATTTTACTACCTCATGATCCTTAAGTTACTTGACCCTTATCCAGGGTCTCTGCCATCATGTCCGTAAGACCCTGCACCTGTGCATATATCTCTATTCTTTTTATGGCCTTGATGGCAAGATCCACATCCCCTTCATTAATCCAGACCTTTCCGTTCTGCCCAACAATTATCTTACATCCAGTCTTCTCCTTGATCATGTTAAGCATCGATTTCTTCTTTCCGACTATTCTTGGAACCCTCTTAGGGTTAACCTCTATAATCAATCCACCTTTCACCCTCCAGGGTCTTATTAGTTGACAGGAGTAAACCTCATCCACATCTGAAATCTTAGCGGTTATTATATCCCCTACCTTGAAATACTGACTTAAATCCTCCCTCAACACATCCCTAGACACTTCCTCTCCACGCATGTAGCAGGTATAGGGGGAATTTATGTCCACCAAAAACCGGCCAATCAAGACATCTGTGACTACGCCGATTATTACATCATCTCTTTTAGGCAGGTATCTCCCGGTGGAGGGTATGAGCTTAATCCGTTCACCGTTTACCCTAATCATGCCTTTTATAGATGAGTAAACCTGGTCGTTTACACGAAAGCAGTTCAAATCATGATATAAATCCCTCCCTAATAATTGACCCGGGATTACCAGATCTCTGTCTTTAACATTCAACATAAAAATCCACCTTTTTTTTTATATAGCTTACCTTAAAACTTTGATCTTCACTTCACCATGAGTTAATGAATTCAGTCTACTGTAAAATTCATCCTGAATTCCTGCGGGGATCTCCAGGAGACAAAGTAGATCGCCTTTATTCCATTCCTCCTTATTTACCTCACCAAATTCCCTTAATATCTTGTA
>JAYEKX010000189.1:0-7066 GCA_034716875.1 Candidatus Altarchaeota archaeon | reverse complement strand
AAGGCATATGATTTGGAGAGGGATGAGGCGGAGGTTATAATCCGGTTTATCGGGCGTATGAAGAGTAGATTCCCCGGGAAGGGGGATACATCATTCCCTAAACACCGGCCTCCAGAGAAGTATATTGAGGCGTTCAGCAGGGTCTTGAGTGAATACGGCCTCAAAATCACTCCGGGGAATATGAATTCCAGGGATAAATTTTGGGATATCATCAAGGAAGAATTAGATGAAGCCAAGAGGAAGGAGCTTGACAATAAACTCAAAGAATTGGACATGCATTGCAGAAAACTCTATGAGGGAGGCATCACCAACATCGATGAGTTACATAAAAAACTGTCTTCCGGGGAGCAGTTTAAGAAGGTTAAGAGGAATCTTGTCCAGAAGCATATGTCGCCGTATGAGGTTCTTGACGGGTTTGTGCAGCATTATTGGGTGAAAAAAAGCAAGATACAGTCGATCACGGATCGTATAGAGCATGCTGCGGTGTTCAGGGAGATGATTGAGGTGAAGGAGGCGATAGTTAAAAAGGAATCCGGATACAACCCCCTCAGGGAGAATCCATTGGGGCTACCTGTTGAGGAAATTAATGAATTAACAAAAAAGACAGAGACCGTGTTATCTGCAATGGAGGGTGATGTTGAAGAACTAAAGAAAACCAAGTTCGCAGAGGAACTGAAATCCCCCATAGATTGTATCGTATTTGGCATGGGTAAGGCGGTCAGGTTAAACAATGACATCCCGAAGATATTTAAAGGAGAGCTGGGGATTGAGGAGTTGCATGTTAAAGAAATTATTGAATCAGTTATCGAAAATGAGTATAGGGAAAAGATAACCGATCTTAATATACCGGAGGGATTGCCCCCCATCCCGGGCGTTTTTGACAGCGTCTATGGTATATTCAATGAGTTGATTAGAAATGCCAGGAAAAACGGTGCAGAGAACATAAGTATTACCGGCAGACTAAAGGGGGATGGAGTAAGTATCTCGGTTAGGGATGATGGAAACGGCATACCGGAGGATCATGAAAAAAAGATATTTGAGGAGGGTTATAGCACCACTGAAGGAGAAGGAGGGGGAGAGGGTTTATCTATCATATTCGCTGCTGCTAAACATCATGGCGGGACCGTATCTGTAGAGAGAAATGCGATTATAGATGGGGGTAGAGGCTGCACATTCACCGTTACCTTATCCAGGGATGTGGATGTAGCTATTGAAGATGCCGAGAGAGTACTCCAACTCCTACGCACAAAGGGACATGAACTGGTGAATGCGGTAGGCACAGGTATGGTGGGTTCCATACAGTTGGTCCGGGATAAGGAGAAGGATCTGCCAGATACAGAGAAGCTAACAATTGAACAGATGATGGTGGATATCGTTAAGAAGATAGAGCTCATTCTTGAATATCAGAAATCAATCGGGGAGATACGTAGGAGAGCGAAGCTGAAATACAGGAGGTTGGAGAGTAAACCAATGCTGAAAAATGAATTCATAAAGGCAGTGATGAAGACTTGTGAGATTGATGAAGAGGAGGTGCCAGATGTTTTGAAAGGGATAGCTAAGAAAATCATCGAAGGGAACGAGAAGGACCTAACACTTAAAGAACAGGAAGTCAGAAACCTCATGCTGGAGCAGGCAGCTATACCGAAGGACATAATAGTGGATGAGAATTTAACCCCTGAGATGGAAGAGTATTTACGCGAAGGCGGGGGGTTTGTCGGAATATCTGATGGAGAGGGACGGTGGGGTGAGAACCTGGGTAAGGCACTGATCTATTTTGCAGACAGGCGCGGAGCAGGGGAGATGAAGGATACGGCAGATGATGTTGCTAAATTCCTCGCGGCTTTAGCCACCCACGAGGTGATTAACGCCGCAGGTGTTAAGGATATAGATGAAACAGGCGAGCTTCTTCAGGAATTCGCCGAGGAGATGGGGGAGAGATTATCGGCGGAGTATGAGTTGACTGACAGACTCATGGATGCAGGGATTCAAGGATATGCCTCCAGGAACCTGGCAACCAGGATAACAGAAAATATCCCTCAAGAGCGCTGGCCGGATGCCGCCAGGCTCCTGGTTCTCGTTAACTCAGGGGTTAATACGAGGGAGGAAATAATCAGTGAAAGTGAATTTAGTGAAGACACCCTTAGGGAGATAGAGAAGAAATTGGTTGATGCTGGTTTAATCGCTGAAACCAAGGCAGGTGAGCTTAAGATACTTATGTCCCGGCATATGGAGTCTTTAATGGAGGCTGAACAGCTGGGTGAGAGTCAGGAAATCCTTGGGCTTATCAGGGAGATAATAGTGGAGAACACCATCTACAAGGATGTTGTGGTAATCCTTGAATTCGATGAAACCCCCCGTATCCAGACTGATCTGGAGAGACTTTACATCCCGGTCCAGGTCCTGGATAATCTTGAATGGCTTAGCAAGTTCCTGCCTGAGGAGGAATTCAAGGGGAGGATGATAGATCTTGCGGTATATGAGTATAGTCATAGGGTGGGCGCGGACTATGAAGAGATTAAGAGGGGGGGTGATGAAACCCTGGAGGAGTTCGCCGACAGGTATGGTATTTCAGAGAGCAGGGTAACTAAAGCGATTCAGGAGGGTTATCAAACAAATGTCCAGCCCCTGAGGGGTTATGAAACACCGGAGGAATTCATTGACTCCATAGCTGACCACTCCGTGTTCATGCTGATGGCGTACTACGGCGGGACCGGATTACAGAGAGATGTTAATGAGGAGTATCAGGAATTCATTAATAGAGCAGTTCAGGATAAGAAACTGGATGAGGGCATATCAAAGACCTTCAATAGCTTGTGTGAGGCTAAGAAAGCAGGGTATGAAAAAAGATCAGAGAAGTTGGTAGCTAACCTGGAGCCATACTTTGTTTATGGCTTCATGGCTAAGATAGACCAGATCCGCAGTGGTTTAAATGAGCTGAGAAGAGCTTCATCCATAGACGAGGAGAGTCTGTATAGAAAAGCGACGCGGGATAAATTTATGTGGGTTAAGATAATGTATCACCTGATTCCGTTTGCTGAGTTAGATAAGAGTCCCTACCAGTGGGCTTATCAACCTCTCTTTGATATCAATAAGAAACTAGGTGAACTTGAAGATGCTGTCAAGTATGCGTTAGAGAAATCCGAGGCTGTAGCTAGTGTAAAGGCGTCGGGAATGGAGGAGGATTTAAAGCAAGGCAGGATCTCAGATAAATCAATGGGGGTATTTGAAGCCGCCGGAGTTTCACTTCCTAAAGACCCCGTCATTGAGGATGCTGGTGAGGGCGTATGGAGGATAAAGGAGTATACCATCAAAAGGATGAGGGAGGACTTACACATATACCTGTATGATGACGCGTACAGTGAGGCCATTAAAGCCGTTGAAGATCTTAAGCTGGAAATCGGGAAAAAGAAGGGACGTGAATTCAAAGATATCCTGCGCAGGTATATGGATCTTATAGGCAGGGAGATACCTAAGGACCCTATAGAGAGGGCTCGTCTGGAGTTTCCAACCAGAGAGGATATAATAAAGCGTTTAATCCGGCTTGAAGCTAATGGGATAACGGTTTATGAGATAGATGGTCAGGTAGCAAGTCGAAATGCAGTTGAGGAGAAGGCAAGAGAGCATCATGGAATCCTGGATGTGAAGGTATTTGATAACTTTAATGCGGCAAAAGAGTATTGTGGTGGTAGGGTTAATGAGTTGATGGGTTCTGAACGGGTTCTACTGAATGAGAGATTGATTCTTTATGAGGGATGTAATGCAGTCGCGGAGGTTGTTGATGAAATCCAGGGGATGGATGGGTGGTTAAGTTCGCAGGGGATTAAGTTTAAGGTTGATGATAGAAGGGTTTATTCCGTATCTAAAGAGGATTATGACAGAGAAAGGGAGGTTGAGTTTCCCAGTGAGTGGGGGGTAGACAAGTGGATGGATACTCAACCTAATCCCCTTCCAGGTGAGGTAGTGAAGGTAGATACTACATTAAACACTGCAGGCGAAACCAAAAAATCCGATCATTTCCCAGATATTTTAGATGGAGTCTCAGAGGATACCCTGCTAAGAGAATTTGAAAACGCAACAATTCCAGGGTATGTCGCCGAAAACTGGGTGAGGGGGATAATAGAGGGGATTAAGCCAGAGTATTGGCTGGATGCCGCCAGGCTCCTGGTTCTCGTTAACTCAGGGGTTAAGACAAGGGCTGAAATAGCTGGTAGTGGTAAGTTAAGAGAGAACGCGATTAAGAATATCAGGGATATATCGGGGGGATTGATAGACGCTGGCTTAATCAGGGAAACGAGTACAGGTGAGTTTGAGATAATTGAGGTTGAGAAAACTACTGTTGGAGCGATAGATAGACCCCGGAAATTAAAAAAACGTCCATCCGAGCCTAAGGAAAGGAAGTTAGATGCACTCTCCAGGTTTATTAAGAAAGGTGAAAACGATCCTGCAATCAGGCCCCTTGAGGGGATTATGAAGGGCCTAGGGGATCTTATCCTTGACGGTTTTTTCCATGATGTAGGGGAGTTGAGGAGGTTTCTGAGCGGTCTTGCGAGGGGTGTATCGGAGGCTCTTAAAACAGGTGTTGAGGGGGGGTACCTTGGGTTTGTTATCACTCACAGGGCCGGGAAGCCAGGTAGTGTTTGGGCTGGGGTTGAGTCAGCCTCCAGGGATGAAGGGGGGGATGTGAACAGGTACTGGAAAACAGAGGAGATAAAGAAGAGGGTTAAACCCCTGACCCCGAAAGAGACTGGCTGGACACAGATAGAGGAGCATGTTTTCATGACCAGAAAGCAGGCGAATAGATTCATTTTAATGAGGCAGGAGAGTGAACGTAATTCTGGAAAAGCAGCAGTAAATGTTGAAGTGGATGCAGGAGATAAAACAGTCCATATAAAGACCTATAAGCTGGATGAGGCTGCGCCCGGCCTTAGACGGTGGGCTGAAGAGAACAAAGTTAAGCTGGATGAAACTGATGAGGGAGTAGTGTATATGCCGTTTGATAGGGTGAGGATAAAACTTGTAGGCGGATCTGAGAAAACAATTCCCTACAATAAACTTGATGAATATACGCGAGTGGAAGTGAGACATGAAAAGGGGCCTATGAAGGTGATCCCTCTTAGTGAAGTCAAGTATCCTGATGAAGTGATAAAGGTTGTTAAAAAACCTGAGATACTGGAGGTTGTTAAGAAGGGTTATCAAAGCTATATACAGGAATCAAGGGAATCAACCGAGGCTCATATGCCAGAGGAATTAGGGAAATCAATAGAAGAGGTAAATCCATTTGAAATGGATATTGAGGACTTAGAGAAATGGCTGAAAGAGGCTCCCCCTGAAGAATTCTATAGGGGATTGCCTACTCTTCTCACTATATGGGCTCATGCCAAAGAAGGGTATAAAGAAGAGGTAGAAGCCCTCTTGAGAGAGGGATTAAGTAGGCATTATCTAAAAAACCCTGGAGAATGCCAGAGAAGGATTCAAAAAGCATTATCCAGTGTAGTGGGGGCTACCGAGTTTGAAGAGATTAAGAGGATGGTCTGGGGTATTATCTGGCATACCCTGCCTGAGGGCATCACCTCCATTATCATAGATAACATAAAGAATCCTAGGTCCTATTTTATAGGGGATAAACTACATCTTAGAGTTACAATCAGGGAGGGGGAGATCGAAACAGGTCACATTGATCTGGAGGTTATTTCAGAGGATGCGGGTGAACTGGTTGTTCAACTGTTTGGTAAGGAAAAAAGGCCGTATCCAGTAAAACCTCCGGAAGATAAATCATTTATTCAAGGTATTGAACTCGGAGAGATGCTTGTGGGGGTTGACGGAAGTTTCATCAATCTCAAGCAGTTTATAGAAGAAGAGTTGGATACATCCTTGGATAATCGTAGTCCTGCAATTGAGTTTTTGGGAATTCCTCCGGGTGAATTTGAGGTGGGGGGATTTATTGTATGGGACCGAAGGAGCAGGGAATTTAGACACATTAAATATGATAAGAGGGGGATGAGAATCGAGGAGAATCAGGTTTGTGGATTGTATATGGAGATTACACCCCCAGAGGATGAATATGTTGATATTGTTGGGCTATACCATTATCATCCAGGCGGTCTGAGCGGATTATTTTCCTCTTTTGGGGATATGATTAGTATCGCAAAGCTAACTAAATCCATTGGCCACACCCCCTTTGATGTGAGATTTGTAAGAACCGGGGAGGGTGAGGTCGTAGATAAGGTTTACTGGCTTAAACCGGATGTTGATCGGGATAAACTGATGGATGAATTAACTATTTCAGAGTTAGAATTGATGAAGACCAGTGATGCTGAGGACCTGTCTAAATACATTAGCGGATGTGAAGAGATGGCAGCCAAGTACTTTGACACAGCATCTAGTCGGAAGGTGGATGAAAAAGCGGCGGCGCCTGCTTTGGTTTTCTTGGATGAGGGCTCCCCCATAATCCAGAATTTCAATAACCTGTTTGCCAGGGTTGGGGAGGATATCCCTGAGAAGGCGATAAAAAAGAGATGTGGCTGGGTGGAGGAGGTTCTTGAACAACCCATTCCAGGTAATCCTGAGCGGAGGGGTTTTGTGAAGGGGAAGGTACTTGATAAGGTTGCTAGGTTCATGGTCTTGTATGAGCGGATGAGGGATTGCGGTAAGCTGGTGGGTGAGGCAGGGGATAAGTTGATCGATGTCGGCAAGATACCGTCGACCCACCACATCTCGCTCTATGAGCTTAGGAAAAACGGTAGAATAAAGAGATTCCGCGATATATTGCTTGAGATCATCGACGATCTTATGAGGGAGGAGGGAGACATCGACCTCATCCTCACAAATCCGGTTGAGTATGTGAAACGCAATATACAGAGAATCTATCCCAACAAAACACCCGAGCAGGTTGAATACCTTACATTCCTCGCCATAACAAGGGGACATCATCTCACCAAAAAAGAGTTAAAGGATAAGCAAGGTGAGATGAGGAGGGAGGCGCCAGAGGAGATCCGTCCCGTAGAGGGGATTCTGGAGGAACAGATAAAGGGTGATGAAAATGCGGAGCAACGTTTTTCTCTGAAGG
>JAYEKX010000188.1:0-7091 GCA_034716875.1 Candidatus Altarchaeota archaeon | reverse complement strand
AGAATTGAGAAAACGGGAGAGGGAGTTGAGTAAGAAACAGGTGGAGTTAGGTAAGGGTGAGGATGAAAAGACGTTGCGTATACAGAGGAGGGTTGAATTACTGGAGGAAATAAAAAAAGCAAGTGTGGTTCTTGTGGGTGAAATTACTAAAGAATATGAAAAATTAGCACAGTTGAGGGAGGAATTGAGTGAAGTTAACAAGACTGCAATATCATCTAATAATCAGATACTAACCCTTGAGTTAGAGACTAACGGATTATCTCAACGGATTAAGGAATTGGATAATAAAAAACAGGAGATTGAACGGAACAGGGTGGAGAAGATAAAGAATTTGGAGAAGATTAAATCAGATATTAAAGATAAGAGGAAGACGGTAACAGAGAGGCATGAGGCGGTTAAAGAGAAATTAGCTAGTATCAACCCCAAGAAATTGGAGCTATCCAAGAGGGTTAAGAAACTGATAAAGGAGAGAACTGATTTAGAAGAGAGGCTGGAGAATGTGGGGAAGGAGTCTCAACTTGTGCGTGAGGAAATAATTGAATTGGAAAAAATCATAGTGGACCTAAATAATGAGATTAAGGAGCTTGATTCTAAAGAAAAGGATATTGAGAGGGAGAAGAGTGAGGTGCAAAAGGAACTTGATGTTGGCAGAGAGAAGAGATTGCAGATAGCGGATAGGAAAGAGGAGGCGATGCGGAAGTATGATGATATCAAAAAGAGATTGATGGGGTTGGGGGAGAAAAAAGAGGAGTTCAGGAAACAGTTTAGTGATTTAGTGGGGGATAGGTCTGAGTTGATGGAGCGTATTAAACCCCTGGAGGAGAAGTCAATGGAACTGAAGAATGAAATCAGTGGTTTAGGGAAGGATGTTCAGGAGTTTAATATCAAGATAAGGGATATTGAGTCCAAGGAAAAGGAGATGGAGGGTGTGAATGAAGAAACTATCAAGACGTTAGATGCTGTGAAATATGAACGATCTAGGCTGGAGCAAGAGATGCTGGATGTTGAGGGGGTTCAGGGTGATATTAAGAAAAAGCTGGAGGAGGCGGAGAACAAGAAGAGTGTGTTAAATAAGGACCTTGAAAAGTTGGTGGATAGTAAGTCAGGGATAATGTCAACCATGAATCAGGCTGAACTGAAAGCTATTGAGGCTCAGGAGGAGATATTTTTGGAGACTTTGAAGGGGGTGGAGGAGCAGATACACCCAATACACAGGAGGATTTTGGAGAAGGGGAATGAGATAAGTGAATTAACTCGTGGGATAGAGGAGTTTAAGGCTAGGGAGGATGAGATTAACAGGGAGAGGGAGGCGAATGAGAATGAATTGAATAATGTGAGGGATCATAAGTCTCATCTCGAGGTTGAGTATGAGGAGATCCTTAAACAGAAGGAGGAGATTAAGGATAGGTTGAATGAGATTACCGATACCCGGAAGAATCTCAGTAACGAATTCAGTCGGTTGGTGGATAGTAAATCGGAGTTAGAGAAGATATTAAAAGACAGGGAGACCGAGATAACTGATTTAAAGGCTGAAGTATCTTCATCTGAGGATGAGATAAATGCGTTGGATGTCAAGATAATAGATCTTAATAGTATGGAGAAGACGCTGGAGATGAAGAAAGGGGATTTGGATGAGGATGTGAAGACAACCAGGGTCCAGCTTAATGTTAGGAGGGATACGATTCGTGAGAAAAAGAAGGCGATTACGAAGAAACTGGAGAATATTAATGCGGAGAGGGGGGATTTAGAGAAGAGTATTAGTTCATTGATAAAAGAGAAGTCTTCATTGGAGACGGAGTTATCTAATGTTAGCAGGGATACTTTATTAGTCAGGGAGGAGATATTGAGGATGGAGGGTAGGATTGAGGAGATTGATTCTGGGATAAAGAAACTTAATGCTAGGGAGAAGGATGTTGAGGTGGAGAAGAAGGAAGGGGAGGGGGAGTTGAATACGGCTATACTCCAGCTTAAGGCAAGGAGGGATGAGGTTCTTGGTAAGCAGGATATGCTTGGAAAGGAGCTGAAAGCCAGTTCAGCTAAGAGGGAGTATTTAGAGAAGAGGTTGGAGAAGTTGATAACAGATAAGCTGAGGGAGGAGGGCATAGCTTTAGAGGATGAATTCTTTGGTGTGAAGCATATACATGAGATGGTGGGAGAGGGGGCGTTTGGTGTTAGTGAGCTCGTGAATGAAAATTAGGGTTGGGGTAATTGGTTCTGATGGAGGGATTTCTGGGGATGTGATAAAGATTTCTGAGGGGATAGGCAGGGATATTGCCAGGAGAGACTGCGTGTTAATCTGTGGCGGCAGGGGTGGGGTGATGGAGGCTGTATGTCGTGGGTCTAAGGGTGAGGGTGGTATTGTGGTTGGAATACTTCCTTTCCTGGATAAACGGGATGCCAACCCTTATGTGGATATTGCATTAACGACGGGGATGTCTCATGCCAGGAATGCTTTGGTGGTTTCCTCTTCAGATGTTGTTATAGTGATAAATGGCAGGGTTGGGACTCTCTCTGAAATCGGTCTGGCTTTGAGCTACAATAAGCCGGTTGTTGCTGTGAAGGGCAGCGGCGGAGTGGCAGATAGCATCGGGGGGGAAATAAAGAAGATGGGAATAGGAAAGAAAGTTCACTGTACGGGTGCTAAGGATGCTGTATCCCTTGCATTAAGCCTGGTTAAATAATCTGGTGATTCCTGGCGTCAACCTCTTATGTTTGTTTTTTACAATCATCTCAGAGATTTTTTTTATCAGTTTCTTATCCAGGGTTTCCTTGATTTGTTTATTAATTAAGCAGTAGAGTATTTCATCGATTTCTTCATAGTTTGCCCCCAGTTCCCCCCTGTCTGTCTGCCCCTTCCATAAGCCGGCAGAGGGTTCCTTATCTATAATCTTTCTGGGAATTTTCAGGTGTTCTGCAAGCTGCTTCACCTGGGTCTTGTAGAGGTCTCCGAGGGGTTCAATATCCACGCCACCATCCCCGTACTTGGTGTTGTATCCAAGCAGTATTTCTGTTTTATTTCCGGTTCCAAGAACAATCCGGTTGTCGAGGTTCGCCACAAGGTAGTTTAGGATCATCCGGGTTCGGGCTTTCACGTTACCCCACGGGATTTGTTTGTTTCCTTTACTGAATTCATCCCAACAGAAATTTTTTTCTATTGATTCCAGGACGGGATTGATCTTGATTACACTGTATTTAACCCCCAGATCCTTCGCCAGGTCCATAGCATCCCTTACATCATCCATCCCGCTGACTCCTTCCTCCGGAAGAATCAAGGCATATATATCTACTCCGGAGTCGGATGCCAGTTTTAAAAGAAGCGAGGAATCTATACCCCCACTCAGTCCGAGAACAACCCCCTTTGAACCGCTTTCCTCCACAATCTCCCGTATAGAGTCTTTAATCAATCCTATACACCTGTCCAGCTCCCCCTCATCCAACAAGAGTTTACTCATTTCATTCACCCATAATTTGCAGGATAACTTTTCTTTTTCTTGGTGATGTGTCGAGATTCAGGACCACAATCTGCTGCCAGGCCCCAAGCGTTAATTCACCGTCAACGAAGGGGACTGATAAGCTGGAGCCGATGAGGGTGGATCGGACATGGCTTTTCCCGTTGTCGTCATGCCATGTCTTGTGGTGTTCATAGTCTATGCCTGAAGGGGCTATTACCTCCAATGCCCTTGGGATGTCTTTCAGGAGACCAGGTTCATACTCGAGTGTACTTACCGCCCCAGTCGAGCCGACAGCGAAAACAGTGACAACACCGTTTCTTAATTCACTCTCCAAAACCGCTTTCTGAACCTCCCCTGTGATGTCGGCTATACCCGTTTCCGCCCGCATCTCCAAAGAAATGTTTTTTGTCACCACCGCCATCTTTACTTTAATAACCCTGCTTTTTTATTGCTTGTTTTCGCCTCAATGATTCTTCCATCAAACCCGCTCCAGGCCTCAATGATTTCTTTCGGACTGTCTTTGGTTAAAGCAACCACTGAAGGACCTGTTCCTGAAAGCCCGGCGGCGACTGCCCCGGCATTCAATGCCGCCAAAGGGATTTTTGTATCAAAACCCAGTGAGGCTGAATACAGTAAACCGTTCAGGGTTAAGGCTGTATATAAATCCCCCTCCAAGGCCTTATCCCAGGCACAAAACACCTCCTTTGTCAGTAATTTAGTTCGGTTAACGTCGATTTTGTTGGTATAGCTTTTTTCTCCGGGAACGTAAATCAGGACGTTAAGTGACTCCATCCCGCCGCTTTTAAGTATCTTTCTCTTTATGTTGTCTGTGACCACGAAGCCTCCGAAGTAGGAGGCGCTGGCATCATCAAAGGCTCCTGTTACAGTTACATTAGCTTTCAGGGCAGCATCTATGCCCAGGTTAATCAATGTGAGGTCGTCGAGAATCTCCACGTCACATTCCCTGGCCACCGCCCCCATAGTAGCCAGGACTACGGCGTTTGCCGCGGTGCTGCTGCTCTTTAAGCCGGCGGCGATGGGTATGTTACTTACAGTCTCTATGTCTGCCCCGTAATCCAGGTCGAAATAATCAATAACCTTTCTAGCGCATAATTCTATAAGCCGGGTGTCTTCATCAGGGTAATCCCTTATCCCTGTAGTGTATTTCCTTGAGTTGTTTAATTCCACATAGGCTTTAGTCTCCAGTGTGATGCCGAATGCTGCTCCTTTCCCTGTGGCAATGGCATTCACTATTGTTGCGGCTCCATGGGATATTGCTGAGGATTTCATCTTGATTATTGATTAGATATATAGTTGAATAAAGTAAGGTTTAATTACAATGAGCGGCTATAAGACACATATCCTGATTTACCTTGTTTCAGTCTTATCCCTGCTTTTTCTGGTTAAGCATCTTAATCTGCTTGAATTGCCGGTGGAGTCTATGTTATCTGGTGTGTTGATAGGGATTCTTTATTCTATTCTGCCTGACATAGATGTGCCTTCTTCAGTGATGCGAAGGATTCTTGGGAGGGTTTCTTTAGCTGTGATGCTGGTTTTATTGACTGCTTACTTGTTTCTAGGGGATTTGGTGTTTATACACATAAGCATCTTCCTTGCTTTATTCCTTTATCTCTTGTGGTTCAGCCATCACCGGGGGTTCTTTCACAGTATTACGGCGGCAGTGCTCTTCACCCTCCCTCTTTTATTTATCGATCCTGTGATTGCAGGGTTTGCGTTCTATGGTTTCCTAAGTCATCTGATTGTGGATGGGGAGCTTAGTTTGATTTAAATAGGTGATTAAGTAAATTAATTAACATGGAGGTGGGAAGCACAGGGGATGGTGGACTAAATTTTTGGGATGTGGTAATGTTTTCCCTGAAGTTAATGCTAAAGAGAAGAGGTATACTGTATTTCTTCATACCCTTTCTGGTTTTTAGTGCATTAACCCTCCTGGTGTTATCTGATCCTGAAAGCATCCAACCCTCTACCTTACTTATCGCGTTAATTAGCTGGATGTTAAGCTCCTACGCTTCGATGTGTGTTTATGCTGCATCTTTTATGGAATTTAGGGAGAAGGAGTGGACTGCCTCAGATATCATGTCAAGATGCATGAGCCGGTTCCTTGGTTTTCTGGCTGTTTTGCTTCTCGCAGGTTTAATCATCCTCAGTCCCCTGATAATTGCAGTTATTTCAGGGTTATTTATCCATTATATTGTTGGGTTGATTATGGCTATACCTGCAATCCCTCTTATAGCGTATCTCAGTATCAGGTTTTCTGTTTCAGAAGCTGCTTATGTCGTTGAGGGTAAAGGCGTTGTTGAGGCGATACGCAGGTCTCTTTATCTTACCAAGAATAAGTTCTGGTATGTATTCCTGCGTTTATTTGCCTTTGGATTATTGACGGGTATCATCCTCATACCCTCCATGCTTATCCCCCTCTATCAGGCTGATCTGCCCCATAGTCATCCATCAAGTATCTTACTCTCCCTCCTCAGGGATCTTGTAACCTGCTACTATCAAACCGCTATGGCTTGCTTTAGCTTTCTGATATTTACTTCCCTGGTATTTATGAAGATTAAACCGGGGGTTGAGGGGCCTTTTGAACCTGAGGGGGATATTATCCACTGAATTGTTATAGGGTTTATTTGGATTAAATTACTATATCCTTTTTAGGTTAACCTAAAGTGTATTCAAGAACTGTTGAGGATTACCTGGAGGCCATATACAACATCATCCTCAGGAAGGGTTATGCAAGGACCAAGGATATATCCAGGGAGCTGGAGGTCAGCCCGCCCAGTGTTACGGAGATGCTGAAGAAGTTGGGTGATAAGGGATTGGTTAATTATGAAAGGTATGGTGGTATTACGTTAACTGCAAAGGGTGAGAGGGTAGCTAAGTCGGTGAAGATGAGGCATGATACTGTAAGGAAACTCCTTAAAATCATTCTGGTTTCTGACAAGATCGCTGAGAAGGATGCATGCAGGATTGAGCATGAGTTAAGCCCTGAAACCGTTGAGCAGTTAACAAAGTTTGTCAGGTTCGTTGAGACTGCTCCTATGCATCCTAAGTGGCTTGAGCACTTTAGGGAGTTCTGCATGAGCGGGGAATATGTCTGTGAAAAAGAAAAGAATTAGGTTTCTCTAATCTTTTTCTAAAGTTTTTAGGCTTTAAATTGATAACCTAAGTTCTTTAGGTCACCATATTTATGTACCTAACGACAAATAATATTGTTAGGTTAACCTAATATCTAATGTATTAAAAGTGATGAAATTAACCGATCTTTCATTAGGGAATACTGGGAGAATAACCCAGGTCATAGGTGGTAGGGGATTCCAGCAGAAACTAGCCATGATGGGGATAAGAGAGGGATCAACCATAACCGTGAAAAAATCCGCATTCTCCGGAGGCCCCATCGTTATCGAAGTCGATAGGAATTCTGTGGCTATAGGGCGGGGGATGGCCCAGAAGATCTATGTCGAATCAAGTTAAAATGGATAAAATACTGAACCGGATGAAGTATGGGGAGAAAGGCAGGATTGTTGGGGTAAAGAGCGACAGGTTGAGGATGAAACTGATGAGTATGAACATACGAGTCGGGAAGGATGTGAAGATGCTTGCGAAGCAGCCTTTAAAGGGTCC
>JAYEKX010000187.1:0-1622 GCA_034716875.1 Candidatus Altarchaeota archaeon | reverse complement strand
ATCAAGGGGATTAATACAGAGGGTGTAGTTATAGACAGGAAAAGACCAACCACTTTAAAGACCCGGGTGATTTCATTGAATCAACAAGTAATTCGGTTAGATAAAGAGAGTAGGGAAGAGATTAGTGATCCAATATCAAATAAAATCTCAGGTTACGTTGAAGATATCTCCTCAAAGGTTGATGGCGTTATAATCTCTGACTATGGTAAGGGAGTGATTACCTATGGGGTACTAAAGAGTATTTCAGAAAGGGTAAATATTAACGAAGTTCCTGTAGTTGTTGACCCTGATTTAAGAAATTTTTTGGATTATAGCGATATAACCGCATTTATTAGTAATCAACGGGATGTTACAGAGGTCTTAGGAATCAGGATTATTAATGAAACCAGTTTAAGGAATATAGGGTATAAGTTAGTATCCAGCTTATGCTGTGAGGGGGTAGTTATCACTCAAGGAAAGGAGGGATTGATTGTTTTTGATAAAGAAGGTAATTTAACACATATACCTGCTATTCCCCGGGATGTGTTTGATATTACAGGGGTAAGTGATACTGTAACAAGCACATTCACGTTGGCTTTAACCTCTGGAGCGGATTTAGTTGAGGCAGCTAAACTGGCTAATTATGCAGGGTGGATAGTGGTGGGTAAAGTTGGTACTGCAACAGTTGATATAGATGAAATTAAAGAGGTTCTAAATGAAAGAGAAATTGATTAGTGATTTAGAGGATAAGGCTAAGCGTATAAGACATCATGTAGTTGCTATGATTGAGAAGGCGGGGTCAGGGCATCCAGGGGGGTCGTTATCTTGTGTGGATGTCCTGACTGTGTTATATTCCTATAAAATGCATCACAACCCCAAGGATCCCGGGTGGTTGGAGAGGGACAGATTTGTGTTATGTAAAGGGCATGCTGCCCCTACTTTATATGCTGTTCTGGCTGAAGGGGGTTATTTCCCGGTGGAGGAGTTAAGTAAATTAAGGATTTTTAAGAGCATACTTCAGGGTCATCCAGACAGAAACAGGGTTCCGGGGATAGATGTGTCGTCTGGTTCATTAGGTCAGGGTCTGTCTTTCGCCAACGGGTTGGCGTTAGCAGGTAGATTAAACAAGAAAGGATACAGGGTTTATGCTTTATTGGGTGATGGGGAATGTGATGAGGGTCAGGTTTGGGAGGCTGCGATGACTGCAGTACAATATAAGATCGATAATTTAACCGCTATTGTGGATAGAAACGGTTTGCAGATTGATGGTCCCACAGAGAGTGTTATGTCTCTGGAGCCTTTCGCGGAGAAATGGCGGGCTTTTGGTTGGCATGTTATCGAAATAGATGGACATAACATTCAGGAGATAATTTCTGCATTAAATGAATCAGGGAAAATCAGGGGACAGCCTACCGTAATAATCGCCCATATTATCAAAGGCAAGGGTGTTTCTTTTATGGAATGGGAAGCCGGTTTTCATGGGAGAGCACCAAGTAGGGAGGAATTGGAGTTGGCAATAGAGGAATTAGATAAAAAATGACTGACTTGAAATCCACAAGAGATGCGTATGGGGAGGCCCTGGTTGAGCTGGGTGAGGGAAATAGGGATGTGGTTGTATTAGATGCGGATTTATCGGTCTCCAC
>JAYEKX010000186.1:0-7129 GCA_034716875.1 Candidatus Altarchaeota archaeon | reverse complement strand
ATCCGCGTTTGATGGTTTAAATCTATGTGTTGGGTGGGAGTGGACACTACCTATCACCGAGTGGTCTATGGGTGCCATATCCATTCTGGTGGTGACAAATCCTTTACCGAATGTTGATGCGGGGATTACTAGAACCTCCTCTATTATATCTCCTTTACCCCTTAACAGGCCCCCGAATTCATTGGGATGAACTTCCCTTGAGACGCCGAGGATGAATTCCAGCGTATTCCACCTGATTTTCATTACGCAGTTATTTATATTTAAGGCTGTTTATGTGGAGATTAGAGATTAGTTGTATGATTACTACTACTACTACTACTACTACTAGTTGTAGCTATAGCTGTTGTTATGTTGCTGTTGCTTGGATTAATACTATGGTAGATGGCAGTATTTAGTTTAGCTACTTAACTATTCTCTTTTCAGAGCAGCAATTACCTCTCAATCCTATTTCCTTTCCTAATCCTAAATTAAGAATGCGTGATGAATATGTGCTGGCTGAACCCCTCCGGGTTGTGATGACGCTTATGAGCGCTGAATTTTTTTTTGTGTGCACTATGTAATTTTTTCTTGTTTTTGATGTGTGAATAAGTCTTCAAGGTTCTCTCTCTCCCTAATCAATTCCATTGAGCCATCACTTCTTATCAGAATCTCTGCCGGCAGTGGTCTTGAATTATAGCGGCTGCTCATGCTGAACCCGTAGGCTCCTGTGTCCAGGATGGCTATGATGTCGCCGGCTTTCACCTCCGGCAGTTCCCTGTCTCTGGCGAGGATATCCCCTGATTCACAGACATTCCCAACAACATCATATCTATCAACCACATCCTCTTTACCTAAAACCCTGACTCTATGATATGCATTATACATAGCCGGCCTCAGGAGGGTGTTAAAGCCCGCATCAACATTAATGAATTTCTTGTACGGGGTTTTTTTCACACTCCACACCTTACACAAGAGGATTCCTGAGTTTCCAACTAAATAGCGACCCGGCTCCAGCCACAACTCAGGTTCATAACCCAGGTCTTTAACCCCTTTATTGATTACCGGAATTAAGGCGTTTGCTAAATCTTTAGGGGTAGTAGTTTCCTCCCCCCTGTAGGGTATTCCCAAGCCTCCGCCGACGTCCACGAATTTCAGTTCAATCCCTAACTCATTTTTTAACCTGTGAACAAACCCCATCAATTTCTCGGTGGCGTCAACAAATGGACCTGTCTCCGTAATCTGGGAGCCGATGTGCATATGAACCCCACAGATTTCAATATCCTGTATCTCCCCTGCTTTTTTGTAGGCATTAAACGCTAGATCATTCTCGATATGGATCCCAAATTTCGATTCCTTCAGGCCAGTAGCTATCTTAGGGTGGGTTTTAGGGTCCACACCCGGATTTATTCTAAAGGAAATCCTGGCTTTCCCTCCCTTTATCTTCAGGATATCCCTCAGCAGTTGCAATTCATCCAGTGAGTCTATATTTATGGTGATGCCGGCATTTAATGCAAGTTGAAGCTCTTCCCTAGTCTTAGCGTTGCTGCTATATATAATATTTTCACTTGAGACTCCAGCCTTCAATGCTGTTTTGAGTTCACCCCCCGAAATCACATCCGCACCAGCACCCTCCCTTTTCAGTATACGAGAGATTGCCAGATTGCTGTTGGCTTTATAAGCATAGAGTACCTTGACTTTTCCATATCTCTCCTTAAATGCTTGATAAAACCCCTGATAATTTCTTATTATCCTATCTTCATAATAAATATATGTAGGTGTTCCATTTTTTTCTGTAATGCTTATAAGATTAGAATCCATTTTTTTTAAGAATATACTTATTCATCATATTTTTATATCTTGATTAGTAAATATGGTTATATCTAAATTAAAGATGACGGAGGTGAACGTTCTCCTCAAGGAAATCAGGAGAAGGAATTTAATGAAGAGGGGGAATAGGCTGCTGCCGAAGAGAAATCCTGAGTTGAAGGGAGGGAATGCTTTAGTTCCGGGCATGATAACTGATATGGAAACGTCGGGGACTCGAGGGAATCATGGGTTAAGGGAGGATGATGAGGGGGGATTATCGAAATTAACTACCCCTGCGGTGAGTAACCTGAAAATCCCTAGGGGGCGTATGTGTAAAGTGGCCGAGAGTAATGTTGCCTTAGGAGAAGGGATATTACAAAAGGAGGCGGAAAAAAGAGGTAGTGATATTTTTGTTTATCTTACTATGGTAAATACAGGAAGTAAATTAATGAAGGATATCCAGGTTATTGATACACTCCCGGATGATGCGACGAATTTGGTTGTATTTACGCCCGGCAATCTATCTGAAAGATTGGGTCAGTCACTCATTTGGGAGGTTAGTTCACTTGACCGTGGGGTAAAGAAGATCTTTCATTACAAGATGAGCTCTGATAGCGATGAAATACCCGCAGCAACTTCCAGATGGATAGATAATGAGTTTAATGGATTTAAAGATTTTGATGAAATGGCTTTGAGGGTGAATGCTAAAAAATGTTAAATAACTTAATTAAACCACCGTCAGCGGATAAAATAGTGAATTATTCCATCTCTCAGGATTATGTTGTATTGATTAATATACTGGCGATAGTGATTTCAGTTATTGCTGTTGTATACTGGATTAAGTTATATCGGAGATTATATAAGAAAGAATCTAAGGATACCCGTGGTTGGTCCTGGCTTTTTGTTGCAGTCTTGGGGATTCTGCTCTTTAACATTTCGGCTATTTACCTGGTGTTTATCACCTCCCCGATATATGAGCTGATGGATGTGATTGGTAGAACCGTTATAGGGATTTCTATGACTATTGGGGTATATCTATTGTATTCTCCTATGCAGAAAGGACGGCTTTATGAATTCGTTCCCGTAATACCTGTTCTGGAGAAAGAGAGTGAGATAGAATCAGTTCTTACGAAAGTAATTAAGAAGGGTCGAAGTTATTTAATCAATGAAGAGAAGCCAGTAAAGAGTAATGAAATCTTTGTGAATTTAGCCACTCATGGCGTTCATGGTTTATATATCACCAGAAGGCTTCCCCGTGTGATAAGAGAGGAATATGGTCTTGAGAGAACACCTATACTCTGGTTGACTCGTGAGAAAACAGAAGAGAGCAGTATTAATCCAACAGATCTTGTGGAGTTGAGCCATACTATCAAGGAATTTATAAAGAAGACTGATAATGGTGCGGTTCTCCTGGATGGTATAGAGTATTTAATTATACAGAATGGGTATACTGAGATACTGAAGTTTATCCAATCCTTGATTGATAATATCTCCATCAGCAGTTCCCGATTAATCATCCCACTGGATTCTTATACGGTAACCGAGCAGCAGTTTCATCTACTCAAAAGGGAACTGAAGGCTTTAGAGACGGGTATACGGGGTGGGATTTAAGGGCGTAATTTAAATTTAATAAATCAAATAATTCACTGAAGATGAAAAAGAGAATAAATACAGGCATCCCTGGGTTTGATGATCTCTTGAATGGGGGTTTTTTGGAAGGTTCCATAACCTTGATTTCTGGACCGCCGGGGATTGGGAAGAGTACTATGGCAATGCAGTACATATATAAGGGGATTGTTGAAAATGATGAACCTGGGGTGTTTTTAACCACTGAGAATAACATTGATGAGGTTATAAGCTACGCAGATGCTTTCGGATGGGATTTTAACAAGTATATGGAGGAACAAAAATTAGAGATCCTTGACAGGAGTGTGTTTGAGGCGGCGGACATGGATCTTGGCTTGGATTTTGGGATCATGAAGGATATTATTGCGAAAGTAAAAGCCAAGAGAGCAGTCCTGGATTCCGTTACATTATTCAATTATATGTTCAGGGACGATACTTCCAGGAGATTCCATATGCTACGCTTCATAGACTTAATGAAAAAACATAATTGCACTACCCTGATGACCTCGGATCAGGAGAAAAATTTCCCGAATATTAAATACTCTGAAGAGCATTTTCTTTCAGATGGTTTGATTTTTTTGTTCTGGAATAGACATCAGGCAGAGAATGAGAGATGCATCTGGGCGGCTAAACTCAAGGGTTCTACTATTGATACAAATATCAGGCCTATAGAGATCGCGGATAAGGGGGTTATTGTATACCCTGAAAAGACGCCGTTGATTTCGTTGGATGTGCTGTGATTAAATCATTTCAACATCCAAGCTAGTTTCCTTTAGGATATCCAGGATCCTCTTTTTTTCCCTACCCATGCCTTTTTTCTCGACTAGTGCAAACTCTGGCGCAGGCTTTGTCTTAGACATCATCTGTTCAATCAGTTCTTTATCGAGGTTATGGAGGTTATATTTCGGGCAGATATGCCCTATTGCATAGTCTTTGATCTGGGTGAATTTTCTGCAGTAATGACCTCCTCCAAAGCCGATTGCTGCTGGAAAACGCCCCGGCTTTTTTTTCATGAGATCACTAATTGTTTCAGCCACTGCTTTACACGCCACCGGGTCACTCCACTCCCTTATCGTACTCCCAACCTCCACAAACATTACGGGGGATTTTAAATTGGTGGGGCCGTGGTGAGTCACCTCCAGACACACTTCATAACCCCCTATTTCATGCCTCTCTAGGGAGTTAACCGCCTCCCTTAAATATAATGCCGGGGCAATCCCTAACTCCCCCGGGTTACCGCCCGCATCTGCGTTGCCATAATTTCCGGGGGAATGCGCTGTTAAGCAAGGCTTTTTTGACATGGATTTATGGCGGGAAGCAACGACATAGAGACTAGTTTGTTCGGTTACATCAGCATCCATATACAAAACCTCTCCCTTATACCCCTGTGGGGAATGACTGAAATCCCCCCTCAAAATCCTGGCTATATTCCTGCCTGCCGGATCCTTTTCTGAGAATAAAATCCTTTTCGACATTTTTCTATCAATCCCTTAATCCCTATCTCCTCCTCGATTTTGGTGATAGCATCTTCATTTGACCTGGTGACCGGCTTTCTTGGGACGTGGCCACAGCTCGTTTTTTTCACTAATCCATAGACTCCGATATCCCTTGCGATTTTGATGATGTCTTCTTTATCCATGCCCGAAAGAGGCCTGTAAACAGGGATACCTAAGCAGTCAATCACCTTCAGATTCTCCAGTGTCTGGCTGGCTACCTGACCAACACTCTCACCAGTCACTACCCCCTGGGCATCTTCTATTTCTGCAATCTCCTCGGAAATCCGGTACATAAATCTTTTGCAGACTATGCAGGTGTATCTCCCCGCATGCCTGGATATATCCCCTAGTATCTCTTTGTAGGGGATTATGTAGCTTTTTATTTCTTCGCCTGTGTAAAACTCCAGTCTCTCTAATATATCTTTAACATCACTATCACCGAAATGCAGGGCTATTACTTCACAACCCCGGCGCATCATCATCCATGTAGCGACCGGGGAATCTATCCCCGTGGAGATTAACGCCACAAGCTTCCCCTGGCTTTTATACGGTAAACCCCCAAGGCATTGTATCTTCTTATCAAAGACGAAGGCGAGGTCATCTCTCACCTCCACATAAATTGTTTTACCTGGGTTTTTTAAATCCACCCTTCCCTGTACTGTATTCAGGATATCCCCCCCAACCTTATTCTCAATATCCTTGCTACTAAAATCATGTTCACCAGAGCGTTCAGCCCTGACGGCAAAACTTTCCCCCGGGCTTATCACTTTTTTAGCCAGATCCACTGCAGCCTTCGTAATATCCTCCAGATTAACCTCAGTCTTTATGGCCGGGCTTACAGAGACGATGCCGGAAACTGTTTTCAACCTGTTAGAAACCTCTTCGGCCTTCCCTGTTTTTATATAAATTCTATGTCTCCTCCTAAACAGGGATGCATCTTTAATTCTTCCCCTGATATTACTTACCAACCTCTCCTCGAATTTCTTTCTCACGAATTCACCCTTCAAGAAAATCTCCCCATATCTCACAATCACTATATCATACATCCTTAATCTATTCCCCTACAAAGCTATTATCTCAAATTTTTCCCCGTCAAATAATCCCTTATCCCCAAGCTTTAGTTTAGGTATGACCAACAGGGCCATGAATGATAGGGTCATGAAGGGTGCTTTAAGTTTCGTACCAAGCCCCTTAGCCAACCCCTCAATTTCAACATACTCTCTCGCTGTTTTATAAGCATCCTTGTTTGTCATAATCCCTGCAACAGGCAAAGATAGACTCGCCTCGGTTTCACCGGATACAACGGCAAGCCCGCCCTTGTTTTCAATGACTCTGTTGACTGCGCGACAGAGGTCTTCATCACGTACCCCGATGGCAACTACATTATGTGAGTCATGAGCTACGGAGGAAGCGATCGCACCCTTTCTTAAACCAAAGTTTTTAACGAAACCAATGGCTGGAGGGGCATCAAGATAGCGATTAACCACTGCGATCTTTAATATATCCCTCGTTGGGTCGGAGACAACATAACCCTCAATGATTCGGGGGGTTGTTTGAAACCGGCCTGTAATCACCTGACCGTCAATGGCTTCAATAACATTTATTTTTTCCCTAGTTTTCTTTACAGAAAAATCCATTACCTCCTTCCTCCCTGCGGTAAACCTATTTATGGTGCCTACATACACTTTCGGCAGCAGTGTTCTGCCGTTTTCTGCAACAAGTTCGCCGTTGATATATGTTTTCAGTATATTGAAGTTTCTGAAGTTATCGACTATTATGAAGTCGGCGTAATCATTTTTCTGTAGCAATCCCACATCCAGTCCGTAATGCAATACTGGGTTGATGCAGGCGCATTTCAACACCTTCATCTCATCGATGCCTTCCTTTAATGCCCTTTTCACTAATTCGTTGATATGTCCTAGAACCAGTTCATCCGGGTGTTTATCATCGCTACATAACATACACATGTCAGGGTAATCCTCTATTAAGCAACTTAAGGTGTCGAAATTTTTGGCTGCCGATCCCTCCCTGATAAGGATTTTCATCCCTAATCTGAGTTTCTCTAATGCCTCCTCCTTCCCGAAGGATTCATGATCCGTGGATATCCCTGCCTTGATATACGTCTTTAGGTCCTTCCCTTTGAGGCCTGGTGCATGTCCATCAACCGGTTTTTTATATTTCTTAGCTAATCCTATCTTAGCCATCACCTCAGGGTCGTCGTT
>JAYEKX010000185.1:0-7161 GCA_034716875.1 Candidatus Altarchaeota archaeon | reverse complement strand
AGTCCCTCCTTCGTTAATTCAGTGCAATCAGGGGCTACCTTCTCTCTCTCAATCAGTTTCATGGCAAAAGCCATGCACGTTGATTCCCCGCATTTGCCGCAGTTTTTAGCCGGTAGATACCTGTATAACTGTAGTGCCGTTAATCTCGCCATCTTCTATATGTTAATCCATTCAGGGTAGTTGGTTTCCTTTGTTTCGTCAATATCCTTGAGGGTTGATAATGAGTCAATGATTCCATTCATGGTTTCAATGGATTTAGGGTGAAGCATCATAAACAGGTTTGCTCCCGACAGCAGGGCTATTGCTGCTGTGGTTGACTCCCACAGTGGCCCCCTCCACTCTCTCGGGCCCCAGGCGTCGTTTCTCATCCAGGCTTCTCGTGCAGACCATGCGTTGGAGGTTGCTGATACCATTGGCAACCCCAGGTTTTTATCCCCCTTCAACCCGGCCAGCCTGCATCTCTCCATGGCTGATATGGAGTATTCCAGTCCGTAACCGATGCCTCCGGTGAATAAATCCATCAGCATATGCTCTGGAGTTAGGCCTTGTTTCATCAGGTTCCTGTTAAGCCTCCTCATTTCATCAGGGTTCATGGAGATCAGGGAGAGTACGGAGTGATCATGCTTTAAAGCTGCTTTAGCAACCCTTTTATAGTCCATATCCGGATCGACGGTAGAGAGTATAATCTTCTCTCCGGAGCAGATCTCTGCAGCCTTTTCCAGAAGCTCCGGATCCTTTCTGGGATTCCCTGAGCCACCTATTACTATCGGCACTTTAACAGCCTGTAAGACATCCTCAATGATTTTACAGGCGTCTTTCACCGAAACATCTTTCACTGTAGGGTCTGTGCTCACCATATGCAGGGTGATCATCTCTGCGTTATATTTCTTGACCCTGTATCTGGCCCACTCCGCAGGATCCTCCATCACATCAGGGAAATGCTCCCTCACGTGCCCGGGCAGTGAAAGGGGCATGTCGAATATATCCTGGGAGATCACGGGTTTATTCACCTGCTTAGACTCGAAGAAGTAATATGGGGGGCTGGTTTCGCCTCCAATCGTTAGACTGTGGCTTCGGGTGCCTCCGTCTGCTTTAGTAGCACCCAGCGTTACCTCACTGATCCTCCCCTTGTATTCCTCAGAGGGTGGTGTGAACCGGAAGGCTTCAATCTTTTTTCTCTTTTGTTTTATTGCTTCAGCAAGAACCCGGGTTCTTAGATTTAACACTAACTCATCCACTTCAAGCTCAAGGTTCTCGATTTCGAGTTCATCTGATTCACCTAAAAGTTTTTTCAACTCCTGAATCTTTTCATTCATCCTGATTATTGGTTAGATTCAATTCAAGCTCACCTACTTCAATCTCGAAGTCCTCAAGCTCAATCTCCTCCGCCTCACCTAAAAGCTCTTTCAGTTTCTCAATCTGTTCAGTCATTTTGGGTCCTCGTTTATCTCTTCATTTACGGTAAATTTAATAAGTAGTATTCCAGAGGAATACTACATAGTTTCTCGTCCATTCGATTGCTTTGCAATCGAAGGAACCAAAATTCCAGAGGAATTTTGAGTTCGGGAAACTCCGACCAGTCATTTTAAAGTATCTGCTATCTTTTTTATTTCCTGATAGGCCTTGGAGTTACTTGGTAGTTCAACCAGTGGTTTACCCTTCAGGTCGTATTCCTCCACCAGCGGGTCCTCCGGGATTACGCCTATAATCTCTAAATTAATTTCTCTGGCTTTCTTTATTAGCTCCTCCCTGTTTGCCTCCGTTACTTTATTTAACACAAGGGATATGTTTCTAAATTTCATATCCAGTTCATTAACCAGCTCGCTGATCCTCTTTGCCGTCAGCAGTCCTTTACGGGATGCGTCTGTGACAATCATTAATGAATCAATGTTTTCTATGGTTTTCCGGGATAAATGCTCTAAACCCGCTTCTGAATCAACCACCACGCAGTCATAGGCTTCTGTGGTGGAATCCATTATCCCCTTGATCATGTGGTTTATCGCACAATAACAGCCAGGGCCATCGGGTCTGCCCATAACCAGCAAATCAAATTTCTCTGTTTCAACGGTGATTTCAAACACCTTAGCATCCAAGTATTTCTTTTTATCCATCCCAGGAGCCAGCCTATGATCAAGTAGACCCACCCTGAGATCCCCCACCGTTTTATCGAAGGTAACCCCAAGGCATTCCGCAAGATTACTGTCAGGGTCCGCATCTATCGCAAGGACAGTTTTACTGGTTAATTCACCCAAGAATTTCACCAGTAATCCAGCTACCAAAGTCTTTCCAACCCCTCCTTTCCCGGTTACCGCAATAGACTTACTTTCCATTAGATCTCTTGATGATTACCTTCTCTGCGTGAATCTTTGCATTCTTGAAGATTACCGTCAATCCACCGGCACTTGACGTTAATGTGCCTGCAGAGAATCCTTCGTTTCCTACATCATCCTTAAGTTTTAGTTTCAGCGGTTCCTTAACCTTCAGTTTAAGTGGTTCAGCCATTTTTTTCTTTTTTTTTTTAATCATTAATTTTAACCCAAAACCCCCTCCTCCTGGAGTTTCTCTATAACCTTCATAAACTGCTCCTCAGTCAGACCCAGATCCTTTGACGCCTGGTCGGGATATACTTCCCCGTTTTTCTCGGTTATGTACTCTACTGTCTTGTTTTTTAATTCATCCGTAACCTCAAAGACCCATCTCTCAACTATAGGATGCTTTTTTTCTGTGAGGAAGTTCTTTAGTTCATTCAGGCTGGTAACCTCCTTTTCTGAAGGGATTTTGCCATACATTCCTTCAGGGATAGCCTCCTTCATCTTGTCTTTTATGTGGGAGGGTAGCCAGACAATCCTGTCCCAGCTCCCGTCTCCGCTGAAAAACTTCGGGGAGTGCATCCACTCAATCCCCATGCCCAAAAAACCCTCCGTCTGCTCTCCGCCGCCGCTCTGGGTGGCCATGGTGGAGAATTTTAATCCGTTTACCGCTTCTCCTGAAAAGTTTCTGTCAGCTATGCCTATTCCATCCACCTCAGGGATGTAGAATGCTATGGCTTCGAAGCAGCCGCAGCTGGTGTGGGGATACTTAAACATACTATACATATAAAATCGTTCATTCGCACCATTCGTATATTCTTTCACTGCCTCATTAACCCCTGAGTATTCCCCGTTTTTCTCATCCAGTAACTCCCCCTTGGAGATGGCAAAGTTGGGGCCATCCGGGTCCACCTTGGCTGCTGCCCTGGCATCCAGCCATGATATGGAGCCGCACAGGGATATTCTCTGGGGGCTTATGACGCAGACGTGGTTTGGGGCAAAGCCTTGACAGAGGGTACACCCATAAAACTCTTCCACATCCTCATCCTTCATTCCTCTAACCCTGGCATCTCTCTGCTTATATATCCCTACTGCCTCGTCATAATGCTCTTTAACCTTAGTTTCATCGGTGATGAAGGTAATCTGCATTTTCTCTATGAAGGGAAGCTCTTCCTTGAAGAGCCATATTAATGCCTTACCTACATCATCGAATTTCAGGCCTTTATCCTTAGCTTCCTTACTCACCCTGCACCAGATGTCGTATCTCTGGTTCAGGTGCATGAATCCCTGGATGTAGTTCAGGAAGTCATGAACCCTTCGTTCGACAACACCCTCCAGATCCGTTTCTATATCTTTCCCGTAGATTTCCACCAGAATCCCGAAGGGTGCTTTATCCCCTTCACTGAAGTCAGGGATATCCTTCCCTACAATGGTTATCTTACCGTCTTCAACATCTGTTTCACTTCTGGTTTGAGCCAGTTCCGCCTTAAATTTTACCTTAGGTCCCCCCAGCTCTACAAAGGTGTTTGGTCCGCGAATCCTTTCTCCTTCATGGACTACACCCACTTCCACCGGCAATTTTTTTATATCGATTTCCATTTTCATTCACTTCATTTAGTTTTACATAATCTCTTCACTAATGTGGGATCAGGAATCTTTTTTACCGGCTTCCATCCCACATCATCCAGTATCGCGTGTATTCTCTCCCTTTCGGTTAACGGGATGTCTGCTTCAGTCCTGACGAATTTATGAAGGTCGTCAGGTAGTTTCCCAAAGCATTTTTCGTGTATGTCCATGTAGTGAGCTAATTTAATCTGCCTTCCTTTTATCCCGTCACTGGCTCTCATACAGAGTTTCGGGATTAATGACATTACCTCTTCCTTGGTTTTGGCTACGTAACTGAGGTGCTCCGGGACGGGTCCTACATCATATTTCTCCCCCGTCCGGGTGTCATAAACCTCCCAGTTGGTATTGTCCTCGCTAAGCAACTCTTTCCTGTATTTTACTCCGGACGGCCCCCATATAACCGGAACGCCGACACGCATACAACCGGATCCGATTGACACTGCCTTCTGCGACATCGTGCCCCATACGAGACCTACTGCACCAACCCTGTTTAGGATATAATCTGCTATTTCCTCAAAGTTTCCTCTCAACGGTCTCTTGGCGAATATGCTCGCTACCTTCATTGCAGCCCCCGTAATATGTGGGTTTGAGACGCAGGAGCCTACGTTAATCAGGTTTCCGCCGTCGAATTCGCCACCGTATTTCTCGTAGAGGTTGCAGGGTTCTCCAGAGTAATCCGTTGCCAGAGCCATCGCTGAGCAACCGGATGCTGCTACTATATAATTCCTCTTCAGGAATTCCTCAATAATCACCCCAAGCTCTTTACCTCCGTGAGGCCATAAAGCGCATCCTACTGGGGCGACAATCCCCGGGATTTCACCCATGACTATTGGGGATCCGACCTTCCTTATCTCTGTATCCTGTATAGCGCCTCTCCCTACCCTGATCTTTGCCTTATCGTTTTCGAATCTCTCCTTATAAACCTCGGAGAACACTGAAACAATAGGTATGTCTTTAGGGCACCATGATTCGCATCTCCCGCAGAACAGGCACTCGCTTAATGCATCCATTAATTCATCCTTGGTTAATGTCTTTACTTCCTCCTTCCCCTTTGTTACACCCCTTAATTCAGCAAATATTGCGGGGATATTAATGTCTTTCGGGCAGTTCTGAAAACATAGGCCGCAGTCTACACAATCGGCGATTAATTTCGGGTCCACCGTCTTGCCCTCCTTCAGGGACTCGATTATGGAGCTTACATCGATTTCCTGTGGACAGTTCTGGGTGCATACGCCACAAACAACGCACTCCGCCACCGCCTTAGGTATGTCTATACCTCCTTTACCTTTAACTGCTTTAGGTTCAATGTTGTTGAAGTGGTAGTTTATACTTGAAATTATCTGTTTCACATCATTCCCTATAGGGCATGCCTGCGAGCATATGCCGCAGGATACGCAGTTTGACGCTTCTTTAATCGCATCCTTAATCACTCCTTTCCTGCCTTCCTTCTTCATAAGCAGGGCTGTTTTCACTGCCACTTCCCCTACCTTCTCGAGGTTGGGTATGAAGCATCCCTTCAATCCTCCCAAAACCAGTTCCCTTGCTATTTTATCTGAATCCTCTTCCTCCATGTTCACAAAACCTGCAGCACATTTGTCTGATGTGGATATAACCGGGATTCCCAGTTTCTCTGCGTTTTCTACTGTATCTACCCTGATACATTGCTCGTCTATAATTATGACGTCTGCTACCCCTGATCTGACGAAGGGTAATTGATAGGAGAGCTGCCCCACGATCTTTGTTTCGTTGTCGTATCTCGTCATATCGATGGCTGTACAGCATATTCCTCCTATTTCAACATCGTGTTTATTCTCTTTAGCATAATCTATGATCTCGGTCACCCCGCAGACGTTATGTCCTATACAGAGGACCACCGGCTTTTTTTTGTCTATAGTGCCAAGGCCTATCTCGCAGAATCCCGGGTCCGGGGCTCCCTTGGGGAATCCTAATACAGCTATCTGTATCATGTCTGCTATCTCCATACCCAGGTGGTCGAGCATTCCGGCATGCAGTGCTTTGGAGTTGAAGTCGAAGTCGCTGGATTCCTGACCCATATGCAGGGAACTTAACAGGTGAGTTAACTGTTCTTCCTCATAGCTTAAGCCCTCGTCGATATCTGCAAGGGTTTTAGGTCTCTTCCCTACAATGGTTCTGAACCATGGAGCATGTATTTCGCTGTTTTCAGCAACCTCCATGGGGAAGTCTTTCCCGAATTTCTCGACTAAGTAATCAAGTACGTGTCTGGCGTGTGCGGCGTGTGCTGCTGCTCCTGTTATTGCCAGGAACATGTTTTCCCGGGCCATCTGCACCTCAAGGCTCATTCCACATGCCCCACGCCTTCCTTTAGACAGGTCGCAGGGTCCGTATGCACAGAACTGGCATTCCTTGATGTAGGTGTGATATTTAGGTTCATACCTGCTTAAAAGCTTCCTGTCCCATTCCCTGAGCGTGATGATGCCTGGCTTGGGTGTGGGGCCCATTTTTTCCTTCCATTCATCGTCTTCATCAATTACTTCCCCGATGTGGATTTTCACATTTTGTGCAGAAATTTTCATTTTCTATCTAAATTAATCTATCATTATAAATCATTATAGATATTATAAATATAAATATAAACCGGATTGATGTTACGAAAATTATAAATGTAAAACCGACCTGTTTTATGAATATTTAACGAAACTTTACCGGTATTACCTCATTAATCCCTCATCAATCCTTTTTTCTTAGAATCGCTCTATGTTTTATAAAATCGACTTCCTCCAATTCGCAGTTCCCTATGCTTCTGGAGTTACCCAGTATGTCATAAACCACTATCCCATCATCCTTCAACTTTATCATAGCGGCTTCACTCATAATCTCTTCCTCCTCATCACCCTTCATTAAAACAACTTTTGTTTCACACATTTTTATCCCCTTGATATTAACCATTTATCTCCAGAAGCTAAAAATCGATTGAACCTAAATCCTCTTTGCCAAAGAGTTAAGATGTTTCTCTTGATATTCATCTGGTCCGGGTTTGTAGACCTGTCTATCCTGAAAAATCGATCAAGTGTTGACAGGATATGATTCAAAACATCTATCTCAGTGACATCAAGGTTTTTTTATTACAAATTCAGCAGAATAGGAAAAATTTGCAACGTAAATTTTTGCTTGCAAAGATTTTTCCTAAAAATCTTTCCAATACTGTGGGTTTCAGCCCGCAGATGAATGCTAATGATGAATTTGT
>JAYEKX010000184.1:0-7187 GCA_034716875.1 Candidatus Altarchaeota archaeon | reverse complement strand
AAACAAAAACAAGAAAAATTCGCATAGCGAATTTTTGTGCCCAATCAGCGACTTCATCGCTGATTCGGGTTTTGTGCTGCAGGATGAGCAAAACCCGATGCCTCTCAGAGAGGCACCCGACGCCTCTCGAAGAGGCGTGGGTCAGTAGGTTGCTTAGAGCAACCTCCTGATGGGTCAATAGATTGCTTAGAGCAATCTCTTGATCCCCTCAGGATTTTGTCTCAGAAAAAAATCCAAAGGATTTTTTCTGATAAAGCTATATTTTATCCTACAGTCAAAGATTAGAAGTAAAATGAAAAAGATAGCGATAATATTCATTCCGCTTTTATTCATCACTCCAGTCTTAGCCATCTCCGTAGGCACTTCTCCCGGGGTTTATGATCTCGGTGACGTAAAGCCCGGCAGTGATAATGAACTAATTTTCTATCTGTTAACAAACTCACAGAATGACCTTCTTGTATCCCTCGGTTACATCGATGTCCACCCAAGTATTTACTCAAAGAATCAAACCGGGAGATATACATTCATACCTGCTGAATCATCCCAGGAGGACATATCCTCCTGGGTTGAGGTAAAGAGAACACCTGTTCTGCTTTCCTCCGCCCGGGTGAAAACGGTTCAACTCAAGGGAGGTGCCCGTCTAAGGGTTAATGAAGAAGCGAAACTCATGATCCATGTCCCCAAAAATGCTGATCCCGGTTATCACATAGGTGCAATAAATCTTGGACCCCAGCTTGTTCCCGGGGTTGGTGGCACTGGGGTAGCTACCATCGGCGTCACCCGATTTGTTTTTGTTTTCCGGGTTATTGGAAAGGCTACACGGGAGGGTAAGATAATAAACATAGTCGGTGATCGTGTGAATGAAGATAGGGCCATGGTAAATGTATTGTTCAAGAATACTGGATCATGCACCCTAAACGCCAGGGTAAGCAGCTTGGAGATATTTGATAAAGAAGGTAATTCTGTAGCGAAGCTAAAGTCAGGTTATAACCGGATAAAGCCAGGCGATATACAGCCACTACCTGTTATTTGGAGTGGCGGCGGCTCGGGAAGCTACAGGGCCGAAGCTACCGTGGATTATACCACAGGGCACTCATTTATGCAGAGCAGGATAGAAATCCCCGCTATAGTTAGGGTGAAACCAGTAGTAGTAGCGCCTAAACCAGGGAAAGCCGGGTTTCCGTGTAACACCCTCATGTGGTTAATAGCAATCCTTATAATCGCAGCTCTGATCATCTATTACATCTGGGATTCAGGTGGTTACAGGGATATACTACTTCTCATAATCGCAGCCTTGGTCATAATATCAATAGTATTACTCTTACTCAACTGCACCCTCTTTACTTTCGGAATCCCTGGAATTGATTTTAATATAATTGTAGTAGTTATAATATTAATTCTAATAGTATATTATATATGGGGGTGACAAATGAAGGGAAAAAAAATTATTAAAATAGCTGTTATTGCATTAGTTTCAATATTGCTGATATTGTCGCTGGGTTTATTCATCCTCATTTCCCTTGATAAGAATCCAGAGCCTGAGGAAATAATAAAGGAGACTGGTTTTTTTCATACCGAAAGCACTCTTTTTTTAAGGGATATTGTACGCTACCCCCTCAGAGCCAACGTTACTCCGCTCAGAATCGCAGACAATAAAATAAAGGTTGGCGTCTCAATAGAAACAGATGAATTAAATTTTGGCGTAGTATCTGAAAATCTAACGGTCAGGAAATTCATAAATCTGAAGAACAACGATAAAGTACCTGTCAAGATGTGTATCCCCTCGTACGGTAACATAAAGCCGTATATACTGCTAAGTAAGAACAACTTCATACTAAAGGAGGGTCAGGCATTGGAGGTGGAGATAGCGTTTAATGCTACAAAGGTTGGGATCTACTCAGGGGAGTTGGATGTGATTGCAATAAAGCCTAAACACCCATTTCTGGCGAATTTTTTTGGTTGGGTGGAATGTGGCTAGGATCTGCATCTCTTCTCACCTGAAATACATACTTCATCACCCCTGCAGTAGTCTACAGTTCTCTCGAATCGGGTGATGGGTGAGCAATAGGCATTTTTCCTCCCGGGATTTTTGCATCTATATGTCCTTGATCCCAATGCAACATCCCACTGACCATCTCCGTTTCCATCCCTGCAGTAGTAAACGTCTTCCCCTCCACAGTCGATATCCAGAAAGCATTTCACATCCGACATATCCTTAACGCTTTTAGTTCTCCCTATCTTGAACAGGTAAACCCTCTTGTCCCTGGATCCGGCCAGCAGGTATACCCCGTTTGGGGGTATTCTAACAACAGTAATTTCATCATCTGTGGTGAAGTTCCAGACCAGATTACCTTTGATATCGAATAAATATAGTTTTTTATCCCTGGACCCTGCCCCTATGGAGCTGGCGTCATGGGTTAGGTCCACCGATGTTACACTCCACAGGGTCCGGTAACTCCAGAGCAGACCACCGCTTTTGTTAAGCAGATACACGTTCTTATCTACTGATCCGACTGCTATGAACTTGCCATCAGGGGTCATGGATACGCTCAGTACGGAGTCATTGGCTTCAAACGTCCACAACAGCTTACCTGTTTTATCAAAGAAGTAAACATTCCCATCTTTTGATCCTGCTGCAATGCGTTTTCCATCGGTTGTGGCAGATACGCTATAAATGCTGCCGCCTGTTTTATAGCCCCATACCAGTTCTCCGTCCTCATTCAGGAAATATAGATAACTGTTGTTGGACCATGCTATCACCTCACCTGCACCGTAAGACATAATAACCCCGTTGACATAACCCTTGACACTGCGATTCCAGAGTAGATCCCCCTCCCCGTCAAATGAATAGATGTACTTGTTAGCCCCGATTACAATGTTATTGGTGTAAGGGGTAATGTCCAGGCTCACTACCTCATCTCCCCAGCCATAGCAGGGTATTTCATTTAATTTCCATTCCAGTCTATTCCCCCTATCCAGGAGATAAAAACTATCCCCGCAGGGTGTTTTGATGGGGGTGAAAAGCGCCCCCGTATAATTGGCGTTTATGCTTAATTCAACATCTATAATCCCCTCCCCAACCGATCGATTCCAGATAAGATCACCTTCGTTGGATAGTAAATAAAGCTTATTACCTGAACCCGCCGCTATATAATCTCCATAGTAACTGATTTCTGCATCAAGTATCTCATCCTCGGTAGTGTAGTTCCATAGCAGGTTGTATCTGGTTTTGGGGCATGGCGGGCATGGGCCTCCGCAATCAATTCCCCCCTCACCTTGATTGTGTATTCCATCACTACAACCCGGCGAGGTTATTGAGCAGACTCCTCTACACTTTTTTCCACCACTAACACCACCATCCTTGCCCGGAGGATCTGTCTTACCCCCCAGGGATACTGTGAACTTGATTAACTCCGATTTAGTGTTTACATTACCCACGAAATCCATACATCTTACATGGTAATTGTATGTCCCATCGGGCAGGGTCAGAATCCTGCTATGATGAGTCCCATTTGTCGCATTAAAACCTTCAGTCATTAATGAGTATACCACATCATTGTTATCGTATCTGCACTCAGAAATCTCATTGGTGTTAACATCAATTGTTACCTCCTCTTCAGTTATTATACCTGACGGTATTCTGTACTGCACTACCGGAGGGGTTTCATCCAATAACCCGCCTATGGCATAAACACTGAACTTCGTTAAATTCGCCCAGAGATAGTTTTTTGATACAACAAGACCCGTGCCATGAACCCATTCCATGCTCTCGTTTAGTTCCATCCATCTCTTTAGATCCGGATGATAGCGATATAACCGCAGGGAATTCTCATCTAATCCGGATGTTTTTATCTCCTGATCAGTGTAGTCTATCCTGATTACTGCAGATTCTATATTACCCTCTAATTCATCACTATCTATGCGTATATACTTCTCGATTCCATGCAACGGAAACTCATCCAGGTAGTTGTTGAGATATTTGACTATGACCAGATTTGCCGTAATATCTCTTTTTGTTTTTATCTCAAGATGCGTGTGGGTGGAATCTGCATCTATCACTGTTTTGTTCCCTGTGAACTCAATCTCCCCCTCATATAGATACGCAGTAGTGAAATTATGGTCTTTGTCGGTGGATTTAACACGATAATGATACTGTGTTGAATGATCCAGTCCCGTTAGTTTGATAATATGCTCCCTACCCAATACAGGATTTTTCTCACTGAGGCCATAGTGAACTGAAGTTCCGTATTCAACCACACTATCGCTTTCTTTATCGGTTGTCCAGGTTATCACAACAGAATCCTCCATTATACGGGAAACAGAACAGTTACCGATTACCAAATGGGGGAATATAGTCGTTGTGGTGGCAGTCGTTGCTGTAGTTTCATTAGGTGGAGCTGGTTTATTTATGTTATTTATGGTTTCAAATATGATAAAAGCCGCGATTAGAATGGAAATTATTCCCAGGATAGACAGGATAGTTAAGATTCTGACAAATGTCTTGGGTTTTTTTCTCAGAGATATGACCAGCAATTTCACCAGCGTATTTGTCTCCTTTTTTGACCCCCTATTATGTATCCTCCTCATTTTATCGCCGTTTATCTCTTAGATGAGTTGTCTAATAAATACATAACATCCAGGTAAACCCTATTTTAAATCATCCCCCCATATATAACTATAAATTAACATCGATTAACATGGAAAGAGATATGAGTCCATATAAGGGTGCTTTATCCGGGGAGGTGTCTATTTTAACATCTGATGTATCAAAGAATATCTAATGGATGAGCTTGAAAATGAGGAAAAAATTTTTTATTTTAGTCCTATTATTACTCTTGACATCTATTGTTTTCTCCAGTCTCCTGGTTGATATCAGGGTACATGGGGTCATAGACAGTCATATCCCCTATATTACGGCAGAGGAATTGCTTATGGACCGGCCTCAGGAGTTTTTAATGGAAATTGATAACATAGGGTCGGTAGGATGCAATTTTAGGGTAAGGATTGACGTCTATGATGGGCTCCAGTTAATCCATACTGCATGGAGTGAAGGGGTTCCATTGGAGCCGGGGGATTGTTCAGATTTCAGGGCATATTTCTATCCAACTTATCCGGGAAACTTTAGTGCTAAGGTCCTTATACACTCATGTAACCAGATAACAAAAGGCCCTGTTTTAAACTTTACGGTCATTAAGCCGGAGACGGAGGATGTAAATAAATCATCAAGGCTGGAGGGGGCAGTAAAGAAGAGGGAGGATATCTTTGAGATAAGTGCAGTGAATAATAAAAGCTCTGTGGGGATGAAGATAAAATCCACAAGGAATGTAACCGATTTATTAATAATCCCTAGGGAGTACCCCCTGGGTTGGATAGTTGAGTCCGGTAAGATAGGTAATATGCAGGCTGGTGTGGAAAAGACAGTTGAGATAGGATATGCTCCCAGCATCTGGAATGAGAGGGAATTAGTCTTTGATATTGTTTCACTGGATGGGAAATATCATACCACAAAATCCATAATGCTTAAAGAGGAGGAAGAGAATATCCTAAAGAAGTTTGCTATCCAGATATTGTGGTCAATAATCCTCATCCTCCTGACAGTAACCGTGTATCTGCTAAAAGAGCGACGTAAGATAAAAGAAAAAGAGAATTCATGAAATGAATGAACTATATCCGTATACTCCTTTTATACAGGCTTTCACCTAATCCCTTGTTTTCATCTCTTTTTTTCAGTTTCAGAATTCTTTTCAAATCCAGTTTCCTGCTGATTTCTTTGACAGGAATCCTATCAAACAGCCCCAGATACCACAATACCACAGATATAACCGCGATCATGATAATTATGTTTATTATACCCGCCACCACATTATCTTCGCTGTCTGATGATGTGACTTTACCAACAGGTACCTTGGATTCATCCTCTTTTCTATTCATGTTTAAGCTTTTCAGGAGGGTTGTCGCAGTCAACGCCCCCGTTCCTGCCATCTCCCCTATCGTATCATCGCCATCAACAACCTCCTCTGGCTCTCTGTCCTGTTCACTCTTATCCCCCTCTGTTGTCCACCCCTCAAAGTTGGATGTGCAGATGCATTCACCATCAACACAGTGTAAATAACGATCTTTTGAATCCCCTGAGCAGATAACACGCGTATCCTCATAGCAATCCAAATCGGTTTTACAGGCTATACCCTCAGCGGTTCTTATGTATACTGTAGTTGTGGTTGAGGTAGTGGTTGTGCTGTTAACATAAATTGAGCATTCCTCACCATCCCATCTCTCCCCCTCAGGACAGCAATAGTCGGTTCCCTGTCTGCGATCACATATTAATGAACCACAACAATCCGAGTCTAAATTACAATCACCCTCACCCTCCCCTAAACAAGAATCATCATCTTCATCTTTATCAGCTTCAGCTTCATCGTCTGCATCCACCCTGAATTCCATACTCTGTGTTTCCAGGGTATTGCCTGCAAGATCAGAGCAGCTGACATAAAATGTATTCATGCCTTCCGATGCTGTTACGCTGGCGGAGTGTACAGATCTCCCCTGCCCACCCGAAAATTTATTTGCCATCTCCTGGTATCCCCTGTAGGATTCACTCCATCTACAGTAACAATCCTCATCTGTTATTAACATCAGCGTTACAGAGGTACTTGCCTGTTTTTCCGAGGGACCTAAGAAGGTTATATCTGGCGGGGAGATGTCTACAGTGAAATAAACTGAGGAATTCCAGGTATTACTGAACAGGTCATTACAATAAACGACTATATGATTTAGCCCTTCAGGTACGGATAAGTTGATGCTTCCCACAAGCATAATGTTTTCGTTATCATTCAGGGAATAAAAACATGAATCAACAGACCCGTTAACTGTATAGTTAAGACAGACTTCCGTTGTTTTATAAACGCAATCCTCTGGCGAAATAATCTCTATACCTATCGGCTCCGGCGGGATTGTCGAAGTGGTTGTTGTAGTCGAGGTAGTGGTTGTACTGATTGAGGTCGTTGTAGTGCTTGTTGTGGTACTGATACTTGTACTGGTTGTTGAGGTGGTTGAGGTCGTTGTGCTGGTTGAGGTCGTTGAGGTCGTTGTGCTGGTGGTTGAGGTCGTTGAGGTCGTTGTGCTGGTTGAGGTCGTTGTGCTGGTGGTTGAGGTCGTTGAGGTCGTTGTGCTGGTTGAGGTCGTTGTGC
>JAYEKX010000183.1:0-7210 GCA_034716875.1 Candidatus Altarchaeota archaeon | reverse complement strand
GATTTAGCGGAGAACATGGGGAATCAGGTGAGGGAGCTTGGGGTAGAGGTCGTGAATGCTGACGCCCTGAAACTGGATTTAGGAGGGGATATGAAGGAGGTGGCGACCAGTGGGGATGTGTTTAAGACTAAATCAATTATATTAGCAACCGGTGGAGGCTATAGGAAACTCGGGGCGAAGGGTGAGGAAGACTTCGCAGGGAGAGGGGTTAGTTATTGCGCGACATGTGATGCACCGTTTTTTAAGGAGAAGACTGTGGCGGTCATAGGCGGCGGTAATTCAGCTATATCGGATGCCCTGTATCTCAGTGAAATAGCGGGGAAGGTGTATCTGATACATCGGAGGGCGGAGCTCAGGGCTGAGGAAGCCAAGCAGAAGGAGCTTGAGGAAAAGGGGGTGGAATTAATTCTTAACGCTACTGTGGAGGAGATTTCAGGGGAAACCCTTGTTAATTCAATGAAAATAAAGGAGGATGTAATCCGGGAGATAAGTGTTGACGGAGTTTTCATATCCATTGGAACCATACCTAACTCGGGGTTGGCGAAGGACGCAGGCGTTTTATTAGATGAAAAAGAATTTATAAAAATCAACAGAAACCAGGAGACAAACATTGAGGGTGTGTTCGCAGCCGGCGATGTTACCGGAGGAGTGATGCAGATTTCCACCGCCGTGGGAGAAGGCTCTATAGCGGCATTAAGTGCATATGGATACGTGAAGAAACCCTACTGGAGCAACCTATGAGTGCACCGATTCTCATCGGGAATCTCCGATTAGGTTGAGTAGTTCGTTATTGGTGCGCCCCATGCTTTAGAGTTTGGTATGATTACCGTAAGGTTGTCTTCCGTCTTCAGAGTCAGCATGCTGATCCCTATCTCCGTGACCGTGCCTTTTATCCCGGCGGCTTTAACCACATCCCCGACTTTAAAGGGTTTATAAAACATGATTAATGCTCCGGAGACGAAATTCTTTAGGGTATCCTTTAATGCAAGCCCTACCGCGAACCCGGCTACTCCGAAGCCGGCTATTATCGGGGTTATGTCAACCCCAAGAGCACTTAAAGCGATCATGAGGATGAATGCCCATGAGAGGGTGGATGCTATGTTATAAATGAATATCTCCACCGTCTCATCCAGGCGTTCACTCTTCCTGAAATACTTTCTTAGGTAGGATAACAGGAGGGATACCAGAATCTTACCAACCAGCAGTATCAAGAGGAATTCAAGTATATTGACGGAGTACTGCTTAAGGCCTTCCCCAAGCTTATCCGCTGAATTAATTAAATCCATCGAAAACATAGTTATTTATTAGTGAACTCATTAAAAAGAATTAGTTAGGTGATGGCTCAGTTTCTGAGGGTTCTATGTTTAGATTGATGCTGATTTAATTAATTCTTACTATATTATTAACAAATGGGTCATGAAATAAAATCAGAAAAACTGATTGTAGCATCAACCATAGTCCTATTTTTAATTTCATTAAGTCTAACTGCAAGTGGTGACTGTGGGTATGATTTTGATATTAATATAGTGGCTGTAAAGTCCATTTACAAACCTACTCCTGAAAAGTACCAATTTCCAGATTTTGAAGAGGATACCCTCTTGCACCTCGAAAGTCTTAAAGAAAATATCAGATGATTTAGAGAAAATAAAGGAAAACCGTGATGAAGAAAAACCCATATTCCAACTGAATCTATTTTTAAATTCGTTATTTAAAAGAAAAAAGGAGGGATAAGAAGGTTGAAAATGTAACCCTCCACTAACCCCCAGCTTCATTGATCAAAGGATAATGTCATTTCTCCACCTGGGTGACCCTGTGGAGGGTATTGATTATTTTTGATTGAGAGAATAAATACTTCCCCTAGATAGATTTGAAGAATCCGGCAGTGGGTTACTACTCAGGCATATTTAAAGTATAAATAGGTTAAATCATAATAGAAATAAAATGGAAAAAAAGGTCCTTATTTTTTTAACTATCGTCATTCTGACTTTAGGGTTGGGAGGCAGTTACATCCACGCAGCTGGAAGACATCATATGACCGTGGAGGTTAAAGGTGAGATAGATGAGGTGTTAAGCAATCAAACCTGTGTGAATGAAAGAGTTATATTAATTATCAGGGACCTCACTACAGGCAACTTATTAGATAGGGTGTATGTTACTGTCTACTACAATAGAGAAATATTGATTGATCTAGTAACTAATAGCACTGGAACAGTCCAATTCATCCCAAAAAAAGAAGGAAAATATAAAATAGCTATGGAGAAGTCCAGGTATGTTAGTGGGAGAATAGATATATATGTACCTGTATGCACTGTAACATCAACTACCACCTCAACAACATCAACCAGCACTACAACCTCAACATCTACAACATCAAGTACTACTAGTACTACAACCACCTCCACTACAACAACTAGTACTACAACAACCAGCTCTACAACAACCACTACAACAACAACCACATCAACCACTTCCACTACACTGCCCAAGGAAACCTGTGGTGATGGAATACAAAATCAAGGTGAGGAGGGAATAGACTGCGGCGGTCCCTGCAATCCATGCCCATCCGGGAATATGCAATGGTTGGTCCTGATAATAGTGGTTATAGCAGGAGGCATTATAGTTTTCATGATGGGAAGTGGCAAAAAAGAGGGGAAAACAGAGGCTGAGAAAATAAGGGAAACAGGGGCGAAGGAATTAGATGGGGTTGATCAGGAGGTAAATAAAGTTAAGAAAAAAAAGCATCATAAGAAGAAAGTGAAGAAAGAGATGACAGGTGGAGAACCAGGGGAAAAGAAAAAAGAGGAGGACGGTGAAAAAGTAAAGAAAACAAGGAAAAAGAAAACTAAGGCTAAAAAGAAGGAGGACGGTGAAAAAGTAAAGAAGACAAGGAAAAAGAAAACTAAGGCTAAAAAGAGAAAAACAAATGCTGTGGGGGAGGAGGGTAAAGAAGAGACGGGGATGGAATCAAAACTAGAGGGTGAGAGGGAGGAATGATTAAGCATGGATTATGAAATTCTTGGTGTGAAGGCTAGGGAGGTCTTGGATTCAAGGGGTAATCCAACCGTTGAGGCGGAGGTAAAGACGGATGGAGGGATTGCTAAGGCAATGGTTCCTTCAGGAGCGAGTACCGGAATACATGAAGCCTTGGAGTTAAGAGATAAAGATAAGAGATTTGGGGGTAAGGGGGTCAGTAAAGCAGTGATGAATGTAAATGAGGTTATTTCTAAAAAGGTTGTTGGCTTGGATTGCAGGGACCAGAAGGGGATTGATGAATTAATGATTGGCCTGGATGGGACTGTGAATAAATCAAATCTAGGAGCTAACGCCATCCTTTCTGTGAGTATGGCTGTTTCAAGGGCTGCTGCTTTAGAAGATGGAATTCCTCTTTATCAACACCTTGGGGGATTATTTAGGGGTAATGAATTCATCCTCCCGGTTCCTTCCATGAATGTTATTAATGGAGGAGTTCATGCCGGAAATAAACTGGATATCCAGGAGTATATGATCCTTCCCACTAAAGCGAAGGATTTCAGGGAAGCAGTCAGGATTTCAGCGGAGGTGTATCAAAAATTAAAGAGTATCATAAGAGATAGGTATGGGAAGAATGCCATAAACGTGGGTGATGAAGGAGGCTTCGCCCCTCCGCTGAGTAAGATGGATGAACCCCTTGATTTGATATGTAAGGCTGTGGAGAAATCAGGCCATGAAAAAGAAGTGAAGCTTGGAATAGATGCTGCCGCCTCAGAATTCTACATGAATGGGAGATATATCCTTGAGGGGGATAAACTAACTCCGGATGAATTAACAGAGAGATATGGAAACTTGATAGAGGATTATCCACTCATTTCTTTAGAGGATGTTTTTGCGCAGGATGACTGGAGCTCATGGATTTCATTCACCGAAAAATTTGGGGATAATATGCAGATTCTGGGGGATGATCTTCTTGTTACTAATGTAGAGAGGATTGAAAAAGCAGTTAAGGAGAAGGCATGTAACGCTCTGCTTTTGAAGATAAACCAGATAGGCTCAATTTCTGAGGCAATTGATGCTGCCTTACTGGCTGTGGAAAATAACTGGAATGTTATGGTCTCACACCGGTCAGGGGAGACTGAAGACCCCTACATTGCAGATCTTGTTGTAGCGTTAGGTACCGGGCAGATTAAATCCGGGGCACCCTGCAGGTCAGAGAGAACTGCTAAATATAACCAGTTAATGAGGATTGAGGAGGAGCTCGGCACAGGGGCGAGATATGGTGGGCCTGATTTTATTTAAACCGGGATACTTAGATCAACAACAGCTTCTGATATTCCAGTGATAATGAACTGAACAGCTATCGCGGAAAGCATTAAACCCATAACCCGCGTAATTACCCGGGTCCCTGTTTTCCCAAGTATTCTGTAAATGATGTTTGATTTAGAGAGTATGAAATAGGAAATCAGGAATACTAAAACTATAGTGATCACCAGAAAAATCTTGTTGAGGTCGTTCTCGGCATTAGAAAAGAGGACTATACCGGTGGTTATTGCCCCGGGTCCGGTAAGCAGGGGTATGGCTAGTGGCGTAACTGTTATATCCTCCTTCTCTTCCTCCATATCCTCTGATGATTCAGTCCTGCTTTTCCTGCCGAAAAGCATCTCTATGGAGACTATCAACAGAAGTATTCCTCCGGCAATCCTGAAGGAATACATCCTGATATCCAGTAACTCAAAAACCAGATTCCCACTCAAGGTAATTGCAATTAGGGTTACGGTAGCGAAAAAAACAGCCTTTTTGACCATCAACGCCCTGTCTGATTCATTGAATCTCCCAAGGAGTGTGATGAAGATAGGGAGATTGCCGAAGGGATCAATTATTACAAGCAAAGCCACGAAGGAATGTATGATGAATGTGATGGTAGTGGTGTCCATTTTTGTGATGATATTTATGATAACATGGTAGGATAGGGTAATAAACAAAATATATGATTTAAGCATCAAATTTCATATTTATATCATAAAATGGACCTAACAGCCATTATAAAAAGGGGTGAGAAGCAATACGTTGCACTGTGCCCGGAGATTGATGTTGTAAGCCAGGGGTATAGTATCGAAGAGGCATTAAAGAATCTAAAAGAAGCCGTCAACCTTTATCTGGAAGAATTCGAAATTCCCGAAGAGGTTAAAAGCAAGGAAACATTAATAGCTCGTTTTGAGGTTAAAGATGTCAAAACTCCCAACCCTATCGGGACGTCAGCTTGTTAAAATTCTAAGAAAGGCTGGATTTATCCCAATAAGGCAAAGGGGAGTCATATTGTTCTGGCAAAATCGGATCCAAAGGGTAGAAAGGGCATTGTTGTTCCAAATCACAAAGAGATTGATGGAGGGACATTAGCTGAGATCATAAGACAAACCGGGTTAACAAGAGAGGAGTTCTTGAATTTGTTGAGATAAGTATTTCCTTTATCCTCATTCTTCCAGATAATCCCTCACAATCTTCAGAGCACAATACTGTCCACACATAGTACAAACCTTTTTATCAACCAGTTCAGAATAGTCTTCCCTGATTTTTTTGTCGATGCATAATTCAAACATCTTGTTCCAGTCAAGCTCTCTTCTTGCCCTGGAGAGTTCATCATCCCTACGGGTATCCCCTACCCTCACTATGTCTGCGGCATGTGCTGCAATCTTGGAGGCTACTACGCCATTCTTCACATCCTCAACAGTGGGTAAACCAAGATGCTCTGCAGGGGTTACATAACACAGGAAGTCGGCCCCGTACATGGCGGCGACCGCCCCGCCGATTGCTCCCGAAATATGGTCATAACCCATGGCTATATCAGTAACCAGGGGTCCGAGCACATAGAACGGCGCGTTGCCGCAGATTCTCTTCTCCAAAAGAACATTCATCTCGATCTGATCCAGCGGAACATGACCTGGACCCTCAATGATAACCGGGACATCCACCTCCCTAGCCCTCTGGGTTAATTTACCTAGGTTAATGAGCTCCTGAATCTGGGGTACGTCCGAGGAATCATGGAGGCTGGCCGGCCTTAAGGCATCACCCAGGCTGATAACCACGTCATATTCCTTAACTATCTCAAGTATTTCATCGAAATGCTCATATAAAGGATTTTCCCTCCGGTTCTTGATTATCCATGCAGCAAGGAAACCCCCTCCCCTGCTTGTTAAGGGAATCAATCGTTTATTCAGGTTCTCCACAATATCCCGTGTTATGCCGCAATGCAGGGTCAGGAAATCAACACCGTCCATGCAGTGTTTCTCTATCACCTTAAGTATTGATTCAGGAGACATGTCTATTTTCTCATCCAAAAAGGCTTGATAAATCGGGACAGTGCCTAAAGGAACACTTGTTTCCTTAAGGATTTTTTTCCGGACTTCATCTAGGTCACCGCCAATGCTTAAATCCATTAAGGCATCGGTACCATATTCTACAGCAGTTCTAGCCTTCGAAAGCTCACCCTCCAGATCAACCAAATCAGGGGAGGTTCCGATATTAGCGTTCACCTTAACCTTTGTTTTGGCACCAATCGCCAGGGGAGAGATATCCCTCCCAGCATTCTTCACTAAAACAACCGAGCCGTTCTTTACCCTCCTCTCCAGCTTCACTCTGGAAACACCCTCCTTTTTCGCTATTTCATCAAGCATTTCTGAACCATAACTATCTTAGATTTATTTTAGAAAAAATAGCAGCTATGTAAGATGCAGGAAGACTAACCCTTATTCTTTTCCTTCCTCCCTCTTCATCATCCTCCTGTATTTGCCGTAGTGGTCTTCCGGGGAGAATTTAGCCGGCTTAGCCTCAAAGGTTTCTGAACTGCATTTAGGGCAGACATTCTTTAATGTGTATGAACCGCATTTAGGGCATTTATGTATCTTCATCCTCTCTTAATATCCTCAATCTTCCTGTGGAATTTACCATCACTTTTATGCCCCTCCGCATACTTTATGCCCTCTCCCGTAGCATTCCTCAGGAGTTTCTCCGCGGATTTATAATCCTTGGAGCGTACCTTAACCTGGTAAATAGGGGGGGATATGTAACTCACATTAATCTCAGAATCTGAATCAGTTTCATAATCCCTCATATTCTTCAGGGATTCTTTAATTATGTTCACCCCCTCAGGTTCATAACTCCTCAATTCCACATAACCGATGATATATACGAAAGGGGGTTTTATATTCTTCTCCACCACATCAATGAGTGTGGATTTCCA
>JAYEKX010000182.1:0-7308 GCA_034716875.1 Candidatus Altarchaeota archaeon | reverse complement strand
TATTGCATACCCCACTCACCTCGCCAGGGATATTAATGCCCCAGTAGGTTAGGTTGGTTGCTTCTTCATCTTCACCGAATGGAGCGCCCATCCCCTCTATCCCCAGATCGAAGGTGTTTAAGTTAGCAAGACTAAGGTCATTATTCAGCTTAACTCCATTGGCATACCCTAAATTACCCATAGCGAAAGTTATATTATTTGGACCGATATTCAGACTACCAGAGCCATCACAAGTCATATCGCCGTTAGCTTTCGCCTGAAGGTCTATCACAACATTCCCTTGGTTTGTGATATTAATGCCTGCGGCAGAGCCATCACCAGTCGCCTCTCCAACATTCATGTTACCGAAGCTTACACTTTCATTCAATATAGATAATGCAATTAATTGATTTATCACATTTATGTCCGTATCGTTGCCTGTGTCGCTACTGTTGTCATACGCTGTTATCCTGCATATCCATGTGCCATTCAACGCTTCATGCTCCAGATTAATCCCACATGTGATATCTGTAGTATTCCCTGACCCCCCTGTGAATAATGTACAGGAGCTATTCGTATAATGTACATTCTTATCATTGGCGGCATCGACACTACTGCTGCTATTATGGTAAAAGGTGGCGTTCACCTTCCCATAGGTCTCAACATCCTCATAACCATTTTTATCCGTTACAGTACCGTTGCACGTGACCTCCTGGGTACCGTTCGCAGTAAGTGTGATTGTAGCGGTATTACCATCATCATCGTCAAATACCATACTACTAACATTTGGGGCGGAATTACCTACTGTAACATTCATCGTAATTGAGTCGTTGTCCATAGCCGATAGAACCACAGTAGTGATAGAAGACATCAGAAACAACATCAAGAAAATCATCAACACGGTACTCACAGCCATAGATAATTTAAAGTATTTATCCTCTCTCATTTTTTTCACCTTTTTTTATAGATATTGAATATATTTAGTTATTCTACTATAAATACTTATCTATCTCCTTTTTTTGTTAATTTTTTAGATACTTTAAGTATATTTATGACGACATATCCCTATACACCTACTGATTTATCCCTCCTTGGTAAATTTTATCCCTCTCAAGTACAATTATGACTATACTAGGGATTGATAGGTTCAATATATTATCGAATGGACACACACGAAAGGACTACATAGATATGCCTAATATACCTTAAGAAATGATTTTAGGTATTCCCTTGCTGATTTAACAGACTTATCTAATTTTGAAAAAGCAAAGAAGCACCTATAGACATTAATGCCAATAACACACGAACTGCGATTAACAAATTAGCCATTAGTTCATGTAGATATCGGTGAGTTATAGGACACCCAAAGAGTTAGCCACTATCCCACTAGATAATACTTATACAGAGAAGATAGATAAAGATGATTATCTCCCCTAATATGCTCATGTTCCACCGGAGTCGATATTTCTTAAGATCCGCCTCAATGTCTTTCTCCACCTCCTCCTTCACACCCTCTGAGATCCGGCTCACCCGCATCTCATAAACCTTCTGCATGATGTTTTTACCGCCTAAGTCCATAATCATTACCAAATTGAATTAAATAGATATTCAACCTATTACTATAAATACTTTATGTTTTCACTTCTTGTTTTTGAGTGAATAATCCTGTATCACAGGATTGGCTAAAAGCCTTTTACAGGCATCCATCATCATCTTTTTTGCGTCTTCTTCAGAATCTGCTTCCATAGAAACTTCATACACCTTCACACTCTTTACCTTGCTTACGGGAAAACCCAGAAGCGTCAGGGATTTCTGAACAGTCTCACCTTCCGCATCAATCACCCCCGGTTTTAATTCAATCCTTACCTCTATCTTATACTCCATTTTTCTTTGATTAAATTGTTGAATCAAAATAATATAAACCCTTAATTTTCCTAAACTAAAAAATGAAGATACTCCTGGTTACCGGAAGAAATGCTGTGGATGAAGTTAAGAGACACATAGAGACGGTTGCAGTCCCGGTTAAAATCCATGTCTGTGAGGTGGATGTGGCAGCCTTCCTCTCCTTGGGGAAGATACTGGAGGAGTTATCGAAACTGAATCTAGGGGATATCTCCCAGATAATTGTTCCCGGAACTGTTGGAGGGGATATGTCACCCCTAACCAGGGACTTGGGAATCCCCTGCATTAAAGGACCGAGGAATATCGCTGACCTGCCTCTTGTCTTAAAGAAGGTCTCTGAAGACGGAATCAAGCTTTCACCACGGGTTCCCGCGGATGATCTTCTGGAGGAGGAGTTTAGGAACCGTATGAGGGAGGAATTGAATGAGGCCTATAGTCCTAAACCCGATAAATTAAGGATCGGTGGAAAGAATCCTGTGTTTCTTGGAGCAGGAATAAGTCATGTTATTGCTGAAATCCTGGATGCTCCGTTGCTTACAGGGGAGGAGCTGAAGAGGATTGCAGGATACTACCTGGATTCGGGTGCTGACGTAATTGATCTTGGAATGATTTGTGGAAGGGATGAATCCGATAAGATCGGGGAAATGATACGGATTCTTCGTTCCACGGTTGATACACCCTTATCTATAGACTCCCTGGATGAACGGGAGATTCTCGCGGCCGTAGACGCTGGAGTCGACTTGATACTCAGTATTGATCTAAGTAACTATGAACTCATGGATTCAGTTAACGTCCCTGCTGTGCTAATCCCAAGGGATGAGAAGGGGGTTATCCCTAAGGGAGGGGATGCGAGGATTTCCTTAGTTGAACAGTTGATGAAGGAGGTTGATAAAGGGATTGTGGATTTAATCCTTGATCCAGTGAACCTGGGGTTTACCGGATCGATTGAGGCGTGTATTAAATTCAGGAGGAAGCATCCGGAAATGCCTATGATGCTTGGGGCAGGTAATATCACCGAGCTTCTTGATGCCGACTCAGTGGGCGTTAACGCCCTTCTTGCGGGAATAGCATCTGAACTTGATATTGATCTTATTTTCACCACGGAGGCTAGTGTGAAAACCAGGGGTTCGGTTAAAGAACTTTCTGATGCAGTGAAATTGATGTATCTATCCCGGAGGAGAAGTCAGCCGCCGAAGGATCTGGGAGTTGATTTGCTGGTTTTAAAGGATAAACGGAGGGTTGAGGATGCCCCTCCTGTGGAGGGTGTTCCGTCTATCGAGGCTGTAAAGGAGAGGGATACAGTGCTGGAGGATGGTGGTTTCAGGGTTTATCTAACTGACGTGATTAACGTGGTTTATTATATAAATAATAAGCCTGAACTGAAATTTTTCGGGGATTCTGCAAAAAAAATCTATCAAGAGATTCTTGAGAGAGGTCTTATAAAAAAACTGGAGCACGCTGCCTACCTGGGGAAGGAGCTTGGGAAGGCGGAGATAGCCTTGAAACTCGGGAAAAACTATGTGCAGGATGAGGATTTATTTTAACTTCATTCATTTTTAGTGTATAAATACCTTAACTTAAACTTAAAATGCAGTCCCCGGATTTATTCTTTCTGGCCACAATAATATTTGCGGTGGTTGTTATCTTTTACGCGTACCGAAGAAAGAAGATTGATTTCTCGGCTTTGGCGGCGTCGGGAGTGGTTGGGGCGGTGGCTCTATTAACTGTGGGTGTCTACTGGCTCTACCTGATTCTTGCATTCTTCATCATAGGTAATCTCGTGACTAAATACCGGTACAGTGCAAAAGAGAGTCTGGGTGTGGCTGAGGGGGTGAGGACATATAAAAACGTGTTTGGGAATGGTGGAGCAGCCACCGTGTTTGCTATTCTCTATCCACTCACCGGCTGGAATCCTGTATTACTCCTGGGCTTTATCGGATCTATGGCTACCGCCACCGCAGACACCTTCGCCACTGAAGTTGGGGGAGCGCATGATAGGGAACCCCGATTGATAACCAACCTCAGGAAGACTAAGGCAGGGACCAGCGGAGCCATCTCCCTCCCCGGTTCCATAGGTGCTTTAATAGGTGCAGCCACAATCTCCTTAATTCCCCTCCTTTTCACCGTAGAGCTTGATAAAACCCTCATCTTCTTTACCGGAACAATATCGGGTTTCATCGGCTGCCATGTCGACAGCTTAATTGGGGCGACATTAGAGAGAACAAGAGGGAATACGCATATAACCAACTTCCTCGGAACCCTCTCAGGTGGAATCACAGCCATACTGCTGTATCTACTCCTTAAATCCGTGTTTTATTGATTCCTTCCTTAATGAATTAGGTGAAATGGATACGAAGATTTTGTTTATTCTCTTGATCGGTGGCTTGGTTTTAACCAGCGGATGCGTCAGCGAGAAGAAAATGTATGTCTGTTTCGACGGAAGTATTGTGTCTGACAGCAGGGAGTGTCCGAGAGAGGAGGCTGAGAAGATTATTGTTACTAGATATGTCTGTTCAGGCGGTGAGGTTGTGAATAAGACAGAGGATTGTCCTGAAATAAAACCACAACAGGTTACAGTCACGAAATATGTTTGTCCTGACGGTTTCGTGGTGGATAATGCTGGTGAGTGTTTGACGACCACAACGGTGATGATGGGGGTGACCTCAACCACAATAGGGTTAGGCACTACAACCTCGTCCTCAACAAGCAGCACAACCTCCACAACAGAAGAAACTAAGGACGACTGCAGGTTTGTGGGAAGTATAAACGGGGGCAAGTATCACTACCCGGACTGCCCCTACGCCAAAAGAATTAAACCCGAAAACTTAATCTGTTTTTCAGATGAAAAAGATGCGCAGGAGCAGGGATATCTACCCTGCATGTCTTGTAAACCACCAACTTAATTTTGTTAGACTACTGTAGCCATGATCTTTTTCTCTGAGGCAGTTAATTCAATTAAATCCATATCCATCTTCGCCAGCGACTTAACCAAGGGGTTTTCTGTGTTTATCCTAAAGAGTTGCGTGTTCCCATATGCTCTTGTTGGAGTAACAGTCTCAAACTCCAGCTATTCCTACACCCTCCGATATCTCCTTTTTGGAGTAATCATACCTATAGTGCCCAAATAAAAAGTCAGCTATCCTTAACTGGGATGTGTCACCTAAGACCTCTAAGAGTAGGGATTTTTCGTGTTTCATCCTACCCTAATCCCTCAACCTCTTCATATTACCTATGCTTCTTTCAATATGTTCTCTTGAGGCGATGTCTTTCCTACACCACAGTGCCCCTCCAGTAATTGCTTTAACACCTGCAAGTGAAATCTCCCTGGCTCCCTCAATATCTCCGGCAATCCCTACACACGCTACTGTTCTAGAACCTAGGGCATAAGTCTTTTTATCATCACCAAGCTTCATAGAGCCTGGATAAACCCTTAAATCATCTCCATACCCCAGTTCATATGCCCCCTTCAGGTCCACCGGCGTATTGATTTCTCCAGTATTCACCTTTTCTGGAAACCTGCTGGAGAAGCCGCCGTAGTTTGGAGGAACCTTATATGTAAGAACACTGGCTTTCTCCTCAAACCCAATCTTCCTTAAACTGCCGTGTATCATATCGAAACATACATCAACGAAATCATCTTTGATGAGCGGAATTAAACTAACTATTTCCGGATCCCCTCCCCTTGAATTAATCTCCAGAATCTTCGGCCCATCCGATGAATGAATAAATGCCGTATAAAACGGGATACCCCTCAATCCAGGGTTTTCATTACCATCCCGCAATTCCCTGAATATTTTATTAACAATCGTAACCTCCCTCTCCTTATCTCCCGACGTCATGTAAGGCAGGAAATCGCCTGCATCCTTGTAGGAACCCATGCCGCCGGTATTCGGGCCCTCATCATTATCGAAGGCTCTTTTATAGTCCCGGGTCTCCGGCAACTCGATCAGGGATTTACCGTCGCAGAATGCCTGGAAGGAAGATTCCTCCCCCTCAATCTTTTCCTCAACAATCACGGAATCATTCTCGTAAATAGAGAGGAAATGCGTAAACAACTCCTCCCTTGAATTAAAGTGATCACCCCAAACACCCACCCCCTTACCATAACCGGGACGGTCGGGTTTCACAGCAACCTTATTTTCTAGATAATCCAGCCACCCCCAGAGTTCACTCTTCATCTCATCCAGAGTACTGTACTCCCTTTTATTAAAGACCTTAAACAGGGGGTTCGCGTCAGGGAAACACTTTTGGAGCAGATGCCTCTGCATGACCTTACTCTCCTCTATCGCAAACTCTTTGGTTGGGCAAATAACCGGTATTCCGGTTTCACTCTCAACCAGATCCCTCACACCATTTATTATCGGACCCTCAGGACCCACTATACCGAAATCAATCCTATCCTTATATCTACTAGAGAAATCACAGATCTTCCGGATATCTAAATCAGGTATTACTAAATGTTCAGCCGCCCTCTTTATATTAAACGGATTCCTCTGTTTATCTGCGATATAGAGTTCAACATCATAATTACTGCTTCGGGAAAACGCATCTATCATGGAGGCCGCCCTTGAGCCGTAACTAACAACTAAGATACCAACTTTTCCAGCCATAAACAAGAATTAGTTTCCATTCTTTTTATCTCGCAGATCACATCCTCCTTTTAAGGTATACCCCCAGTAATGCCACAGATATGAATATTATCAGAAATATCAGGGATGAATCTCCTGCTGGAGACCCAACCACCCTCCCGGCCGGTATTTCTAGTATAGTGGTTGTCGGGATGGAAGTGGTCGTAGTGCTGGTTGTTAAGGTGGAAGTGGTGCTGGTACTAGTACTTGATGTTGTAGTCGTAGTGCTTGTTGTTGAGCTGGAGGGTGTTGTAGTGCTTGTTGTTGATGTGGAGGAAGTCGTAGTGCTGGTTGAGGCTACTGTTGGTTTAACCTCAATATCCATGTATTCTTGGGGGGGATTATATCCCCGCGCATTAATCCTCAGCTTATAAACACCTGGCGTATCTAATTTAAATGAAATCCTTCCCTTATTATCTGTCTCGCCGGAAACCTTATGCCCATTGAGAACATCCACCTCAACATCCTTTATACCCTCACCTGTGGAAGAGTCTTTAATCTCGATGGTTATTGAGTCCCCTGTAAATAATTCCTCCGGGGAGATAGAGACATCAAAATTCTTACCCCTTCTTCTCCCTGAACTACAGATCTCTCTAAATGATATACCAAGAGGTTCGGTTCCATAGCCTCCATACGCAAACCCCAAGACATCCCCTTCTTCAGCACAATAATGTTCACTGCAGCTTTCACCCCCATCAAACCCGACAGGTGAGTAACTCCATGAGTCATCGCCGGATTTTATGTAGAAATTCCAGTATTCATCCGGATTACAGAAGCAGTTGGAGGCCGGGCAGCCAAC
>JAYEKX010000181.1:0-1691 GCA_034716875.1 Candidatus Altarchaeota archaeon | reverse complement strand
TGACGGAACTGTTATCTATTTTACCACTGAAGGGGGTTCCATAGACGACTCCAGTACAACTACCGACGGGGACTGCGAAGTAATGTGGCGCAGCGGGAATCCGAGACCCCATGATGGTGGGGTTACGATCTTGGCATTTTGTATCGGCGAAGAGAGTTTTGCTGATTATAATGGTAACGGATTTTTCGACAATGAGGATTGCTTTGATTTGGCTACTGATCTAGCTGAACCGTTCCGTGATGACAACGATAGCGGGGATTACGATTATGGTGAACCCTGGTGGGACTACAACAATAACGGGGAATTCAACGGTGTGCCCAATGGTATCTACAACGGCACATTATGTTCCGATACCGCGAAGGATCTGGGCTTGTGTACTACGGAGTTGGTTTACGTTCAGAGAACAATACGTCTGGTTATGTCAGGTAGTTTTGCGGAGAACATTATTTTCTCGCCGGACCCAGTAGATTTAAGAGGGGGAATCAGTCAAACTGTCTCGGTTTCTGTTGGCGATCTCAACAATAATCCCATGCCGATGGGTACAGAGATAGAGTTCACAACGACTAATGGTGAGCTTGTCGGTGACACTTCTTTTGAAGTGCCAAACATAAACAGATTGGAGCCGCTTGTGTATCACGTATTATTAGCGCCCAGTGAGGACGACAGAATTTCGGGTACACTTCAGATAAAAGTGACTACACCCAAAGAAAATATCTCAACTGGATATGTTGAGGTGCTAGACGATAATTGAAGTCCAGCGAACCCGGGGGAGGAGCGAAGCGGAGCTAAGTGTATGGATAAGGACCTGATATTTGTGGTAGATGATGATGCCTCTACACGTCGTCTCCTAAGTCTTTGGCTGGAGAAGGTGGGTTATGAGGTTCTGAATTTTGAAGGTGGCGAAGAATGCCTGCGGATGATAGATAAGGAACCATCTGCCATATGCCTGGATATCATGATGCCAGGGATGGATGGGATAGAGGTTTTAAAGAGGATAAAGAAAATAGATGATGATGTCCCGGTGATAATGATTACAGCACAAGATCGGGTTGATACTGCTGTGGAAACCATGAGAGAAGGGGCATATGATTATTTGGTCAAACCTATAGACAAAATAAGGTTTGAGACAACTGTAAGGAAAAGCCTGGAGAATTACGCCCTGATCGGAGAGGTTAAGCGAATCCGGAGAGAACTGAAGGAAAAGTACGAATTTGGAAATATCATCGGTAAAAGCAAAAAGGTACAGGGGCTATTTGAGCAGATAGACAAGGTACTGAAAACTAATATTACTGTACTAATTGAGGGGGAAACCGGTACTGGCAAGGAATTGGTCGCAAGAGCCATCCACCACAACAGCGCTCGCAAACACGGCCCATTTATAGATATCAATTGCGGGGCTATTCCGGAAAACCTTCAGGAAAGCGAGTTTTTTGGCTTTGAAAAAGGGTCCTTTACTGGCGCCGTTCATGCTAAAAAGGGCAAAGTTGAGATGGCCCATGAAGGCACCCTGTTCTTGGATGAGATATCTGACATGGGTATGTCAACCCAGGTGAAGCTTCTAAGATTCCTGCAAGAAAAAAACCTTGAGCGAATAGGTGGCACCAAAAAAATAGACGTAGATGTGAGGGTAATTTCTGCTACGAACAAGATATTAAAGGACGCAGTAAGAGAGGAAAAATTCAGGGAAGACC
>JAYEKX010000180.1:0-1704 GCA_034716875.1 Candidatus Altarchaeota archaeon | reverse complement strand
GGCTGATGGACCGGTTTGATGATGCGATAGAAAAAAGAACATGTGATATAACTAAAATACCTGGCATGTTATCATTCAGCTATAATCTAGAGGGTAAAACAACAGCACGCTATGGAGATAGCTGGCTGGAGGCTGAGTCTGCAATAGAGTATCTACAGGAGGTTCATGACACCCTAAAAGGTATGGACTGGGACTGTGAGGATGTACCCGTTTGTAAAATCTGCGATGGGGGCTGTGATTTATATGGGAAGCTGTGTCCGGTGCTGACATGCAGCGGCATGACGCCTTACTGTTGCAGAAGCAGTTTAGGTTACTCCTGTGTGGCGGAGCGGTTTGACTCCGGATGCTGTGGGGGCACAACACCGGAGGAAGGCTGGTGCATAGAGTGCTCTGCAGGATGTGATTTACATGGGAAGTGCGGTCTTTTGGGGGTGGAATGTAAGGATCCAACGCCATACTGCTGCAGGAGAAAGGGGTGGGGTTCATGGGACGACATCTGTGTTGAGAAACACTACGACTGCGGCTGTTGCGGGGGGCCGGATCCGGATGCGGAGGGACCCTGTAAGTCTTTTATAACAATTGAGGTAATCAATAACTATAAAGAGGATACTGTATGTCCGGAATATGAGGGATTTTTCGGCGGGGGGAAGAAGAACATAGACAAGGTTGAATGGGGGATAAAGAGGAATTGTGAAGAGGCGGACTACACGGATTACTCAGACACCTGCATATACAATCCGGAAATAACCGTGAACCCGGGGGAAACCAAGGAGATTACGTGCTGGAGTGATGATATACCCCCTAAATACGCTGGACCCCACTGTCTACAGATCAGCTGGTGCGGGACAACCAAGCTGTTTGAGTATGGTGGGGGTGGAAAGCATGTTGAAGGGGCTTGCGGGCCGGCAGGACCGAATAAGGATGCACGCTGTGGCAGGGTAACACTATGGCCTGGTAACATATTTAAGGAACACCTGTTAATTCCTGACGCAATCAGTATATGCGAGCCGGATCCGCCAATGCAAACTACAATAAATGATTGGGTGATGTCGGATCCCACATTAAAGAATCAGGTGGATAATGACCTCTATGATGAAGCAGTTAAGGAGATATTCAGGAAAACAAAGGCGTTATATCCCCCATCCTCAACAGAAACTGATTCATGCGCAGAAATATCTGCAAGTGAGTTAATAGAAGGGAGTAAAAACAGCGATTGGTGTACCCACTGGTCACTCACCCTGTTCTCCTTAATCAGAACACTTGGTGTTCCAAGAGACAGGGTTTATGTCATCGCTTTTGATACTAATAACATGGGCCATACTGCTCTCGCATATCAATCAGATGAGGGTGAATGGTGGATGTTGGATATAACATGTTGTCACGGCTGGGCGCCCCTCAGTTCATGGCGTACCACCTGTCCACATTGTTATTGTGAAAAATACCGGATGAGTTACTACAACGACTATGGGATATACCACTGGACTGATGCCGGTAAATTCGATGGAGCTTGCTCAGATGTATCGATGGAGTATGTCGTCCCCTAGAAAAAAAAAATTAAGGAAAATGAAAAAAGCAATCGTATCTCTGGTTTTGATGGCCTTCTTTATCAGCGTACTTCCTGCATCCGGTTTTGATGATGTCTCGATCACCAAGACAGTGTCTAAAGAAACCGTAACCAAGGGTGATAGGGTGACTGTGAAGATA
>JAYEKX010000179.1:0-7388 GCA_034716875.1 Candidatus Altarchaeota archaeon | reverse complement strand
CTAGTCATGATGGGACTTGTTTTTTATCTGGGTTATTACCGGGGGAAGGGCAATACGGGGGGTAAGAAAGGCAGGATAGGGGGGGTATCCCTGTGGAATCGACTATAAGCGAGGTGTAAAAAAAATGTCTGAAATAGCCATAGTTTACTGGAGCGGAACAGGAAATACGGAAGCGATGGCTGAAGCCATAAAAGAGGGTATTGAATCGAATGGAGTAGATGTTTCATTAAAACCTGTTGAGGAAGCCCGGTTAGAGGATATTAAAGATGCCAAAATCGTAGTTCTTGGTTCTCCCGCGATGGGGGCAGAAGAACTGGCTGAAGAGATGGAACCTATTGTAAGTCAGATGGAGAAAGAGGGAATGAATGATAAAGTTGCCGGTGCTTTCGGTTCCTACGACTGGGGTGACGGGCAATGGATGAGCGATTTTGTTGATAGATTAAGAAGGGATGGTTTTAAGGTCGTTGGAGACGGTTTGATAATACACTTAACCCCCTGTGAAGAGGGTCTTGAAAGATGTCGGGAATACGGGAGAATGATCCTAAAGGAAATAAAGTAAAGTGGGATGCAAAAAAAGATCAAAGGATCAGATATCTGGCCCGGCGTATAGCGAACCATATAGCGCCAACCCTTGCAGGGGAGAAACCTGCCACATTGATGAATCTCTCCAACAGTTGCAATGGGCTCTTTGATTTATGGAATGAATTTAATAAGGATATCTTTCATGCAGGTAATATCGGCTACTGTGAATTGAGGAGAGGGGATACGAATGTGATTGTCTTATTTTTTTGCCGACACAAGATAGATGAACTTTTAGGGACTGAGGATATACGACAATTTTTATCCCTCATCGGGTACAACACCCTATCTCTGGAGGATGCGTTGAGGATTCTTAAGAGCAGATACAATCCCCCTCCATTTCCTCATGAACTAGGGGTATTCCTCGGAATTCCCCTGAAGGATGTTAAGGCATTTATGGGATTGAATTCCCTGCCGTACATATTCACCAGTATGTGGGGGGTATATGGTGATTCTGAATTATCTCTGGGGGTTATGGGGAGGTATAGACGAGCCGGGAATGGGATAAGAAGATTACTCTCTTCAGGGGAGGATCCCATTGAGATGATCAATGGGGTGGTAAACAGGAATCATAATTGAGTGAGGCAGGTATTATCCATATCCCCAGTTTAGGGTCTATTTACACCATATAGGTACAGCGAGTCTATAAAGATGGAGGATAATCTCTTGCAATTAGATGGAATCGATGTAATGAGGATAGAGCATTCCCTGTGGGATAATATCGTCGGTATGGATGTCGAGAAGGAATTAATCGAGAAGAAGATTCTCCTCCCCCTGAAACATCCGGAGCTTGCGGCCAAGCATGGTGTCATTCTCCCCAAGGCTATTCTCCTATTCGGTCCACCGGGAACGGGATCATCAAAAAATTCTTCGAGAATTTTTTATGACACAAAAAATTTGTTTCGAACAAATTTTTTCTTGAAAACCAGGTTTACCAAGGGAATCGCTGGAAGGCTTGGTTGGGTATTCATTGAGGTCAGTCCATCTGAACTAATACAGGAGGGGTTAGAAACCCATGCCAGGGAATTAAAAGAACTCTTTGAGGGGTTAGCTCACGTTAAGCAGGCAGTCATCTTTTTTGATGAGTTTGAGGAAATTGCTCCCCGACCAGAGAAGGCAACAAAGGTTGAGCGGATGGTGTCAAATGAGATGCTTAAACAGATAGTCAGGTTTCGCCAGAATTCCAATGCCTTGATTATCTCTGCTACCAACTACATTCAACATCTCACTCCAGCCCTGCTTCGACCCGGTCGCTTTGACTATATCCTTCCCATAGGCCCGAGCGATGAAAAAGCCCGAAGGGCAATGTTTGAGCTATATCTGAGACCACTCAACAAGGGCGAGATCGACTTTGGTGAGGTGATTAAGCTAAGTCAGGGTTTCACACCAGCTGATATTGAGGCTGTATGTGCTCAAGTAGCCCAGGTAGCCTTTGAGAAGGAGCTGTCCCTGGGTGATGACTACCGGGTGACTACGGGCGATGTAACCTTAATCATTAAGCATCATAAACCCACGTTGACCCAAAAAGAGATAGAGAAGTTCAGGAAGGACATTACCCGATATGCCAGATGTGCCTGCTGTTGGGACTGTTTCAGATCCCCCTCCGGCTGTTCTTCACCCCTTCACTGCAGTGGTGTGATTGAGGGGAAAGGATAAACTAAAAAATGAAAAGTGGATGTGCGTATGAGGGTTTAACCGCAATTGTTACCGATAGTATTCCTTATAAAAACTTTTTGGAATCTTTCGGACCTAAGGATCTGTGTAAGGTTATAGATTACTATCTATCAAAGACTTATGATGCACCTGTTAATTCCGGTGTTGCAACGGTTTTTTGGGGGATGGGGAATCTACTTGCTTACGCTATGATACAGGATTTGGAAACCGGGGAAACATATGCGCCGGAATTCAATATACAGAAGGGGGTATTCACCCCCCGTATGCCTTTATGTGTTGGTTTAATGTCCTTGGGAGTCTTAAATGAGGAATACCTGAGAAATGCTGCTATGAGAGAACTTTTAATACACTCCCTAGGGTATCTTAAGGGTGAAAGGCTGGGCAGGTATTTCATATTAACCCCCTACGAAAAAGGCTGTTGCCCTTTTGGGGGGAAGGTTATCAAAGCTAGTTTACGTGAAATTAAGGGTTTGATCCATCTCAAGGAGAAGTAAACGATAAAAAGAGAGGTAATGAAATGGTAGGCCAAAAACAGGGGAAGGATTGGGGTGAGATGGCGGATAAATTTGATGAAAATGCGAGATATGTTGTTGGGAAAACAATCAATAAGGTCATTTCTGAAAGATTATCCAAAGAGAGGAATTTAGGCAATGTCATGGAATTCGGCTGCGGAACAGGTTATTTTACTAAAACAATAATCAAAAACGCAAAATATGTTACGGCTACAGATATATCTGATGACATGCTTGAGATGGCAAAAAAACAGTTGAAAGACTATGGAAACATAACCTTCAGGAGAGCTGACTGCAAATCAAATGGCTTTCCGGACAAGGAATTTGATACCGTATTCATGGTTAATTTACTGCATGTTATTGAAAATCCCTCCCATGCACTGGAGGAAAGCTGCAGGATCCTAAAACCAGGGGGATTGTTGATTGCCGTAGATCTCACAGGATATGGCATGAAAAAGTTTGAGATGCTGAAACTTGGATTTCGCTATCTGAGAAAAATGGGTAGACCACCTAAAGCAGGTAAAGGCAACCTGTCTCCAGATGACCTTGAATCTCTCGCAGGGAATGCGGGATTTAAGACCGAAGAAAATAAACTTTTAGGAAATAGAATAAAGGCCGTATACTACAGGGGACGAAAATGCAGGAAATAATCTGGAAAATAATTTTTATAATTATGGGGATTTGCAGCAGCATGATTAGATTGCCTCATATGAAAAAATACAGAAAAACAGAAAAAATAAAGTCCAGAAAAACATCAAGGGAAAACTTTCTTGTTTTTCTCGCAACTGTTGGAATGATGATAGTTCCGATGATATATGTTTTTACTCCCTGGCTGGATTCCTTCAGTATGAGTTTGCCTGACTGGGCGAGATGGGTTGGAGTAGCTGCTTCTGGATATGGTTTAATCTTATTTTGGCAGGTCCATAAGACCTTAGGTAAAAACTGGTCTCCTGTATTAGAGATCAGAAAAAATCATAATTTGATTACTGAAGGGCCGTATAAATATATCAGACACCCAATGTATACTCAAATGTGGATTGGGGCAATATGTCATGGATTAATAACATCAAACTGGATCGTCGGAATAGTTGCATTTTTAACATGGAGTCTTCTGTATTTTATCAGAATGCCTGAAGAAGAAAAAATGATGGTTGAGGAATTTGGTCAGGAATATAAAGATTATATGAAAAGAACCAAAAAAATAATACCCGGGGTTTATTGAAAAATGAGAAAAATAAATGTGAAATAAAAAAAAAGTTTAGGAAGAGAATTAAAATTAAGGGATGATTAATTAAATATAAAACTAAAAAATGAGATGAGGTAAAAAAAATGAAAATTAAACAAAAAGATGTGAAGGTTCCTGCAGATGTTCCTGAATCTGCAAGGACAAAGTATATAAAAAATTTTAGGGATATTACTAAAGGGTCCGGGAGATTGATGCTATTTGCCGGAGACCAGAAGATTGAACACCTGAACAAAGATTTCTACGGGGAGGGAATTCATCCGGATGATAATGATCCTGAGCATCTTTTTAAAGTAGCTGACAAGGCAAAAATAGGGTGCTTCGCCACACAGCTGGGATTAATCTCCGAGTATGGCATGGATTATAAAAAAGTCCATTACCTGGTAAAACTGAACTCAAAGACAAACCTTGTCAAGACTGAGCAGAAGGATCCCTACAGCCAGCAGCTTGTAACAGTGAACCAGGTTGTAGATTTTCAAAAGAATTCGGGATTAAAAATTCTTGGTGTAGGATACACGATTTATCTTGGCAGCGATTTTGAGGCAGAGATGTTGACTCAGGCAGCTCATATTGTAAACGCAGCTCATGAAAAGGGTCTTGTGGTTGTCTTCTGGATATATCCGAGAGGAAAAGCAGTGAAGGATGAGAAAGACCCGCACCTTATCGCAGGTGCCTGTGGGGTTGCAGCATGCCTTGGATCAGATTTTGTTAAGATAAATTACCCAAAAAAGGAGGGTAAGGATTCCAAAGACATCTTCAAGGAAGTAATCCTTGCTGCTGGAAGAACTAACGTGGTGTGTGCTGGAGGTTCCTCAACTGATGTAAAGGCTTTCCTTCAAAGACTAAGGGACCAGATTGATGCAGGAGCTTCTGGCAATGCTACTGGAAGGAATATACACCAGAAAGGATTCGATGAGGCTGTAAGGATGTGTAACGCGATTTATGCAATTACTGTTGATAACGAAAGCGTTGCAAAGGCAATAAAGATCTACAAGGGGAGGAAATAGAGGTGTATATGATAGTGCTGCTGCGTCATGGAGGAAGTGTCTGGAATCTTGAGAATCGTTTTACAGGCTGGACTGACGTAGATCTATCTGAGAGAGGGTATGCTGAAGCAAAGGAAACTGCTCCCTGAAGAGAAGATGCTTCATAAGAGAGTAGAACAACTAAAAAAAATGGATACCGTATATTTATTAAAATGCTGGAAGACACAGAAATCTGGTTGCCCCTATTATTAACTTTTTTAGCGGGTATTGCTACGGGAATCGGGAGTTTAATCTCCCTGTTCATAAACGAATTTAAAAGAAGCTATCTCTGTTTTTCTCTTGGATTCTCTGCGGGCGTAATGATCTACATATCCTTTGCAGAGCTTTTGTCTTTAGCGGTTTCTGATGTTGGTTTTTTAATGGGAAACACCGCATTCTTTGCCGGGATAATCTTCATCATGCTCATTGATTTCCTCATCCCGCATGAGTATATTGAAGAGCATGTCAAAGTCGATAAAAGGAATAAAAAGCTCATGATGGCAGGAGTATTCACCGCCCTGGGAATAGCAATACATAATTTCCCGGAAGGCCTGGCTGTTTTTATGAGTTCATTAAGAGACATCGATGTGGGAGTCTCCATGGCGTTTGCAATTGCGGTACATAATATCCCGGAAGGTATTGCTGTTTCAATGCCTATTTATTATGCAACAAAAAGCAGGAAAAAAGCTTTTTCTTATTCACTACTTTCAGGGATTGCAGAGCCGATTGGAGCAATTATTGGATTCCTGATATTAGCTCCCTTCCTTACTCCGACGGTTTTATCACTTATGCTTGCGTTTGTTGCGGGCATAATGGTTTTCATCAGCTTCGATGAACTACTACCCTTATCCTTTGAGCATGATAACGCTCACCTATCCATTGTAGGCATTACGGTGGGGATGGGTGTAATGGCTTCAAGCTTATATCTATTGTAGTGTGGAGGAAAATGAACAAGGATTTAGCAACTGAAATCCTGCCAAGGACGTTATGGGTGGTTATGGTGGTATGCCTGTATCTGGGACAGCATCTGATGAATTCCCCCCCGAAATTAACTGATGACGTCCTTCTGGCCTGCCTGGGGGTTTCCCTGGCAACTGCAGGGTTTTTGCTCTGGATGTATGTAGCCTATTATATGAGGCACGCCCTCTTCGACAAAACACTGGTTACAGGCGGGCCATTTGAGTATATGAGGCATCCGATGTATGTCAGCATTTATATTATGTTTATGTTAGCTTTCACTCCAATATGGTATCTGGGCTGTAAACTAGAGGAGAAACAGATTACTGAATTATATGGCAGGAAATATCAGGAATATAAAGAAAGAACAGGGATGTTTTTCCCAAGAACAGGGATGGTAATGAAAAAATGAAGTTGACTAGATTAGAGAAGTGGCCTGTAAACAAAATGGCTAAGAGGAATATAAAGACTGTGGAGCAATTGTTTAGCCGGGTTGAGTTAAGTAACGTGAAACAGGCATTGGAGGTTGGGTGTGGCGTCGGGGTGGTCTCATCATATCTAGCTGAAAAATATGGGTGGGATGTGACTGGAATTGATTTAGATCCCGACCAGATTAAGAGAGCGAAAAACAATAACATAAAAGATGAAAGCCTGAAGTTCCTTGAAGCAGATGCCACTAGACTCCCATTTGAAAACAATGAGTTTGATATGGTCTTATCTTTCGATGCCTTGCATCACATACCTGACTGGGATAAAGCATTAGGTGAAATAAGCCGGGTTTTAAAACCAGAGGGATTCTATGTCTTAAATGATCTTGCATTCCCGAGGTTAAAAATCTTTGAGGGTTTACTGAAAAGATATATGAGCATTTATGCAGTGGAGGATATTACCCGCTGCTTAAAAAGAAACAACTTTGTGATCGTTTATGTAAAGAAAAAAGTTGGGGGGCGTTTCAGCATAGCATCTCAGAGATTAAAATGAAAGAAGAGGTTAAGCAAAAACCAATGCAGATAGTTGCATTTAAGGCAATGACAGTTATCATGTCAATCAGGAGGTTATTCAGGGACATAGAGGGTGAGGTCAGGTATGCTGGAATAAAGCCTGGATGCTATCTGCTGGATTTTGGCTGCGGTCTCGGCTTTAACACAATTCCGGCAGCCGGAATAGTCGGTCCAAAGGGGAAGGTATTTGCGCTTGATGTCAGTGGGCAGGCTATAGAGGTATTAAAGAATAAAGCGAAAAAGAATAATCTGAAGAATATTGAGGTAATTCTTTCCGACTGCGATACTGGCCTGGAGGGTAATAGCATGGATATTGTGTACTTACATAATACCCTGCCGTTGATAAGAAATAAAAAAAATGTGTTGGATGAGATATATCGTGTTCTTAAAATAAACG
>JAYEKX010000178.1:0-1711 GCA_034716875.1 Candidatus Altarchaeota archaeon | reverse complement strand
GAGTGTTCCCCCTCCATGCTAATTCTATCAACAATTATTCCCTGTTCTTTTGTTATTTTCTCAACAAAAGGCAGGTTTATTTTTGCGGTTCCCACCGGCGTTATCCAGTTTTCCCCGGAAGTAGCAATAACATTTGTTCCATAATGGTCAACACCCAAAATAACAAAATTTCTCTTTTTTGTTCCTGAAATTGCTTTATAAACCTTGGCGGCAACCTGCCCTGAAAATAAATACCCGGCATGCGGGACAATAATTCCTTTTGCATCATCAAAGTATTCTGTATCTGTTTGAAACAATAAATCCAATTCTGCATTTAACTCTTCCTTTGTTCCTGAATAAAATGTTCCTGCACCAATTGGATTCCTCATTATTAATTTTTTTTATTAATTATGGCAATAGAAAAAACATTTGTTGGAATAAAACCGGATGGAGTGAGGCGGGGTTTACTGGGTGAATGCTTAAAGAGATTCGAAAATTACGACATCAGGGTAATAGGCTTAAAAATAATAAACATCTCCCGGGAGAAGGCAGAGAGACTATATTCAATACATAAAGAAAAACCCTTCTACAACGATTTGCTGGACTACGTTACATCCTCCCCCATAGTGGTTGCTGTCCTAAAGATTGATTTAGAGCCTGCAAACGCCATAAAACTGGTTAGAAAGATAGTTGGAGCCACAGATCCTGTAGACTCCGAGAGAGGCTCCATAAGAGGGGACTACGGCTTCAGTATCACACAAAACATTGTGCATGCATCAGATTCCGAGGAATCTGCAGCCTATGAAATACCCATATTCTTTGATGAAAACGAATTTGTGAAATACTAAAAAAAATGGCTACCGTCTATGAAATCCCAGCAGATAAACTAATAAATGAGGTTGCCTGCGACCTGAAAGAAAAGGTGAAGCTTAAGAGACCTGAATGGGCTTTATTTGCAAAAACCGGGACACATAAAGAGAGACAACCTGATGATGAAGACTGGTGGTGGGTCCGAGCGGCATCCATCCTACGGAAGATATATCTCAACGGACCAATTGGTGTGCAAAAACTGAGAACAGTATATGGTGACAGGAAAAATCGCGGCGCCAGGCCGGAGGAATTCCGTAGGGCAGGTGGTAAAAACATAAGGACCATACTTAAGGAATTTGATCAACTGGGATTCACTGAAAAAGTCTCCGGCGGAAGGAGAATCACTGCTAAAGGTCAGTCCTACCTGGATAAAATCACCGGCAATATACTGAAGCAAGGGGATTAGAAAATGTCCGATGACCTGGAGATACTGAGGCAGAAAAGATTGAGGGAAGTGATGCAGCAGCAGACTCAACAACAGATGCAGCATCAGGTTCAGGAGGAACAGATTGCTGCACAAATTAAGGGGATTATACACCAAATCCTGACGCCGGAAGCTAGGGATAGGCTAGGGAATATCCGGCTAGCAAGACCTGAGTTTGCCAGGCAAGTGGAGATATTCTTAATCCAGCTATACCAATCAGGTCAGTTACCCAAGAAGCTTACGGATGAGAAACTAAAGGAGGTTCTAACAAGAATACATGGTAAGAAAAAAGATACAAAGATAACAAAGATGTAGGCTTCCACTTTATTCACTCCCGTTTCTCAAATTCCTTCAACCGCTCTTCCACCTCATCCCCCTTAATATCCTCCGGTATATCCAACCCAAATTCACTATCCTCCGGATTCATTTCTCCGAACT
>JAYEKX010000177.1:0-1713 GCA_034716875.1 Candidatus Altarchaeota archaeon | reverse complement strand
CTCTCTCTCTTTTGGGGTTTATGAATTGTGGGGGTATTGGTCCTTCTGGGGAGGGGCTGTGTTTTATAGTTCTACACGGAGATTATTAATGGAGTGGTTAGGTGGTTTAGGTGGAGCAATTAATATTTGAGGGTTCAGGTTACGTGCATCATGAATACCGGAGGAAGGGGGATTTAGAGAAGCAGATTATCAAGTACTCTAAACATATCTTCGGGGATAAGGCGGTATACCTGGATGTTAAGAAGAAGATTGGCAGGGGTAATGTTGCGACCATACCTGACGGTTATTTGATTGATTTCTCTTTTCCTCAGCCAAAGCTTTATATTGTTAAGGTTGAGCTTGTTTCGAATGATCCGTTTAAGCATATCGGGGAGCAGTTGCTTAAGTTTGCTGTTTCGTATAAGATGTGTGGGCGGGATATCAAAGGTTTTCTTTTAGGTGAGATATTAAGTGATAGCAGTAAGGGGCAGGTTGTTGAAGAGGGTTTAAGGGAGGCGGGATATGGGAGTATAGATGATTTCCTTGAGGGCATAGTTTTTGATAGGCCGGTGGCGTGTATTGTGGTGGTTGATGGGGTGGCCTCTGATTTAACTAATGTCTTGAATCAGTTGTCGATGAAAACCGATGTCGTTGAGTTCCAGACCTTCATTGGGGATGATTATTATGGTAAGCCGATACATAAGTTCACTCCTTTTCAGGGTGATGTGCGGGAGGTGGTTGGTTTAAGGTGGGAGGAGTTGGATACGATTGTTGTTCCTGCAAGAAGTGAGGGGTTTAAGGAGATTTTTCTTGGGGAGGGTTGCTGGCATAGTGTTCGGGTTTCGAGTTCGATGCTGGATAAGATCAAGTATATTGCTGTTTATAGGGCTGCGCCTGTTTCGGCGGTCACTCATTACGCTGAGGTCGATAGGATTGAGAAGTATCGGGGTACGGAGAAGTATGTTGTGTATTTTAAGGGGCCGGCCAGGAAGATTAATTCAGTTAAGTTGGTTCTGCGGGGCAGGGTTAAGGCTCCGCGGGCTCCGAGGTATACGAACTTCAGGAGGCTGAGGAAGGCGAAAACCCTTGATGAGGTATTCTAGTCGTAGGTGGGGGGGGGCTTGGGTTTTCCAGCACCTGTCGGTAGTCTTTGCAACTGCTCTGGCTCGTTTATCATCTAAGAGTAGTATTCCCCTATTTTTCTTTGTCATAATAATTGCTTCGCTTTCGCCTTGACCTAACCTATGTTTGTCTTTTTCTATTTTCATCCATCAGATTTGATGTGTTTTGGATGTAGATAAGTTTCTGGCTGGTCATAAGAAGCCTCAGGGAGAATCTGATGTAATGGAAGGTTTATTAACTTCTCTGATCTAATTAGATTTATGATGGAAACGAAAACATTTTTTTTGGTTGGATTGCTGGTGGTGGGAATCATCTTGTTTAGTGGGTGTATTGGTTCTGATGATGGTTCTGATGATGGGGAGGTCGAGGTTGCGGGGGGTGTTGGATTCCAGATCCGGGGTGCTGAGTATGAGGCCGGGAAGATAATTGTGACCTTGAGTTCAAATGTCAGCGTTGAAAATGCCAGGATTGATGTCGTCGATGAGGCGGATCAGCTGCTGTGTACCCGATACAAGGATCTGGCAGCGGGTGTTACGGTGATTGAGATGACTGGTTGTGAAGCCAGGGAGAGGATAACTGTTTCTGTCAGCCCGCCTGGTGGGGGTATTGTCA
>JAYEKX010000176.1:0-24446 GCA_034716875.1 Candidatus Altarchaeota archaeon | reverse complement strand
CACGGTAAAGGCCCGGCTCCTCTACGACAACGGTTCTTCGGTTCAGGGGGAACAGATATCCTTCTATGACCAGAGCGAGGGGATGTTAATGGGTTCTGACACCACCAACTCCACAGGCTGGGCCTCTATAAGTTACCTGATTCCCGGCTCTGCATCAGTAGGAAGTCATATACTGAATGCCACCTACATTGGCTCAACAAGCAGCTACCTGAATCCCTCCAATACCAGCACAAGCATTAATGTGCATGACATCCCGCATATCAAGGATATCTCCGCTACGCCGCAAACAGTAGGCTATGGCTTTAACGTCTCCATCCGGGCTAATGTTACCGACTTAGACAGCGTAGACACGGTTTTTGTTAATATAACCTATCCAGATGAGAGCTCTACATGGCAGGAGATGAGTAATTATAGTACAGACATCTATGAATATAACCTCTCGGATACGTGGCAGTGGGGGAACTATACCTACTATATCTGGGCTAATGACACTGCCGGGAAGATAAACCAAACTACCTCGTATACATTCTATGTAAGGGCTAATGCATGGGTGAGGGTTGCTACTTTAAATAATAGCTATTCTTCTGATGAGGATGTTAACCTCACCGGGCCGGAAGAGGTATGGTGGAATACCTCCTGGCAGTACAGGCAGGGGGTGAATATCACCGAACCCGGGGTGAATGACAAAGTAAACTGGCCTGTGGATGTGGATATAGCCACCGGTTCTCATGCAGACAACTGCACCAGGGAGTTTCGGGTCGTGGATGACGATGGTGATAGTGTTCCCTATACAGTACATAATGAGAGCTATTCCGGAGGGAAGTGCGTCTCAGCCAACGTAGTCTTCCTTGTTAATATATCCCAGACAGAAACCAGGAGCTACTGGATCTACTACGGAAATCCCTCCGCAACTGAAGAGACCTTTTCCATCTGGGCTGATTCCTGTTCCGAAACCCTGAACTCCAGCAACTGCTCCACAATCCATTACTCCCGGCATGTTCTTTCAGCAGGACTGGATTCCTGGACCACCGGCACCACTGTGACAGATGGGGATGATGTCAAGGCGCAGGCGAATCTGCAGTGGAATTTCAGTTACTTTAACCAGGATTTCAGTTCCGCCTGGCTCTGTACCAACGGGTTCCTGGATTTTAACGGCTCTGCAGGAACATCGTTCACCAATACAGAGAATGCATTTAAAAGTCATGTCATGATAGCGCCCCTATGGGATGATCTGAATTGCTACACCCAGGGTGCATCAGATGAACATGTATACCAGGATGACTACTCCAACAGGACGGTATTCACATGGGACTGCTCTATTTCAGGGGATAATGACAATGACCTTCAGGTCCAGATAGTCCTCTATGAAGCAGGGGATATAATGGTAAGGTATGGACCTATAACGGATGATTCCGTTTTCTCCCCGACAGCAGGAGCCTCTAATGGCGATAACACAAACTATCTTCATAACCCCTGGGGTTCCAATGAAAAGACAGCCTTCTACCAGTACTCCCGCTCCAGAAACCTCTCAAAAGGCGGGGAGGAGAGTATATGGGGGTCACAGATCACTAATCTGGGTGATACGAATATCTCAGGTTATCTACTGATGCTGGTTCAGAGAAATGACTCAGGGATATGGACTAATCTCTCTACAGTGGTTAGTGATGCTTCATCCAGAATAATTAATCAGAGTCAGGATCTGGATCTATCGGAAATCTGGGATACCTACGGTGGATGGAATACCAACGACTACACGGATGGTGAATACCGGGTTTATGTCGCGTTCAGGAATCCGGACAACGATACCCTGCAAAATGATGACGGCTCCCTGATGCTTGCAAGCTATGTATTCAATATAACCGGCGAACCCCCCCTGATCAGGGATGTTGCCGCTACTCCCCAGACAGTAGGCTATGGCAATAATGTCTCGCTTAAGGCTAATGTGACGGATAACGGGGCTGTAAGTACGGTCTTTGTTAATATCACCCACCCCGACGGGAGTTCTACCTGGCAGGAGATGGTTAACTATAGTGCAGACTTCTATGAATATAATTTCTCGGATACATGGCAGTGGGGGAACTATACATACTATATCTGGAGTAATGACTCGGGGGGGAATTCTAACCGGAGCGGGAATTATACCTTCTATGTCCGAAGCAATGTTACAATAGGGATTCAGACTCAGCTGAATGAATATGGTAGTAATGAAGATATCAACCTTACCAACTCATGGAGCAATAACACAGGGGCCGTAGATACCAACGGCTATCTCCTGATGTTAATCCAGAGGAATGACTCTACACAATGGATCAACATCTCTACAGTAGTGGCAAATGAATTCCACAACATCTCATCCGGAAATGCCCTTAATTTATCCCTGATCTGGGGGAATAACGGAGGATGGAATACAGATCAGTATGCTAAAGACACATACAGGGTATATGCAGAACTCAGGGACCCCTCCAACAATACCCTGCTGAATGATACGGGAGGTTATATATGTGGGTGGTATGAGTTCAAGATAACCCCTGCAGTCATAGCCAATATAACCCGGATAAGAATCTATAATGTCTCAGGCTCTCTAAATCCTCATTCAGATACATCAGACCTGGTGGATTCCGGCCTGAACAAGACATTCAGCCTATACCAGGATGAGGTCTACAGGATAGAAGTAATGGTTAACAATACCTGTGAGAGCAAGTCTACATGGGTTATCTCAGATACTGTTATCGCCAACCACACTAATCTAAACCCTGCATGGGATATAAACTACACACAGGATGTATGGTATTCAAATGAGACAGAGAATTTCACGGGAGGGAACTGGTCTAATGGGGACGTTACCTGGAATACCTCTCTTGGCGGCTCTGTTCCAATAAACAGCAGTGTTACATTCCATTATATCCTGAATCTATCCAATAATCCCACTGAACAAAGACAGGTAATCTTCCACATAGAGGATAGCAGCTTTACAGACGATGACTACTCTGCCTTCAGGATTATGGACAAAACCCCGCCCGCCCTGTATAACGATATATATGACATAAACGCTACCTCGGTGAGTAGGGGGGAATCCCTCTATCTCTATGCCCGCTGGAATGAAGGAATCGATTCAGCTTATGCTGAGTACAACACCACATCATCCGCTCTACAGAACCATACCATAACCCTCCCGGACCCTAATCCACAGAACTGGACTAATCATACAATCCAGACCAACTCCTCATGGATTAGGGGTCAGCATGTAGTCAGAATCCTGGTAAACGATTCATACGGAAACTGGGATACTACCCTACATTACCTCAACTTCACAGTATGGGCGTTGGCGGATATTGATAATGCAACCCTGGATCCTGATTGGATATACCAGGGCAGCAGCACTACCATGAAGTGTCTCGTGAGGGAGAGCGATACCGATAATCCGGTTCAGGGATATACCGTATATTTCTATAACTCCACCTCCCTTCTTGGAACCAACACCACCAATGCCTCGGGCTGGGCGACATGGACCTTCACAGATTATTCACTGGGTAAGGAAAACATCACCTGTAATATAACCGACTGGGCAAGCTCCTTCTATAATAAATCCTTAAGTAATGAAGGGATGGATGAACTATTCACTGCTGAGACAGAGGCCCCGGGTTACTCAAATGTCGGACCGTCTGATGGAACAGTAGTCCATAAAAATGATTCCACACCGCTAGAGGCTAACTGGACAGATAACCTGGAGCTGGACTATGCATGGTTAGCAACCAATGAAACCGGGTCATGGGAGAATAAATCAGGCATCTACAATTCCCCTCAAGCCTTATCAGGAACCCAGGATTGGTCTAATTTCACCTGGACTAACCTCTCTTTTACGCAGGGTCAATTAGGCTGGAGAATCTATGCCAACGATACCTCCGGAAATGAGAATCTCACCCCGATAATGACTTTGGGGGTTTGGGGCTGGGCTGAAGTGGATGCATCCCTTCTAAATCCGTCTGTAATAGAGTCTGGAGGGAAAACCAATATGAGCTGTCATGTCAGGGATGCTAACAACCTGGTTTCCATAGCCAATTATACTGTTTACTTCTATAATTCCACTGATTTAATGGGAACTAATGTTACTAATGCCAGTGGATGGGCAGTCTTTAATTTCACCGACAGTTCCCCTGGGACCGAGACCATAACCTGCGGTATCGAAAACGATGCCTCATTATACTACAACATTACATCAGACTACTATCTTGAGGAGGACTTGGTTACTGGAACGCCCCCGAGGTTATGGAATGATATCTACAACATAACCCCTAACACAGTGTTTAAGGGGACGAATCTCTCATTATATGCCCGGTGGGATGAAAACATTTCTGCAGCATTTGCTTTATATAATTCTACCTCACCCACAGTTAATGAATATGCTATGGATGTTCCGAAGGATAATCCCGGGAATTGGACTAATTACACCATAGAAACAAACGGTAGCTGGTTGGTTGGCGGCCACGTGGCGAAGATAAGGGCTAATGACACGGAAGATAACTGGAATAACACACTTCCTTATCTAAACTTTACTGTATGGGGCTGGTCGAAAGCGGAATGGAACTCCCCGACCGGGAGTGTGGACCGGGGGATGATAACCCTGAGATGTAATGTAACCGACAATCTCTCTAAAGAGGGTGTTTACAACTATCCAGTATACTTCTATAACCATTCAGGGATTCCTGTAGGCTCCAGTAATACCAATGCTAGTGGTGTGGCATCCCTGAACCTGGACACCTCGGGCTATCCTGTTGGATCCCAGTCATTCAGTTGCGTTACCTATGATGCCCCCACCCTTTACTACAACAGGAGTGGTGATTATCAGGCATCACAGAGTATAACGCTTATGGGAACCCTGAATGTGTCAACAGACAACCCCGTTAATGGAACTATTGTGTATATGGGGGAGAATATCTCCTTAAATTCCTCCACCCGGGATGAAAATAACCTGGATGTGACTCCAGACACGGCAAACTGGTATAATTCAACAGACAAAAACATCGGCTCCGGGGAAGACATCTCATGGGTGATAGGGGCATCGTATGAATTAGGCCCGGAATTGATAAAGGTTAACGTCAGCAAAACCAGCTATAAACCTGATGAAGATAATGTAACCCTACTAGTCTATGGATGGTCGAATGTATCCTGGATTTCACCTAATGAAACCTCAGCCTATGTCCAGGGAACCATGGTTGATTTGACCTGCAGGGTGAGGGACGTTAACAATTCAGGAGACCTAGAAGGTTACACCGTATACTTCTATTATAATACAACTGCAGACGCTTATCTTGGGATAAATTCGAGTAATTCCTCAGGTCATGCGGTTTTTACCTGGAATACCTCCAGTGCAGGTGTAGGTACATATTACCCTAAATGTAATATTACAGAAGATCCTTCGGTTTACTATAATGCGTCAGAAGTTAATGAGGCTAATACCACAGTAAATATAACCTCGCTGGGGTATTTAGAGGTTAATCTGACTATGCCCCCCACAGGTGTGTTGAATCATGTGGGACAGAATAAAACCTTTGTCATGAATGCCTCGGTTACCTGTAGGGGGGCGGATTGTGGTAATGTGGATGGAACCGCAAGGTATAATACGACATCATCACAGCATGATACGGAGATGCCTGTGGGGTCTGGAAGCCCCTTTCATATAGTTGGGGCGCAGAATACACAGGATTGCCTTAATAATCCATTAAGCCAGAATGAGTCCTGTACCCTGAACTGGACTGTTAATGCCACCGGAGCCGTGTATTCAACATGGAATGTTGGAGTCAAGTTTACATCACAGTCTGCAGGCACTGCATCGACTGATTCAGCAGAGATTAGTATAGATATGGTCCTGGTTATGACTGTGTCTAACTATACCCTGGACTTCGGTGTTGGTATTGATTCTGTTGATCCCAGTGAAAACTGCAGTAGTGCAAAAAACGACCCCATCACAATAACCATGGACGAGAACTCAAATAATGCCGATGCTATATGGATAAAGGGAACCGATCTCACAGCAGGAGCAAATGCCATCGGTGTGGGAAACATCACCTGGAGTAAGGGTACCAGTTGCGCGACTGCTAAGGGAGACGGCAACTTCCTGTCATACGACTATAAAAAGGTTCATGAGACATTGGTTGCAGGAGACAGCATAGACACCTATTACTGGATTGACATACCCCCAACCCCCTTCGCAGTCTACACCGGAAGCATGTATATAATGGCTAATGCATCATATTAAAATTAAATAAAAATGAAAGATAAAATGAAAAAAATAGTAGTACCCCTGGTTTTGTTCATCTGTTTTATGAACACGGTCAGTGCAGGTATAACACTGGGCAGCACCTCCGGAGAGAATCATCTGAAACTGATGAAGGGAGACATCGGAAGATTCAAAACCATGTTCTTCAACCTGGGGGATAACCCCCTGTCACTGGAATTAACTGCAGAACACCCTAAGGATCTGAAGGTGGAGATAAGCCCCAATAAATTAACCCTTAATTCCGAGGTAACAAGCGATCCAAACTGTGTAGACTGCGAGTGGTTTATCCTGAAGGATGGTAGAAGCTATGCAAGAGTGCATCCAGTGTATATCTACGTCAAGATCCCCCTTGGGGTAACAAAGAATCACTATAACCTGAAGATAACTGCTATCGCCAGTGATATCAACGAAAAAGAAACAGAGGGGGTCACTCAAAGTCTGGTTCAGGTAAGGGAATTTACATTCAGCATCTATGTCCCCGGAGCAATTACATTCGAAGAAACCACGGAGAAAGATGATGATGAAGAGGATTATGGTAATGAAGACCTCTATGAAGGAATAGACCTGGAAGAGGCGTGGCGTAAACAACAGGATCAACAAAGAAGGGATGAAAGTGAAAGTAAGGGAGAAACCGGGGGTGAAGGAGACGTAATTAAAGACTCAGGCGGGAGCAGGTCATATGAAGATACCGTCGGGGGAAAGGATTCCGGATTTTCTGCAGACGATAAAAAAAGCGGGGAAGACACCGGACTCTTCGGAATAAAAACCGATGAAAAAGGAAGGACTGAGATGAAACTGCCGGTAGGTAAAGTAGTCCTGACTCAGGAGCAAAAAGAAACCGCCATAGACCTAGGCCTTATCACCCTCCTCGTCAGCATAGGCTCATTAGTAATAAGGATATTGAAGTAAAATAAGGCTATAGACCTTATCAACCCACAACAGGATTGAGGGTTCTTCGAACCCCCTGATCACATACCTATACGATAAAAATGTATTTAAAAAGGGTTTTAATCTTAATCACCCTGCTATTCATAATTGAAGCAGCGTATGCAGCAGCACCTGTAATACACAGTGTTTCCCATCACCCTTATCTAACCCAGCAGTATACTAACGTCACCATCCAGGCTAATGTCACAGACGTAGATGGGGATTTAAGCGGGGTTTACGTCAACATTACGACACCAAGTGGGGCAAAAGATACTCAACAGATGTTTAATCTATCTCTTGCAGATATATTTGAATCAAGCTATAATGGAACAGAAAGAGGAACCTATGACTATATAATTCGGGCTACTGATTTATTAGGGAACGTCATCTACTCTAATACCAGTTGGTTCTTCGTTGTCTGGTTTGCAAATGATACCGATATAGCGACAATAAATGTGGAAGTGAAGGCCACATGCTGTGGATTGATAAGCTATTTCTATGTCCCGGACCCGGTGATTCAAAACCAGACCGTGGCTTTTATATTATTCTTCCAGAACTGCGGTAACATCCCCCTCACCGACAAGACAATCTATGTAAACGTGACCGACTCCGTTGGAACTGTGCTGGCTTCATACGGTGGAGAAGGCATTCCGGCAGGTGGTGTGGATGTGGGTGAAGAAGCCTTTTTCTTCACCTTCTGGTCCAGCAGGGGGCATCCACTGGGAAATTACACTGCAAGGGGGTTTGCGGAATACTCCGCAACACTATCTTCCCTGACAGATATCACCTACAATTTCTCTGAACTAAACAGCACCACCTCCTGCAGCGAGATTGTTGATAACCGGACAAACTGTACCAAGATGGAGACTAAGAGCTGCTATGACGTCACTGATCCCGCGGTTATAACCGCAGCAACCACTATAAACACGAGCGCTAATGTGAGTGGCATGAATAATGGGACTGACGTGTACCTGGGTAATGTATCCCTCAATGGCACTACATATGGTGCTTACACATTCAACATGACCTCATGCGGCAGATACTGCTATGCCTGTGTGAGTACCGATGCTGAACTGAACTCCAGCGAATGCGCATATGAAGGTAGCACCATCAGCAGTGTAAGCCATCAGGTCTATCAGATGCAGTCAGATGGGCAGGAGGTCTCTTTCAGGGAGGTGTTTAGGCAGTGTGATTATGAAAAAACCATTTATGAATGCTATGTCCATGAGAACGGGAGTGCTGTCTGCAATGTGACGGTATACTGTTACGGCACCACCCGAAAGGATGTGCCCTTCGAGATAGTCTCTCAGTTAGGAGATAAAGAACCTTATCCAGGCATAAGTATCGGACCGAATCTGATCATAATACGGGAGATGCCCCCAATGATAAACCAGGATCAAAATTGTGACGGCAGTGACCCCTGGAATACCTGCACCTACACCAGCACTAAATTAATCCTCTACAACCGGGGCTCTGAAAACGCCTCCAACGTCATCCTGACAGAAACAGGGGATATCGGCAATTGCTCAATTGGTAATTGCAGTTCAGTCTCTTATAGATGCGTAAACAGCTCTGAATACTCATGCACTACATTCAGTGATGAAACATCCCATCTGACGTTTAACATTAATGGAGTGATAAAACCCAGGGAGTACCTAATCCTTGAGTACGAGTTCATCCCGGCACAGAATAAAAGTGCCTACCTCAATAGTTCTTATAAATTCAATTCCTCTGTTCTATTCGACTTCAATGGAACCACCTATACACAATATGAGGATGATGAGTACTATAACCCTCCGGAGTCCCTGCTAATGCATCTGAGGAATGTCTCTGCCTTCAACTATGATCTGGACCTGGATAATTCCTCGCCTGAAGAGAACAGAACATTCTACATCCATGAAAACACAATCTTTGCTGTGAGCATGATATCCCTGTCCGGTGAACCAGAGACCAATGATAGCTGGAGTGCCTACTTCTATGTACCCAATGTGTTTAATATCGTAAACTGCACACCCCCCTCACCACAGTATGGCTGCAGCTTTGATAACATAAATCATATCGTGTCATTTAACGGCAGTGTAACACCAGCTAATCTGGAGACAGCAAACTTCTCGTTTATAGCAAACACGTACCTGGATTCCATCTACCTGTTGCCTGTGAACAAGACCACTGATTTAGGATATGAAGCCTATTTCCCGGGTCTCTTCACAATGGCGAGATTCACAAAAATATGGAATGTCACTATACCTGAGAATGTCACCGTTAATGTTACCCAGCCGCAGCCGGAGTTCGGCCCCAACCTGATAATAGTGAGGGAGATGCCTCCGGTTATTAATCAACGATCCAGCTGCAATAGCGGGGATCCCTGGAATACATGTACGTATACGACCAACAGGCTGGTGGTCTATAACAGGGGTATAGTGAATGCCACCAATGTCACTGTCGATGACCCGGGGAACATCGGCTACTGTTCTACTGCAGACTGCAGCCCGGTTGCTTACAGGTGTGTCGGCAGTTCCGGATACGGGTGCTCTTTAGTCTCGGATGGTAATGACTCACATGTCCAGTTCACCTTAAATGACCCAATCCCCCCCGGGGAATACAGGATTCTTGAGTATGAATTTGTTCCGGCACAGAATACAAGTGCCTACACGGGGGCTAATATAAGCTACTACTTCTTCAATGCCACCGCCAGTTTCAAGGACAGCACCAGACCTGATTTAAATGAAACAACCTACGTGGCACTGGAGGATGATATCACCTATAACCCCCAGGGGTCTAAGACGATAGAACTTAGGGATGTTTATCCGTTTAACTATGATCTGGATACGGGATCGGATAAGGGCAAAAGAGACTTCTATATCACGGAGAATACCACCTTCAATGTCTCCATGGTTTCGCTTTCCGGATCATCCTCCATAGAGAGTGAATCATGGACAGCCGAATTATTCCTGGATGGTTCATGGAATCTCGTAGACTGTTATGCACCAGCTAGTTACGGTTGCAGTATAGATAATGTTAACCACAGGGTATCCTTCAGCGGTTCAACAACACCCGCTGATTTAGACTCACTAGACTTCTGGTTTAGGGCTAATACCGGCGTGGAAGGCATATTCCTGCTCCCGGTTAATAAATCACTGAGTTCGGGGATAGAGGCGTATATCCCTGGACTGTTTACTATCTCCAGGCCGTTGAAAATAAAAAACATTACAGAGAATGTCACCGTTAATGTCACCCTGCCGCAGCCATCACCGGAGTTCGGCCCCAACCTGATAATGGTGAGGGAGATGCCCCCGGTTATTAATCAACGATCTACATGTAATAGCGGGGATCCCTGGAATACATGTACGTATACGACCAACAGGCTGGTGGTCTATAACAGGGGCATAGTGAATGCCACCAATGTCACTGTTGATGACCCGGGGAACATCGGCTACTGCTCTAGTGCAGACTGTAGTCCAATCACCTATCGATGCGTCAGCGGCTCAGACTACAGTTGCTCATTAATCTCGGATGGTAATGACTCACATGTCCAGTTCACCTTAAATGACCCAATCCCCCCCAGGGAGTACAGGATCCTTGAGTATGAATTTGTTCCGGCAGAGGATACAAGTGCCTACACGGGGGCTAATATAAGCTACTACTTCTTCAATGCCACCGCCAGTTTCAAGGACAGCACCAGACCTGATTTAAATGAAACAACCTACGTGGCACTGGAGGATGATATCACCTATAACCCCCAGGGGTCTAAGACGATAGAACTTAGGGATGTTTATCCGTTTAACTATGATCTGGATACGGGATCGGATAAGGGCAAAAGAGACTTCTATATCACGGAGAATACCACCTTCAATGTCTCCATGGTTTCGCTTTCCGGATCATCCTCCATAGAGAGTGAATCATGGACAGCCGAATTATTCCTGGATGGTTCATGGAATCTCGTAGACTGTTATGCACCAGCTAGTTACGGTTGCAGTATAGATAATGTTAACCACAGGGTATCCTTCAGCGGTTCAACAACACCCGCTGATTTAGACTCACTAGACTTCTGGTTTAGGGCTAATACCGGCGTGGAAGGCATATTCCTGCTTCCGGTTAATAAATCACTGAGTTCGGGGGTTGAGGCGTATATCCCTGGTTTATTCACAATCTCCAGGCCATTAACAGTAAAAAACATTACGGAGTTTCAGAACATAACCCTGCCGCAGCCGCAGCCGGAGTTCGGCCCCAACCTGATATTTGTACAGGAGATGCCGCCTCAGGTTAATCAGGATAATACGAACTGTAATCCTTTAAATAATTGGGGCACCTGCACATATACAAGTAACCGGGTGGTGGTATATAACCGGGGTGTGGAGAGTGCCTCACATGTGAGTGTTGAGGATAGTGGGAGACTGGGTTATTGTTCCTATGGCTCATGTAATCCGGTTTCCTATCGTTGTGTAAAAAGCCCGGAATATATCTGCAGGGTATGTAAACATCCTATAAGCATAAGCGATGTCACCACCTTCAGCAGCCCGGTTACCCTGAATAACGAATTAACTATCGATATTACCCTTGAGGGGGATGTTGTTGATACTGTTTCCCTGGAGGTGTTCGCTCCAGGCGGGGTGTTGGATTGTATGGAGGCAGGTAGCGTTTCTCCGTCCGGAAGCGATACCACTTATTCCTTCTCCTATACGCCAACTGTCTCAGGCAGATACCTCTACAGATTCAATATCACTGACCTCCTTGGATTTTCTACCTACCCGGATATGTATTCATTCACCGATATATCCGGTGTTTCTGAAGACGCCCCGACTCTCTCCGGAATCAATATACTGGATTTGATTGATATTAACAGAACCGTTGTCATCAGTATGAACATTACCGACCCCCAGGGTGATCTAAATAACGTTTCCATTGAAGTATTCTCGCAAGGTGATTCCAGTGAATATATACTCGCTTCCGGGGTCACCGGATCATCCATCCTATCCGGAATCTTTTCCTTCTTCTCCGGATTAATCGGGATCTCCCAGGCGGATGAGTACTCATATTCCCACGCATTCATCCTTGAGTCCCCGGGGGGATACTTCTTCAGGATTAATGCCGTTGATAATGCAGGGAATTTTTTGTCTACAGATGCCTACTCCTTTGGTGATGAATGTTTCCTCACAGGGGATGAGAAATCCAGGGTGGTATTCGATATTATCGGTGATATTGTCCCAAGGGATTATATGCTGCTGGAGTATGAGTTCATACCTGTAAGAAACGAAAGTGTTTATTCCGCCGGCGGGAGTTACTACAACTTTAATGTATCCATTGATTACCATAAATCTAATCAAAGCATTATTTCTTACAGTACTGCAGGCGACACTACCACCGGCGCACTGGTGGGGGTTACATACCTTGTTGATGAGGACCCCCTATATAATCCTCCTGAATCAAAGCTTATGGGGATGGAGGATGTTTTCGCTTTCGACTATGATCTGGATACGAATATCCTGAAGAGAAGGGATTTCTTTGCCATAGGGAATACCTCATTTGATTTAAACATCGTCTCTCTCTCAGGAACCGCCTCTGAATCAGGTGATTCCTGGAGTGCCGAAGTCTCCCTGCCGGATTCCTGGAGTTTAGGCAACTGCACCGCACCCGGCAACTATCTCTGCTCTGTAAGCGATGTCTCAAAGAAGATAACACTCAGCGGCTCAACAACACCCCCGAATATGCAGTCCATTACATTTGGGTTTACAGCCAGCACCAACACTGAAGACATTCACCTCCTACCCATCTCTAAATCACTGTCACCTGGTACCTATGAGGAATACATACCAGGATTATTTACGGTTTCAAGGCCTGCAGCATTCATAAACGTTACTGAACCTGAGGAGATTCCTGAGGAGATACCGTTAGAAAAAGAGGAGGAGGTGGAGAAGGATGTGGAGAAAGAAGTGGAGACCGAAGTGGAGACAGAAATCCCGGAGGAAATAGAGGAGGAGGTGCCTATAGAGATTGAATTCCCAGAGAATGTCACTATACCTGAGTCATTAGAGCTGGCTATAAACATCGAACCTGTAGAGAGGGAGATAACCGGTAGACAGGGGGAGTTCACACCGGTGATATTTAATATAAGCAACATAGGTAATGTTGAGGTCACAAATATTACGTTAGTGCCGATGGTGCCGCCCGGCTGGGAGTTTAGAACAGCATTAGTATCTTTTCTGAATGTTTCGGAATCAATTAACAGAACGATATTTGTTAAGGCCCCCTACACCGTGACCGGAACATTTGCCATACCGGTTAAGGCGGTGGTTAACAACTTCACTCTCGATACTGATTACTTCTGGATAACCATAGAGGAGGCCCTGTTCAGGTTGAGGCTGGAGCTTCTTGAGGTTCCAAAGACTATCAGTATAACCGTGAATTCCAACCTAAGCATCCCCATATTAATAAAGAACACGGGGAAGGTATCGCTTCATGACATCACCGCTAGATTGGAGAATTCAGAGCTGTGTCTGGAAAGCTTTTCATTACAATCCATAAAGATTATAGAGCCGGGTGAGCTAGAGCCTTCAGAGATCAATATTCGAAGTAAAGGAACGCCCATGAGATGTAATGCCACACTGATTGTGGGCTCGAGAGAGGATGTGTACACATTCACAGGTATTGAGATAATCGTCACCCCGCCACCCCCACTGATACCGGCTATCACCAAAATAAATCTGCTGTTAGTGCTGATCATATTCCTTGCGATACTGTTTGCCTCTAGGAGGAGCAAGGTAAGTAAAAAAAAGGGAAAAAACAGCAGGCGTAGAGCGAAGAGGAAGACATTAATCAGGTTAATATTCTATTTCATACTGAGTATTATCATATTCATACTCCTTTACTTAGCTTTCACCTTCAATCTGCTTCCGGAATTTATTTGATTCACAAAGACCTCTGTGGTTTTGATTTCATGCATTATATCCAGGTAATCCTCAAAACTGTTTCTCAGATGCAGGTAGGTATAAGCCATAAACAACAGGAATAATATTGAACCAAGCATCGGCAGGTATTGAATGAGGTCCCCTCTTTCTGTCAGCATTAATATATTGATTATATCCCCCTCATCAGCAAAGAGATAGAACAAGGGATCCAGAAAAAAACCCCATGCCGTAAGAACCAAAAAATTTGAGAGAGGGAGTTCACCTGTCTTTCCAGCTTCATAGCTCAAAAGAAAAAGGATACATGCTAATATAAAATTCCCGGATACACCCACCCCAAGCAGGATAACGGATTGTGTAACATCCAGGTCACAGAATGGTTTCAATGAGCCATGGAGCCTCATAGATTCATCGATAGCGAGATGGGATGTATAATAGCACCCATGGAATTCGAAAACCAGCATATGCAGGAGTTCATGAATGATTGGGGCGATTAAGAATCCGATAACCAGAAACGATAGAACACCAAGGATATTAGCTATGAAATACCTGTTTCTTCTTTCTCTCCTGAATCCTGAAAGGATTTTTTTCACATACTCCGGGGGATACACTTTCGTTCCTGTAGTATAACGTATGGATTCCCATGGTAAGTACAGGTTTTAGATTGTTGTAATGCGTTCTGAGGGGTCATAGGAACTCAAAACTCTTTCAGAGTTTTGGTTTCCAAAATTCTTTTGGAATTTTGAGAACCCCTCAACACTCGTTCTGATGATGTGGCAGACCGTTGGTCTGGTGTGTGTCTGACCGAAGGTCAGAAACATCAACCTTTCTGAAGGTTGTTTTATTCCTCCTCCACCTCACCCGCACTTAACTCATTAATGGTTTTTTTTGCCAGTGAATGATATTTGGAGAAGTTGTCTTTTTCCGGGATGTGGGCGTATACCATAATAGACATCTCCTTGAAGAACTCAATCAACTGATTCCTGAGTTGACGGTCGATATCCTTGGTCTTTAATTCATCGATGATCCCCCTGTAGGTGAGTTCAGATGTTATCCCAAATTTTACCTGCAGGAATTCCTTCAGGACATAGGCTACTCCTATAACCGCTTTCTTTTCATTCTTTATGCCCTTCACTTTATCGAGATTCGCAAGGGCCAGTCTCCTTAGCTTTTGCTCCTTGCTTTCTTCCATCACCCCCCCAAGCCTTTTTATTATACCCCCTAGGATTCCAGGAGCCTCATCCTCCTCATCCTCAATCTCTTCCTCCTCATCCACCCGCTCATCTTTCACTTCAAACTCTTTCCCCAGGTCTATCAACTCTATCTCACTCCTCACTTCATCCATGAGAACATCCTTCCTTGTTTTACCCTCCTCCCAATCTATCTCTTCAGAAATGTCTTCAGTTCTTTTCATATCCTCAGTAATCTCCACCCCACAGTCATCTTCTTCTGAAACACTTTTTTTTCCACCATCATCCCCCTCAAGGGGTAGGTCCCCCTCTTTTTTCATAATCCCTGCAGAATTTAGTACGTCTATATCACCTTCCTCCAGAATAAGTTCCATCTTCCCGTTTTTCTCAACTATCCTGAATTCTCCGATAAGGATCTCCCTGTTTGTCTTTTTACCCTCCACCTCAGTCTTCACTATCCTCTTCACTGCCCTATCATATTCCCCCTTATTTATCGCCTTGTTCTCATAGGCTTCCTTTAAAACATCCAACGCCGTTTTCATTCTTGTCTGTTACATAGATGAGTAAACGAGTATATATACTTTTAAGGTAATGGACGGTATTTGGTAACGTCAATCGCCCATTCTATCAGGAGTATAACACATACTGCCAGTAAGGCGTAAAATGTTAGCGATTTAGTAACCTTCTGGTATTCGACCCCTGACTCCAGGGCCTCCTTAAATGATTCGGGATCGTCTATATAAAAATATTTTCCATTGGTTTCATTTACAAGGAATTTCAGGGTTTCTTCATCCAATTCCGGAAATCCTGTTTCAGTAGCATTTTTACCTATTAATTCAGGCGGAACCGTGATGGGTTTTTCCTCTTTACTTCCAATGCCGATGGCATAGACGCTTATGTTAGTGCTTTTTAACGGCTTCAGGGATTCAGTGATATTCACTCCTACATTGTTTCTACCGTCTGTAATCAATATAATGGTCTTATTTCTACCTGGTTCTTCCTCCAGTAAAGCCGAGCTCGTAATCAGTGATTCCCCGATTGCAGTTCCGGCAGGCCTCTCGAATGACAGCCTGCTTATAATATTCTCCACCCTTTCAAGGTCTGTTGTTGGCTCGATCTTCATATAGGATTTCCCGGCGAACGTAACTACCCCTACCCTGGTGTTCTTCAGTTTTCTAAGCCATTCAATCGAGGATTTTTTTGCCAGCTCCAGCCTGTTGGGTTCATAGTCCGGGGTTAACATGGAGGAGGATGTGTCTATAGCTAAGATAAAATCAGTGGTCGAGACATATTCCTCCTGAACCATTTTAATGTCTGATATGGCTATTACTATGCAGGTTAAAGCCAGGATTCTTAGAAAGAGCGTTATTAAGCTTATCTGGATTACCGGTTTACCGCCCATCGCCTTTTCAAGAACCTCGAAATTCCCGAATGTAATTACTCTTTTTATGGCGAATCTCTTGGACAGGAAATAGATTAGAATAACTAAACCAATCAATAGGATTAACAAATTTATGTACCTGTAGTTTATCTCCCAATCCATTTTTAGAGTACCCTACTTAGCTCCAGGTATTTCACCAGGGATTTTACAAAAGGTTCGGTTGTATGGACCTTAACAAAACCTGCACTGCTCTGGCGGAATTCATCCTCTATCATCCCCTCCTGCTCCTCAGCCATTTTATTATATCTATCTTTTAACCTGTCGGTATTGACCATAATCGTTTCTTCTGAAAACGGGTCGGCGAATTTCATATTACCCATACCCTCCGGGAGATATGAGTCCCTGAGATCCCTGACCATGATACCCAGCACCCTATCCAGTTTTCCTGAAATCATCCTTAACGAGTTTTTCCACTCTTGACCTATTCCAATGAAATCCGAGATTATGAAGAGTATGGTTCTATCCCCCAGTGAGTTTAGGATATAAGACAATGCCTGATCCAGGTTGCATGAACCGCCATAATGTTTCGGATTAACTACCTGCGTCAATATCTTATAATACTGAGTAAGATCACCGCTGGGGTTCAAGGAAACAATTACCCTGTCTGAGAACATACCAAAACCCACATTATCGCCGGTTTCAATAGATGCGTGAGCAATTGTTCCAGCAATTACTGCAGCATATTCACTCTTTAATTTATCCTGGGTCCCACAGACCATGGAATTTGAAACATCCAGGAGGATATATATGTCTAAATCCCTTTCTTCCTCATACTGTCTGACATAAAGCCTTTTTGATCTCAGGCTGGCCTTCCAGTCTATCCTACCGGCATCATCCTCTTCCGGAACATATTCTCTTAAACCGGCGAATTCTATACCCCCTCCCCTAAAAAGTATCTGATACTTTAATGAAAACCTGAACACATCACTTATCTCATGCACATTGGCATCAACCTCCTCCATAAGCCCTTTAATATATGCATCCTCAACTTTCTTATCGCTTATATCAAAATCCTTCCCACCTCCCCCCGTGAGTTTCTCAATAAAACCTGTTTCCTTCCTATTTCCCAATAATCCTTTAATATACGCCTCCTCTCCCTTCCACATGATTTCTTTAGCAAGTTCCTCATCCATTTTAGTTTACTAAAACACGGGTATATCCCTGATTATAGAATCAATAATCTCATCTGACTTTATACCCTTGGCTTTCCCTTCATAATTCAGCATTATCCTGTGTCTCAGGACGTTATGTGCAATATCCCTCACATCCTCCGGGGTAACATACGTCCTGCCATTAATTATGGCAGTAGCCCTCGCAGCCAGGGAAAGACCTATACTGGCTCTGGGGGATGCACCCCATTCAATGTATTCCCCGTTTTTTATCCCGTAGGAATCAAGGTTTCTGGTAGCATCAACCAGGGTAACTATATACTCTTTAACCTCATCGGATATCTGAATATTCTTTACGTATTCCTGCATTTCCAGTATTTCTGATGGACTTAAAACCTTCTTGATTTCAAGTTCCTCCATCTCTCTCACCACAGTATTCTGGTCTATAATCAATATCTCATCTTCCTCGGGGGGATAATCGACAAATATCTTAAATAGGAACCTATCTGTTTGGGCTACTGACAGGGGGTACACACCTGCCTGCTCCAATGGATTCTGTGTGGCGAGAACAATAAATGGTTCTGCTAGATCAAAGGTTTCCCTGCCTATGGTCACCTGCCTCTCCTCCATAGCCTGAAGCATAGCTGATTGAACCTTCGGTGGTGCTCTATTGATCTCATCCCCAAGCACAAAATTCGCAAATATAGGCCCCTTCAGGGTATAAAACCCCTTCTTTTCCTCATAGACTGTAGTCCCGGTTATGTCTGTGGGAAGCAGATCCGGGGTAAACTGTATTCTCTGGAATTTAGCATCACTTATGGTGGCGGTTAAAAGACTCACCAGCAGGGTCTTAGCCAAACCGGGGACACTTTCCAGTAGAACGTGGCCGTTACACATGAGACATATGAGAACAGCATCCACAATCGTTTCCTGACCTACAATACCCTTACCTACTTCATTCTTCACTTCCCTTAATTTCTCCTGATAGTTTTCTATATCCGGTGTTATTTCCATCTTTAAAATACGGGAACCTTCTTAATAAGCTCGTTTATTATCTCATCTGTTTTAACGCCTTTAGCTTTCCCTTCATAATTTAGCAGTATCCTGTGTCTCAGGACGTTATGTGCAATATCCCTCACATCTTCAGGGATAACATATGTTCTGGAATTCATCAGGGCTGTAGCCTTAGCAGCTAAGGAGAGATAGACACTGGCTCTGGGGGATGCACCCAGCAGGATATAACTCCCTGCACGTATATAATAATCATCAGGTCTTCTGGTAGCGTTTACTATGGAAACAATGTATTTTTTAATCTCCTCAGACATATGGATATCCTTTATTAAACCCTGAATCTCAAGCACAGTTGAAATGTCTAGAATAGGCCGTATGTTGAAATCCTCGATCTTCATGACCTCTACGTTTCTGTCAAGTATCGACAATTCATCCTTCTTACTTGTACATGTCATGATAATCTTGAAGAGGAATCTATCAACCTGCGCTTCTGGCAGGGGATATACACCCTGCGTCTCCAATGGATTTTGTGTAGCTAAAACAAAGAAGGGTTTGGGCAAATCAAAGGTCTCTCTGCCTATGGTCACCTGCCTCTCCTGCATAGCCTGCAGCATACCGGACTGTACCTTAGGTGGGGTTCTATTTATTTCATCACCCACAAGAATATTCGTAAATACAGGCCCCTTTACAATGTAAAACCCCTTTTTTTTCTCATAGACAGTAGTTCCGGTTATGTCTGTGGGAAGCAGGTCCGGGGTAAACTGTATCCTCTGAAATTTAGCATCCTTTATGGCTCTGGTTAAAAGCAATACCAAAAGCGTCTTAGCTATCCCTGGCACGCCGTCAATAAGTACATGACCATTGCACATAAAACATTTGATAAGTGAATCAATAACCTCCTCCTGGCCAACAATGCCCTTCTGCACCTCGCTCCTCACATCCCTCAGTTTTTTACTGTGCGTCTTTACAGCCTCATAGAGCTCCTTTTGATCCATTTGACTTATATATGCTAAGAAAGAGATATTTTTTTTACAAATCGAGGATATTAACCGGAAGGGGTAATCAATCCTTCGCTGATTCCTCTATCAACGACCAAAACACCTTTTTTTGGCCGAAATGCGATCTCACACTCCTCCTGTCAACCAGACCCACTGACTTAAGTTTATAGCAGTGGGTGTTGGCCGTGGACCATGAGATCTTCGTTTCCTTAGCTAATTCATATGTTGATAGTGGCTTTCCCCTGCTCTTCAGGGTAATTACGATCAACCGGTCTATAGGTGCAAGTGAGATTTCTTCATTCATTTTTTCCCTCCCTTATTTGTTTAAATTAAATAAAATAAAAAAAATAAACCATCTCGGGGAGATGGTTTATGCTCCTACTTCGTTCACGATAACCGTCAGTGTTCCTGGGTTGGACGATCCTTCATAAATCCCGTAGGGTACGAATGCCTTAATCTTCATTGCAAATGAATCTCCAGGCACCAGGTTCTCCCCCATCGCTGTGCTGTTCCATGCATACTCATTACTGCTGCATAGGTGGAAGGGTGCATCCTTATTCCATCTGGAAAAGAACACCTTACCATCTGATTTAACAGCCACACAGTATCCCTCAAGGGGGCCGCTGTCAATATCCCCGTAGGCATAGTTCTCCCATGGAGTCAAACTAAACGGTGTGTACTCGGCCGCGTTATCGAAGTCTACCGATCCAGTGGCTTCTTTGGTATGTGCTGTATTACCTATCCTGATGTAGGTACTGTGATTACATACTGTTGCATTATCTGTCATCCAGAAATACTCGTTACTGGTATTATGAAACCTTCCATACAGGAATTTGCTCCCGTCCGGCGGCATATTCCCATCCGGGTCTGTCAGATACACAAGGCTTCTGGTGGCATTGAATTCCACCCTGTTTACAAACCAGAACTCATCGCTGCTTTCATTTGGCGAAAGCACTATGTAGTTCCCGGAGTTGGTGTTTCCAGTACCACCTGTCCCAAACGGGCTACTGCTCGGGAAGCTTGCATTAAACCATACATAACTTATGTTACGCGATCCGATGTTCTCTATCTGTATGGCATAGAAGTTATTTACCTCAGAGTTGTTGTCTCCCACACCACCTGGATCGACATCATACCAGGCTAATGCATTCGGTGTTATATCTATCATCACCCTGGAGGATAGATTCACCGAAACAGTTGCGGTGTCGGTCGCGTTTATGCTCAAGTTGTTCGGGAAGCCGTCTGCACTTCCGGTTCCTATAGTAAATAGCAGCGCTAAAGCTGCCAATACCCCAATCCACAATCTCCTTTCCATTTTTTTAACCTCCTTTTTTTTTCTTTTACCTCAATAGTTTTTTTAAATTTTTGTAATTAGCTCCTGAAGAGCGATTACCCTGATTAAGATTCTGTAGCCTGTACTGTGATTGTTAATGTCCCTGCAGTCATAGTGCCGGCGGCAGTACCGTAGGGGACCCTTATACCCACATTCGCTATGAAATTCGCTCCCGGACACAGGGTGGTATTCCTGAGGTATGTAGGGTATGAAGCGCCGGATAATGCCCCAGGGGCATCCATATTCCAGTGATAGAAGAGCACCCTGTCACAGCTGGCATGCACTGCTATGGTATAATTCCAGCAGGTTCCGCTGCAGTTATCCACTATGACGTCTGCATAGTTCCAGGGGGTACCTGAAATTTCGGTTAGTGCACCGTAACGACACGAAGCATTAGCATTTGTTTCAGTCAGAGCCTCACAACTTGTAAGGGTGGTGGTGCCGTCTTCTGACTCATTATGTGGGTTTGTTCCCATGTAGAATGTGCCGTTGGTGCAATTCGTGCTGCCTGATTCATCTTCCTTAAGAGCCCAGAAATACTCCCTGTTACCATTCCTGAATCTTCCGTGGGTGTCAACACCGCTAGCTAATGTGAGATAGATTAACTCGGATTCATTATACTCCATCCTGTTTGCATAATAAAATAGTGAACCTGACTCATTTCTTCTTATTACCACAAAGTTTCCGGCGTTGTATTCTAAGGGATCTCCACTACCAAACGGGCTATCGCCTGGATAGGTTGTGTTTAACCATACCTTGGTTATGTTGGTGGAGCCGATGTTCTCTATCTGTATGGCTTTTGTAATATTCACGTCTGTCCCCGGATTCTGCGCGTCAGTCCCGGTCCAGGAAAGGCTGTTGGGATGTATCGCAACCAATGTTTTCTCAGCAACCTCAACCTGTATTGTCATAGTGTTGGTGCTATTTACGAGGCCTGCAGATGATGTGTTAACGAGACATAATACCAGCAGGATTCCCAGAGTCAATACTCGGGGCATACTGCTTCCTTTTGTTTTAGCTTTTTCAGTTTCCATTTTTGATTATCTCATCTTCTTTTTTTTATATAGTGATATAGTACCATATCATGATGTGAATACAAAACTATCACGTTATGGGTTTATATAATTCACATAACTTATATAAATACTTATCGGTTTTTTTCAGCTGTAGATAAATCAAGAAAAAGTCCATAATCCGGTGCAGCATACGTAATTGTGGATTCCCCACCTAATTTAGTTGATTCTTCGCTAAATTGTACAGGTAACTGGGTGTGTGATTTTTTGTTGTGTTCTTTAAGTGTTATTTATGAAAGTTTCTAATGAGGGGGCTTTTAAATTTCGGTTTAAATCGTACATTCATTGTAAAATCCCGCGTACTGATTGTGGAGGGGTGCATAGGAAGCTATACAACAATTTCCGGTATAGGAAATTGTGTGCACAAATTTTTGTCGATCAAAAATTTCTTGTACTCTATCCTACAGTAAAAACCAAAATCGGTAATGGGATACTCAAAGGAATAAACAGCATAATACAATCAGCAAAAAAACAGCGCACGAGGATTCAAAACAAGCAAAAACTTCATCACAATAAGTTTATTTCATATATGTGTTGAGGCTGGGGGTTTTTGCTTTTAGTTTCCAGTAAGTCTTCCTCTGCCCGATTTCAGTTTCTATTATCCTATCCTCTATTATGCCTAAAGATTTTAGTTTATAGCAGTGGGTGTTGGCAGTGGACCAGGAGATTTTCGCTTCCTTAGCTATCATATAGGCGGATAACGGGCTTTTACTGTCCTTAAGGATCTCCATTATTAATCCGTCTATCCTGTCCAATAGCACACTCATCTCTTTCATGTTTAATTTTCTGGATACGGAGGCTGTCGAAGTCAAGCCAAAGAGATTGTGGATTGGGGTATTGGCTTGATGAGACCTTCGACAGCCACATAAATCTATATGAAATAAAGACATAAATATGATTTATATATCATTCACCAGTACCGTTATGGTTCCGGCCCCTGAAGCTCCTTCATAGATACCATAGGGTATGTAAGCCTTAATCTTCATTACGAATGAATCACCCGGCGGCAAGTGGCCCTGTTCCGGTACGGAGCTATCCCAGGCGTATTTCACATTATTGCATAGATGGAATGGGGCGTCTTTATTCCATTTGGAGAAGTAAACCTTATTGTCATCGGAGACTGCTATGCAGTATCCATCTAATGAACCAGCATCTACATCAGCATAGGCATAGTTCTCCCAATGTAGCAGATCTATCTGATCAAATTGTGCTGAGTCATTGAAATCCACTGACCCGATTGAGGTCTTATTGTGCGGGTTCTTGCCGATACGAATCCATGTGCTCTCATTAGTATGTGTAGCATTGTTGATGAACCAAAAATACTCATTGCTTGCACTATGAAGCCGTCCATACATGTAGCTATTACCATCAGGTGGCATAGCTCCCGCCGGGTCTGTCAGATAAACCAGTTGCTTGGTGACATTAAATTCAAGTCTATTAATAAAGGAGAAAACATCTGATGAAGAATTCGATAAGGTGATGTAGTTTCCAGAGTTTGTATAGCCTGCGCTACCTCTTCCAAATGGAGTCCCACTTGGAACTGAAGCATTGAACCATACATGAGTTATGTTACGCGATCCAATGTTTTCCACCTGCAGGGCATAGAAGTTATTAACCTCCGTGTCATTATCCGCAACATCTCCGGGATAGACTGCATTAGCTCCTGGAGCACCCCAACTGAAAGTGGCGGGGCTTATATCCACCATAACCTTCGCCGATATGTTTACTGATACTGGAGCGCTTTCGCTGTCATTCACAGTCAGGTTACCCCCCCAGGCACATACATTACCCATAAATATTGCTATAGATAATAATCCAAGGATCCATACAACCGTTTTTCTATCTATTCTATCCATATTAAATCCCTACCTGCTTATATTTTTATATAGATATAATAATATTATAAAACTATATCAATATATTAATATAACATTATATGTAGAACTTATATAAATACCTGTCGGTTTTTTTTCCAGAATCAGGGGCGTATCTAAAACACGAATTTATATCAGGAGGATATAAAATCCTAACACTCTAAAAAACAGGAAAATTTTTGCAAAACAAAAACAAGAAAAATTCGCATAGCGAATTTTTGTGCCCAATCAGCGACTTCATCGCTGATTCGGGTTTTGTGCTGCAGGATGAGCAAAACCCGATGCCTCTCAGAGAGGCACCCGACGCCTCT
>JAYEKX010000175.1:0-1739 GCA_034716875.1 Candidatus Altarchaeota archaeon | reverse complement strand
AGAAAGCAGGAGGAAATATGGGGGAATGACGCTGCTTGATGAAGTGAGTGAAACGAATGCATGCCACACCCAGCGTAAACCGATGTTCGGTTTCTTGATGTAATCTTGATGTAATTATAAACTCCGGAGGGGTGTTTTAGGTTTGTTATAATGCGTTCTGAGGGGTTCGTAAACCCCTCAACACCCGTTGTGATGATAAAACTTTCTGAAGTTTTCTTGATAACCCCTTCCATCTTTTAACTCCATAAGTTAAATCTATATCATGTACCGAAGTTATGAGGAGATGCCCAAAATCAGGTTGCCTCAGGGCCAAAAGATAAAGATTTCTGACTCAACGATTAGGGATGGTTCCCAGATGCCTGGTGTGGTGTTGACCCGGAAGCATCGGCTGGCTGTTTATGAATACCTCCATGAGATCGGGATAGAGAAACTGGAGTGCTTCCTATTCAACCAGAGGGATAAGGATGTTGCAAGGACGATGCTGGATATCGGCTATGAATTCCCGGAGGTTACAGGGTGGGCCCGCTCCAACAGGAATGATATAGATCTCGTTCTTGAAATGGACGGAATCAAGGAGACCGGACTGCTTATGTCGGTTTCAGACACCCATATATTCGATAAACTCGGTCTAAAAAGCAGAGAGGATGCTGAGAAAAAATATCTAGATGCTTTACAGTACGCAATAGATCATGGCTTAAAGGTCAGATGCCACCTGGAGGATCTGACTAGAGCAGACTGGAAGGAGTTCATACCCTCCTTCGTTAAAGAAATCATTTCAATAGACAAGGATGCGATCATCAGAATCTGCGATACACTGGGTCTTGGACTGCCGTTTCCGGAGGCAGAGCTTCCCTACGGAATCCCAAAGATGGTTCAGGAACTAAAAAAACTAGGCGTCAAGCATATAGAGACCCACACCCACGACGACTTCGGTATGGGGATTGCGAACTCCATTGCAGGCTACTGGTACGGTGCAGACTGGTCTAACCTGACCTTTCTCGGAATCGGGGAGAGGGCAGGGAACTCTGAACTGGAGAAAATCCTGATTTTTTTGATAACCCGGGTGGAGGGGTTTGAGAGATATAACCCTGAGAAATTGACGGAATTCGCCCGGTATATGGAGGAGAAGGCACGGATTCACGTCCCCAGAAACAAGGCTATCGTTGGTGAAAACATCTTCGCCCATGAGTCAGGAATCCACACGGCAGGGATCATAGCTAATCCATTCACCTACGAGCCCTTCCCCCCGGAGCTTGTTGGCGGGAGAAGGAAGCTGATGGTAGGTGATTCCTCAGGCAGGGAGGTTGTAAGGAAGAAGGTGGAGGAGATTGCTGAGAGATTAATGCACCTGAAGGTTAAGATAGAAAAGAATGACCCGAGGATTCAGGAAATCTACAACGACATACACCGGCTGTATGATGAGGAAGGCAGGAGATCAGCGATCTCAGATGATGAGATAAAGAAGTATGTGGAGAAATACTTCATGTTTGAGCCGGTGATTGATGAGGTTAAGGTAGGGGATTAATGAAAATGAAGGTTGCATGGATTACCGACTCATTTGAACAGGTTAACGGGGTTTCAACCTATGTAAAAAACATTATGCCCCTCATGAGTAAGCAGTTGGATATCAGATTATTCACCGGGAGGGTTACGGGGGATTATGACTTCCCCGTGTCTTCTATGCCCCGCATTCCCTATCCTCTCGCGTCTCAGTACGACATAATACTCCCTTTTTTCAA
>JAYEKX010000174.1:0-7490 GCA_034716875.1 Candidatus Altarchaeota archaeon | reverse complement strand
AGAGATTGAGGATATGTGGGGGGAGGTGGAGAAGGCAATGAAGAGAAGTGGATTGAAGAGAAAGAAGGAAGATGAGTCGGTATGAGAAGGGTGCGAATTTCGAGAGGGAGTTGGTTGCTAAATTCTGGAGACACGGTTGGGCTTCTATGCGTGCTGCAGGTTCCGGAACCTCATCCTTCCCGGTGCCTGATGTGATTGGAATCAGGGGTGATAAAATCATTATTGTTGAATGTAAAACAACCAAAAAAGATAGACTGAGTCTGAAGAAAGCTATCCTGGCGTTGAAGAAATTCTCAGATATCTGTGATGGGAAGGCGTATATTGCCATAAAATTCTTTAAGAAGGAACCCAGGTTTTTCGAACTGAATAAACTGTTGTTAAGGAAGGGATATACAGTGACAATACATGACAGGTTTCTGAATCTTGACTCGCTCCTGGGGGAGCAGAAAACCCTTTAAAACCCTTTATTTAGGGGGCGGCCGTCTTGATCGAGATTCTTGAGGTCCTCCTCCACCGTCTGGAATTCATCCTGTTTTATAAGATAAAAAAAGATAACCAGTATGGAGGATAGGATGATGAAGAAGAGGAGGGATTCTTGTATACCAGCCCCCAGTGCTATTGCAGAGAATGAGGTTATTGCCAGAATCAGAACCCATGAGGTGGGGAATTTCCTGTACCCCTCCACAGCCTCATCCGGGTCTACGTCAATGATCAGGGGACCTGTGTAGCCGCATTCCCTGCAGGTGAATCTCTGACCTGTAGGGCCATATACCCCATCAAGCCGTGTAGGTGGGGTATACCCGGTCCTTTCGCATCCGCAGTTGGGGCAGATTAGATGCATTTTTATCTACCCAACTCCTTTTTTATGAAATCCAGCCACTTCTTTACATAGATGGTGAGATTCCCTTCCCTGCCGTATTAACATCTTTCTCTCTTGCACAATCAGGCATTCCGCAGTAGGGGTTGGGGTTGCAGCCAGTGCACTTCCCTATCCTGTATCGGGGGCAGTACTCACACACTACACCGCATGTCCCTATCTTCATTTCTTTTTCTTAAGCCAGTTTACAGTCTCCTTCAGGCCTTCATCAAAGTTTATCTTTGGCTTCCAGCCAAGCTCCCTTTGAGCCAGCCCTATATCCAGACGGATTTTTTTAACCTCTCCCGGGACTGGATCATCATATACGGGAGAGGCCTTGGAGTTAGTAATCTCCTTTAATTTATGGTAGATATCGTTTACAGAAGTCTCTACTCCAGTGCCTATGTTTAATTCCCTGCGCAGGGTTTTCTTGCCCATAGCCATAAGGTTGGCGTCTGCAACATCCCTGACGTAAACAAAATCCCTGGTCTGGTTGCCGTCACCATGAATCACCGGATCCACATCCTCAAGCAGCCTCTCTGTGAAGATAGCGACAACACCGGCTTCCCCAAACGGGTCCTGTCTCGGGCCATACACGTTAGAGTATCTTAATACGGTGTAATCCAAGCCATAATTCACCCGGTAGGTATATAAATAGTTTTCTATAGAATATTTTGAGGCGCCGTAGGGACTTAATGGCTGGATGGGGTGGTTCTCATCCACAGGGAGATTCTGGGGTTCCCCGTAAACAGCCCCCCCAGAGGAGGCATAAATTACTTTCCTTACATTAAATTCCCTGCAGCACTCCAGGAGGTTGATGGAACCGAGGATATTCACACTGGCGTCAAACTTCGGGTCGGAAACTGAGTTTCTAACACTCACCTGCGCCGCCTGATGCAGGATAAACCCCGGTTTTTCTTTCTTGAATATATCCCTTAAACCCGGTTCACATATGTCTGCTTCATAGAACACTGCTTCCGCATTCAGGTTCTTTATAGAGCCTGTGGACAGGTTATCAACTACAATAACCTCATAATCCTTCTCAACCAATAAATCCGTGATGTGGGATCCAATGAAGCCTACACCTCCAGTTACCAATGCTTTAGTCATCTACATCACCGGTTACATAAATCCTTCAGGTATTCCCTGAGTTTACTGCCGGTCTCCTTATTTTCTAGACCGTATTCTATACACGTCGTTAGGTAGTCTATTTTATTCCCTATATCATATCTTTTCCCGGTGAATTTGCAGGCGTATATCTCTTCCCTCTCCTTTAGTATGTGGAGGGCGTCTGTGAGCTGGATTTCACTTCCTTCACCAGGCTGGGTCTCCTTTAGCACATTAAATATTTCAGGGGTTAGAAGGTATCTGCCGATTATCCCGAGGTTGGAGGGTGCTTCCTCTGCGGTAGGTTTCTCCACCAAGTCTTTCACATGGTATACGAAATCGTCAATAACCTCGGGGTCGACGATTCCGTAGCTGTTTATTTTCTCCTCCGGGACTTCTTCAACCGCTATCATAGAGCCGTTATATTTCTGATAAAAATTCATTAATTGCTTGGTGCAGGGAACCTCGGATTCGACGATGGTGTCTCCGAGGAGTACTACGAAAGGCTCATCCCCTACGTGATTCCGGGCGCAGTAGATTGCGTGACCAAGACCTCTTCTTTCCTTCTGTCTCACGTAGTGTATGTCAGCCATCTCGGATATATCCACAATCTCCCTAAGCAGGTCTGTTTTACCCTGTTCCCTAAGCGCCTCCTCCAGCTCAAAGGATCGGTCGAAGTGGTCTTCTATAGCCCTCTTGCCCCTGCCGGTTATGATGAGGATGTCGTCTATCCCGGAGTTTATAGCTTCCTCCACCACGAACTGGATGGTTGGTTTATCGACTATGGGCAGCATTTCTTTCGGCTGGGCCTTTGTTGCAGGCAGAAATCTCGTCCCAAGTCCTGCGGCCGGGATTACAGCTTTCATTTTTCTCTTTTATTTATTTGATGCATTAAATTTAAATCAGTTTACAGTAGCTTCAGTTTACCTGTGATTTTGTTGATTTCATCTTCCGGAGCGGGTCCGATTCCGACGCAGGTTACGGTGCCTGGTGCAATATGTGTTCTTCCGGCGTCGCTGATTAATTCAGTTGGTAAACCGTTTTTTTTAGCATCCTCGTATATTTCAAGCAGTTCATCCAGGTTTTCGCATTTCAGAACTGTTTTCTTCTGAAGCTCATGCATCCATTCCTTCTTCCAGCTGCTTTTCTCTGCCGCCGACAATGATGCGTGCGCCACCTGCGCAGCCAGTTTCCCCTTCTTCAGCTTAAGGTCTTTTCTGACTACAATAACCTGCTTAAGTTCCATTATCTGTTTTTTAATTAATTTTGATGTGAGACTAAATAATAAGAAAAAAAAAATGAAGGATCTTTGGGTTAAGGCGGATCAGGATTGCGGGTGGGATGAACGAAAGAATCTGGTGACGACGGCACTGGAGAGTGGAGCACAGGCAGTGTTAGTCAGGGAGGGTGAATCTGGGAGGGTGAGGGAGTTGGGTAAAATCCAGGTTGTATCCCCCGATGAGGATTCGGATATTTTTATTTCCAACAGTACTAACGAGTTAGGGAATGTAAAAATTAAGAAGGCATTCTACAAGGAAATCAGAAGTAAGGAGGATGAAAAAGAGGTAACCTCCGTCGGAGGTAAAGTAGATTATGTGGTCATCAAAGCGGCAGACTGGAAGATAATTCCTTTGGAGAATATTATCGCATCATTAAGAGGTAAATGCGGGATTATAATGGAGGTGGCAGACAGGGAGGATGCTAAACTGGCGTTGGAGACGCTGGAGTTAGGTACTGACGGTGTCCTGGTGGATGCAGATCCTTCCGAAATAAAGAAAATCAAGGGATTGATTGATGATATTTCCACAGAAAAAATAGGGTTAACGACTGTGAAGGTCACCGAGGTAAAACCGGTGGGTATGGGTGACCGGGTCTGCGTGGACACCTGCTCCATGTTTAAAGTGGGTGAGGGCATGCTTGTTGGCTCCCAGTCCAACGCCCTTTTCCTAATTCATTCTGAAACCATTGAGAGTCCCTACGTGGCTACAAGACCCTTCAGGGTTAATGCCGGTCCGGTGCACGCCTACACCCGGATGCCGGATGGCTCCACCAAGTACCTGAGCGAGCTCTCGGCAGGGGATGAAGTACTGGCGGTAGATTGTAAAGGAGACACCAGAAGCATGGTAATAGGGAGAATGAAGATCGAAAAGAGGCCTCTGATGCTGGTGGAGGCGGAATTTAATGGGAAAACGATAAAGACATTACTGCAGAACGCAGAAACCATCCGCCTGGTTGATAAGGAGGGTAAAGCAGTCTCCGTCACTGAACTGAAGGAGGGGGATGAAATCCTCGCGTACATAGAGGAAGTAGGACGACACTTTGGGATGGCGGTTGAAGAAAGTATTGAGGAGAAATAGATGCTCAGGATCATTATCATCCGGGTGAATTCCCTCCCCGTAGAAATCTTTGTTCAGGTGTTCAATCCTCTGATCCCAGGCAGATAGCATCAATCTCCCGGATCCCTTGATAGTATCTAATCAGGAAACTAATTTCTATTTCTTCACCCCCCACACACTCACCAGATAGTCTTTCATATCCTCGAATGTTTGCACCTGAGATTCAAAATACTTCTCGGATTCCTCCGCGTCTTTATCCCTCAACGTGTTTACCACGGATGCCACCCGCCCATAATATAATGGAATCATCGTATCCAAAAGCTTGATTCTCTGTCTCGAAGTTGAGTGAAATGCGTTAGCATATCTGTAAACTATTCTCACCCAGCTCTCTACAGGCAGATGAAATCTCTTGTTATCCTTTGTTTTCACCAGATTTTTGATAACCTTCAAATCCTGATCCTCAATGATGTTCCCCCATATAACACCAAAGTTATTGAATCCAATCTTGAAATACTCTATTAACCCATCAACATCTATTTCGAAGGATTCAACTTTCTCCCCGATATACTCCCCAAATGCAGGGACTTCCTTTAAGTCCCTTACTTTCTTCCAGTAATCTTCATGTTGCTCCATAAGCGTAAAAATGGTACTAACAACCTGTCTGAACATGGGGGTTAAATCCGAAATCGGGTCTTTTTTCGCGTGAATCTTGGAACCGAGTCTTGCCTGACAAATCTTGTATCCATCTACAATTGCCGTTGTCGTCATCCAGACATCGATACCAAATCTTGCGACATTCGTTCCCCATACATCCTGATCAAGGTAATGCTTAACTAGGGGGGCGGATAACCCAAAATCCCCCCCTATGGGTTGTCTTATTCTGTATCCATAAAGCGGCCTAGTGAGATTATACGCCACCGTATTGGTTATAGTCGCATCAAATTTGAATCTCTTATACTTCGGGGCTACAAAATCAAATCCATTGAACACGGGATCCACGATATTTTTTATCCACCCGGAGGTAATAGATTTCAGGTCGGAATCGAAAACTGCCACCGCCTTAGCTTTCAGGAATTCTGCAGCCTCAAATACCGCCCTCAATCCCGAACCCTTACCCGGAACACCCCGGTATATGGATACAATCTTCTCAATATTATAGCTTTCAATATCCACTGATTTTGCAACCTCTCTCGTATCGTCCGTTGAACCCCCCTCGGAGATAAATATAACGGCTTTATGATCCTTATAATGCTCCTCCAATCCACTCTCCACGGTCTTTATTACATGAGCGATCGAAGAATCGCTGAAATATGCAGGGATTCCAATAACAATGTCGGCATAACCTATTTTCTCTATCTTCCCTCTTGCATCCTCCCTCAGTGCTGATGAAAATCTTGTGGTTGTCATTTACCATCACCCTGTTTTACCAATAAAATAGTTATATCCATAACATTCGTACCCGTTGGACCCGTTATTATGAGATCGCCTGTCTGCTTAAAGAAATTATAGGAATCATTGTTATTTAAATATTCATCTATACATAAATTCAGTTTCTTAGCTCTCACATAACTTGTGTAATCCACAACAGCTCCAGCTGCTTTTGAATTTCCATCTATCCCATCTGTTCCCGCACTTAAAAAGACGATATTTTTATTATCCCCTATCTCTTTTAAAGCAGATAAACACATCTCCTGGTTTCTACCGCCTTTCCCTTCCCCCCTTAACGTCACTGTCGTTTCCCCGCCGAAAAGTAAACAGGTAGGGTGTTTAAGGGAGCGGCTTGTTTTTAATATCTCTTCACCCATTGAAACTATCTCTCTGGCAACCTCTCTCGCCTCTCCTTTAAGCCGGGAATTCAGTACTTCAGCCCTTAAACCCAGTTCCTCTGCCTTTTCTTTCGCCTTACCAAGTGCCCTGGAATTATTTCCTATTAAAATGTGTTTCATATTCCTGTTTGCTTTTTTAGGCGTCTCCTCTACCCTCCCATTAAGACCCCTCTCAATTACATTTTTCACACTTTCAGGTATTTTATCCCATATATCATATCTTGCCAGAATATCATAAGCGTCTTTGTAGCTTGAACTATCCTGGTAGAGAGGAGCCGAGCCTATTGTTTCAATATCATCCCCTATCACGTCGGATATCACAAGAACTATCCCCCTTGCCTTTGTCAATCCCCCTAGTTTTCCACCCTTTATCATCGAGATATGTTTTCTGACAACATTCACCTCCTCAATCGGAACGCCATTTTCAAGCAACAGATTTGTTGTTTCCTGAAGCTCCACAAGTTTTACTGACTGAATCAATTTCTCTATGAGTGCGGACGTCCCACCAGATAGTAGGTAGATAAAAAGATCATTTTTCGACAGTCTTGAAAGTCTTTCAACCAATATCTCTGCAGCCTTTATGCTTTTTTCTGTTGGAACAGGATGCGAGCTTTCAAAAAAATCAACCCTCTCTAATGAACTTTCAGAATTATCTGAAACCACAAATCCATCCTTTATCCTACTACCCAGTATGTCCTCAATCGCCCTCGCCATACCAAATGAGGCCTTTCCACTTCCAAGGATATGGATATTATCAAAACGCTCCAGGTCGTATTCTTCATTCCCGACAATAAGCCTCTCCCTTTTAAGCCTTACAGATTCTTTTATAAGGGCTTCGGGTAAAACAGAATTCAATGCATAATTAAATACTCCAACAGCCATCTCCCTCGATTTCATCTTACTCATTTATATGTCCCCTATATATGAATAGAGGATATCATCCAAGCATCAGGATTCTGGATTTTCTGGCGGATAACACGAAATATGTAATAATAGCTGGTTAAGTGAAACAGTTATCTGAATCCATTAATCAAATCCCTGAACTCCTTTGCCTTCACCTCAGGTTCTTTATCATTGATTATCATTCTTCCTACGTTTATCAAAACATTGTCGCCGGCATTCCCTAGGATCTTTTCCACATCACCGCCCTGGGCACCAACACCCGGACACAAAAAAACCACATCTTCCCCGGAAAGCCCCCTCACCTCCCTTATATCCTGCTCTGTAACGTGATCAGTAGTCCCTATGACCAATCCATCTGCCCCGCTGGATTTTACTTCTCCGGCGATTTTCTGATACAGGGGTTTATCTCTAAACAATGTTTCCTTCTGAATCCAGACCGCCTCGGGATTAGACATCAGGGTG
>JAYEKX010000173.1:0-7505 GCA_034716875.1 Candidatus Altarchaeota archaeon | reverse complement strand
TGGGTTCTCCATGAACTTGGGGGAGTTCATTGCCTTGATAAATTGAGGATCGGATAGTAAGGAGGATGCAACCCCGGTTGTTAATTCCTGAGTTATTTTTCCAAAGTTAGTGTATAACCGGCTTTTAGTGATATCCTCAGAGGACATCATAATCTGAGCGAATTCAGGGTTCTTTCCTACGGCGTTAAGTACTGTTGATGGAGTGACTTTCATCCCCTCGGAGAAAAGCCTTATATTCTGAACTGGATGGGGATTCCCTTCCGCAATAGGCTTAAGGAGCGAAGTCAGAGTCTGTACCCCGACATTAAATTCAGTAGCGACTGAGGTGAGTGTAGTCTCAAACATCCAGAGTTGCTGCGGGGTCATGGAGTGGATATACGGGGATGCGCTGATTGCCAGAGTTATGGGGAGGCCCTGCTGGATGAGGGAACCCACCTCCTGGGTGGGGAAGTTTTTCATGGCCAGATACTGGAGAAGCTCGGGGGATGCGATAATGTCTGTCAGAATCCCCTCAACCGCGTTCTGAGGTCTTCCTTGGTTATAAAGGATCTGGGAGAACTCCCTGAGGTTATTCTGCAGTATGGTGAAGTCTTGTCCAGAATACATGATTCTGGCCAGAAGAGGGTTAGAATTAGTGTTCACGGCCCCGAAAACCGTTCCTGGGTCGACTCCAAATTCTGTGAGTGAACCAATGTTTTTGATGAAGTTTTCTTTAGGCATTGCATTGATGGAGTCTGCTAATTGATTTAAATTACCGGCTTTCATGTATGAATTCACTGTATTAACCGCCTCTCTCGGTCCGACTGTACCTACAAGGGTTATTGCTTTCTCTAGGCCAACAGCGTTTATAAACCCCAGGGCGTTAGATAGGCCCATGCCTTCGGCATTAATGAATTCAGCGGCAGTGTCTTGACCGAGAAACTCAACGAATCTGTTTATCTTAAATATGCTATACTGCAGGGCATCTTCGTTGTAATCCATCTTTGATGGGTCTATGTTCAGCTTGTTAACTGCGGATTCACCCCCAACAATAATGCGTTGATTTAAGTTGAAATCCTCCCCAGATGCCGGCTTTGAGAATGTAACCCCCTCAAACTGTGTCTCCATAAACCTTATCTGCGAGTTCAGAAGCCCCGTATCTATGTTCCCTAAAATGATTGGGGTCACAACCATCATGTTCCTACCAAGTTCCAGGGCAAATGCCAGGTTGCCGTCGTCATATCCCCCGACAATGTTTCCAATTGTGCCGCCTAGAGTAAACCCGGCGGGGTCAGGTGTTCCCAGGACGGTTTGTGCGTTATAGGGTAAATTACTCGGGATAACCGTTCGTGGGGTATGGCGGGCAAGTGTTGGTAACATCCCGTTTATGTCAAGCCCCCCATCTTTCTGGAATTTAATTTTATTGACTTCTTTAACAATGGGATTTCTTCCTTCCGCACCCATGGTGTCTATGACTTTATTGGGGTAGAGTTTCTTGGATGCTCCTTCATTAATTAATTTCACCCATTCCTCTGGAGTTTCTGCCTGATAGAATCCTTTCGTCACCTTCCCTGAAGACTCCGGGAGTCTTATCTCCATATTGCATTCTGCCATACCTCTTATTGTTGCCTGATTCTTCTCTGAGAGTAACTTGAATGATTTATCCTTCATCCATTTATCAGAGAATTCCTTCATTCTTTCAGCAGTCTTCTGTATCTCCAGCTTAGGATCAATGGATTTAAAATCAGTGGCCGTGTTTAGATTACTTACCGCCTCCCAGTCGGCTTGTATCTTCTTCAGCAATTTCAGCTCTCTAAGATTCTTGGCGTTGGCTTCCATCCCCCTTATCGTCTTCCTCATGACTTCATTGCCGCTATCCCTGACGGAGTCCAGGAGGTTCTGGCCCATCTCAAGCTTCTCGTTAATGGAGAGTATTTTAGCCAACTCCTTGGGCGTAACCGTTTTTTTATTTGTCAGGATATATGTCTTGTGTGAACGAGCCTGTACTACCTCTGCCTTGAATCTTCCATCACTGAGTAGTTCCCCCTCGATAATATTGTTTCTTACCTTTATCCTTATCTTACCGTTAGCCCCTTCTTTGATATCCTGGATCATGAATCTCCCTTTCTCACCATAGGTTTTTATGTCAATGTCAATGAAGCCTTTCACCTTTGTTTTTCCGATAGTCATATCCTTCAGTGTTATGGCCCCTATGATTTTTTCTACAGTTATGCCCCTGTCTCTTTCATGCTGTTGTCTCTTGTTGGTGGCTGTTGTGTATTCATCAATAAGGTCATGTTGCTCAACATTCCATAGCGGCTTCTTTATCTTTGCTTTAGTCGTCCCATGTGACGCCACCTTTTCATGAGTGTATATATCGGTCCCGAAGATACCTCCTTGGTGCATACCTATGACAACCTTCTCCCCTCTACCCTCTGCCTCCAGCATGTATCTTTGTACCTTCTCGTAGTCGATTTTGAGCTTATCATTACCCAGATTAAAAAGACCCTTCTCCACAGTCCTTGAACCGTGTTCAAGTTTTATCCATTCACCTGGATTTCTTCCCTGGAATATGATGGTATACCCCTTGAGTTCATTCATCCCTGATAATTTCTCCATTAATGGGCTGGTGCTTACTTCAGCAGCTATGGTGATAATGTGATGGAACCCGGGTTTAGCTTTCACACCCTCTATAAAGCTGTTTATGAATGTGTTGGTGGTTTTTACAGCAATTATGGAGTCGGGGCTGATCTTGTAGCCGGGGAAATTAAGGTCGAGTGAAAACAATCTCCCTAATGTGGAGCCTTTATAGCCTAACTTCACAGGTTTCATACCCAGACCGTATTTTAGTGAGAGCTTTACGGGATCGATGGTACGGGAAATGCCGAATATAGCGGCTTTACCTCCATCCACAATATCGGCGAGTGCTGAGTAATACTCTGTCTGATCGTGATCCACACTCATCTTCAACTTGTTGATATCCCTTGAAATCTCATTCAAGCTTCTAACTTCACCCAAAAACTTTTCTTTTTGATAGATTTCATTAGCAACAGCCTCCCAGGGGTTTGAGATTTCTTTCCTGCCCTCGGTGAATCCACTTGAACGAGGCTTCGTAACGAGTCTTTCCCCAAATCTCCCTTTTATCTTTCCAAAGCCTACATCCCTGTCTGTAATCCTTATAGCCTTTGCTGCATTGTTGAGTGCAGTTATGGAGTTTTCAGAGAGTTTCTCTGCAGAATCTAAACCTAAATGCTTTGCATAGACATCCCTGAATTTTTGAGAAGCTAAAATATTTCTTCCACTCTTTATTGTAAACTCGTTTTCTAGGTTCCCTAATGAAGAAAGCTTATTCTCCCCCATATAATTCTTGAGGAATTTATAAAGCTGCATGGATTCTGTCTTTACGTACTTCGGGAAGGGTATCTTCTTCGTACCGCTTGTTTTAAGATATTCTTTCGCAGTCTGTATCTCATCCTGTAAAATACCTGTTTTATACTTCTTGAAGCAATCATTCCATACCTTTTTTATCCTTGCATCCCCCAGGCCCTTGTTGTGGGTAAAACCCACTAAGTTTTTTTCCGTGAAAATAACATCTGCATTCTCTATTTTTTCTCTGAGACGGAATGGGTTGTCTAAATCCTTCTCTGATACATAAGCCACCTTTATTTTGCGTGATTTCCCACCTATACGGATCTCACCTTGTTCAACCATCCCTTTATGTTCCCATCCCTCATTGAGTTTAGTCAGGTCCGAGAATGCTATAAAAACCTTCTTTACTTTTCCGATTTCTATCGCTAAACGACCTATCCCTGGAAGGATAGTGGATGTTTTTCCAGATTCTCCATATACGCCCGTTAATCTATCACCCTTCACTAAGCACTCTACACCTACCTCTATAGCCTCTTTTTGGTTATCATTGATATTGTATCCATAGCCTTCAGTTTCTTTGTAGTCTTTAATCAGCTTATCCATAGCGTCTTTAAACTTGGGCATGGAATTCTTCAGATCAGTAATAACTGCCTTCACTGCAGCCTCTCTGGTTGTGATGCCTTCACTGTATTTAGCCTTTATTTTTGCATTAAGGTCTATGCCTAACTCACTGCATGCCTTATCCAATATCGTGAGTTCTTTAAGGGTTTCAGCAGAGAGATACATACCCTTCCTGCCACTTCTACCGAGCATTACATCTGCTCTCACAAGATCCGGGTATTCATTTAAAACCTGTTTAGGTTTCATCCCTAATTTCTCCCCTATCCATCTTGCGGACCAGTCCACCATTTTGGAAACATTTTTTCTACTTGCATCAGGGTGATTCTCCTTAAATTCTGAAATGATTTTTGATTTGTTAGACCTCCTATAGAAATTCCCCGGGGCTAGGAGTGCTGAACTCAGGAAGAATATGCCGGTAAGTCTCTCACTGAAGGTGTTTGCCGTGAACGGGGAGTGTACTATGTGGAGGATTGCGGGACCGAACGTAGCATTATAACCCGCCAGCGGGTCCCTGGTTGTTGCTCCGACCCAGAGTCCATACGGGATTCCAAGCGTAGCCCAATATGAGGCTGTCCAGGGAATACCCATTAAACCCATATTATGGTAATTCAATTCCATGTCAGACAGGAAGGAGGTTCCGATAATGGTCTGGGTGTATAGGTGAGAGATTTTCGCCCAGGCTCTTACTGGTGCGTATCTCAATAATGGGCTGGTATATCTGCCAACAAATCTCACAGCTGCAAGAGGTGCGTCTACCGTGTATTTAGCCCCTTTCCATATCATCCCTCCTACCCGGGTTGTTGTTGGAAATGCCCCCCCAAGTCTACCACCCATACCCCCTCTAATGCCGCCACTAACCAGGGGGAGAACCGTGTTCATTGGTAAAGAGATAGCAAACCCCATCTGCCAGCTTTTCCTGTATGCCTGAGTGAGGTGGAACCAGTAAGGCATGTCATAAAGGGTGCCGTCCTCCTTCCACATCTCCAGGGCGTAGGGGTTATCCGGCATAAGCCAGGATAGCCAGGAATTCGCCGGGGTTTCTCCGGATTCCTCCTCACCCGTCTCAAGGCCAAGAGGATCCATGATTAATTTAAGCGGCGACTCCTCCACACCCCATAACCCATAAGTCGCTCCCCTGATGCTTGTATCAACTAATGCCAGGATATGGGCATCCAGTGCAGAATTCATCACAATCCCGCCTACGGGTCCGCCAGCCCTCAACACCAAAGAACCCATCATTATCCTCTGCTCAACAGCCCAGATCAAACCCTTAAGCCTCTGCTCCAGCGTATACCCTGGCATGAATACGCCGCCCGAAAGATAATGAAACACATTCTTATCCAGCGCTGTCCTATCCACCCCCTTCTGCCAGTCCTTAATGTTCTCAGCCTTTATCAAATAGTAATCTGTTACCGCTTCAATCCGCGCAGCCTTAATAGCTCTCGTAAGCCCTGGACGACCCGGGATTTCATAACTGAGTTTCCCCCGTAAATAACCTACCAACCCCTCCAACTTTTTGTATACCCTGCCGTTTCTTACGAATGTTACTACCCTACCTGCTTTAATTCCATGACCTATTTTAGCTGCACCCTGAGCAAGCCTGGTAGCTTTAATCGCAGTACCCACACCTTTGACTGCGCGACCTACTTTAACTGCGCCACTGGCAAGCCTGGTAGCTTTAACTGCTTTGCCAATCTTCTCTGCCTTTGGGACAAGCCAGATTATCTTGGCAGCAACCCATGTACCCTTCCCTGCAGATAATGCTAGCTTGCCTAAGCCCAGGGTTCCCACCCACAAACCAATTTCTATAGCAATATCCCGGGCAGTAAGCCTGCCGTCGAAATCATTATCAAAGAAGTAGAAAATAACAAGCAGGGCGGTGTTACCCTCACATCCCTCCTCGGTGAGTATTTCGATCTTACCTAATTGATCCCATGCCATTAGTGGCGGACAGAAGTAACCCATTAGGAATCGTATTTTATCTCTGTCAGAGATTTCCCCATCCCCGTCCATATCCCTAAGCCAGAAGAGAAGTGCCTCCCACCAGGATTTTTCCTCCTCCTCCTCTTTTTCTTCGCTCCCGTTCACATAACTCCAGTTGATAGAAGGAATATTGATGGTGTTTCCCCAATCCCATTTGCGGATATACCATGAAGCAAGTATAATAGCGGCACCTATGGGAATCCAGATGTTATTGGGGTTGGGGATATATGGGATGAAAGTAAATATCTCAGGTATATTGAAGTCAGCTATGTCCTTGGCTTCACCATCTGCCGGGTTCTGCCATCCGGGTGTTGGTGTGACTGGGGGTATACCTTCAAATCCCTCCCCTGCCCAGACTAGGGATGCGATGATAAGGAGGATAAATATAAGTGATATACCTGTTTTCACAGATTTCTTGAGGTTTGTATTTAAAAACAAGAAATTCATAGTATATTATTCACACTACTTAAATAAATATTATAAAAAGTATATACTTGGCTGTTTTTTTAGGCTGTGAACACCAATAAATAAAAAATAAATAAAAAAATGTCGATATTTCGTGATGACAAGGAAGGTGAAAAGGTTGTAGCTGAGATAAAGGGGTATGCTGAGGTGCTGCACAAGCTTGGTGATGAGGTTAAGCTGCTCCGTAAGGAGGTGAAATTCCTCTCTGACTTAACCAAGGGTAATGAGGAGAAGGTTCTGAAGCAGGATAAAATCGTTCAAAATATTGATGGAAAACTTAAACGATTACTGAAGATTCTGGAGGTTGATGAAAACGAGCTCTAACTACCCCGCATAACCAACAACATCCTCCTGCTTCAACCCCTCCAGGTAACCCTTAAACCACTCCCGCCACAGGGGGTAAACCTCATGAGCCCCGTGCTCATTAAGCAACATCCTGCACCTCTTATTCACCTCCGCAATATGACCTATCTCTAAAAGATCCTCTAATTCACCTGATCCCTCCACCAGATCATCAATCACCTTCGTCTTAAGATCCAAAAGATTCATGAACTCCTGCATTGAAATACCCTTCCTCATGCAGATTTCCTTAATAATCACTGAATCCTTTAGACTGAATTCCTCTCTTCCGGCTTCCTCACTAAACTTCATCAAATCAAAGAAGGCTCCCTCCTCATCCGGGTTACTGCTCCACTTCTTCCTTAACTCCGTAATCTCCATCAGCCTCCTGCTCTTATCCACATCACCCTTCTCCTCCTTATACCTGAGTGAAATGATTATGTCAACCGCCTTAAAGCTGGTTGGGGGAACACCCAAGTCATTAGTTATCCTGTCCCAGGTGTCATAGGGGCTGGAGCCGTGGATAGTACCCAAAACAGCATTACCTGCCGCACCAATTCGCATAGCCTCAAACAACACCCTGGCTTCCGGACCCCTCACCTCCCCCAGGATAAGGACGGACTCACCCAACCTGAGGGCTGTCCTGAGATTCTCCTCCGGAGACAGCTCATAGCCTTTTTTACGGCCAATAACCGACTGATTCTTTAGATGCTCTATCTTCCAGCCGCCCCTCCTGAGGGATGTGGCAG
>JAYEKX010000172.1:0-1754 GCA_034716875.1 Candidatus Altarchaeota archaeon | reverse complement strand
TGATCCGGGTCAAGGAATTCATCTACCAGTCTTGTGGCAGTGACTCTCGCATCACCTGGAAAATTCAATTCCTTTAAATTCTGCTCGATTGCATATATAAACCTGTTTTTAATCTCAGGCTTATTCAGTCCCTTGGATTTAAGCTCCTCAATCAACCTCTTATTCATCTCCTGTATCTTCTCCTGATCACTTAACCCGCTGATACCCAGATTCCCCTCCAGATTATCTATAGCCGTATCCACCACATTAGCCTCACCATTACCGACTTTCTCTATTATCCCCGGTTCATAGATATGTTCGTAGATATGGTCCCCCACCTCAATTGTGACCTTCTCCCCGAACTCATCATAAAACATCTGGTGATACTCCTGTGCAGTCACCGGAGCTATGGCAAACCCGAGAAGGATAACCGAAACCATAAACACTGAAAGCCATTTACCTGCTTTCCCCCTTAATCCTGGTTTATTTTTCAACATTTTTCGTTGTGTTCTTTATTTAGCATTTATCTCTTCCGGGTTTAAATAGATTTCATTTAACCGCCTAACCCCCTGCGGTTTGATCACCTGTCTCCTTCAGATTAATTATTAATTCACCCTCGGCCTTAACCTCAACCGTCACCGTAGCGGAGCCGGTAGCCCCCTCATTATCTGTAACGGTCAGGGAGACCGTGTAGGTTCCGGCATTTGAGTACTGATGGGTTACGGTTCCCCCGGACCCAATGTTTCCGTCGCCAAAATCCCAGCCCCAGGACACTATCGTCCCATCCGGGTCATTAGAGCCGGAACCGTCGAAATCCACATCCTCACCCACAGTTAGACCTGCCGCATCACCAACTATTGCATTCGCCACCGGCAGTTGATTTGATCCAGGGGGTGATTCAGGAGGTGATTCAGGGGGTGTTTCATCAGGCTCTATGCCCCAACACATACTCCAATACAATTCCTGTATACCCCCAATATCTATGGAAGCCATGATCAACAGTATAATCAGAAGCAACCCGATTATCGCATTCTTAATTAAGCCCTTACCCATCTCCCTCCTCTCCGGGGAGGTTCCCGAGATAAGTACGTAACCCCCTAAAACAAGTAGAAACACAAGCACCATAGGAGCGACCCAGGAGAGTATACACAACAGCTTCACATCCAAATCCCTCAATAAATCCAGGTAATAATCCGCGTAAACACACTCAACCAAAAGCAGGAGAATCAATGCAGGAATCAAGGACTTAATTTCCATATTAGTTAGTTATTAACGAAATAAATATTAAATCACTTAAACTCGAACCTATGAACCAGGGAATAAACCGGGCCACTCCTTTTTAATTCACTCCTCATAAACTCCACACCCCCCACATGAAAGTCTCCGAATTCTGTTTTTGAATAATCATCCAGGATTTCTTTAAACCCCTTCTTATCTCGGATTCCCTTAACCCTCGCGATAGTGAAGTGAGCACTAAATCGCTTATCTCCCTCAAAACCCAGGGGTGCAAGTTCCCGGTCAATTACCTTATGCAGCTCCACTATCTCCCTGTTTCCCCTGTCCACGCCAACCCAAACCACCCGGGCATAACTGGGTTTGGGAAACACACCAACACCCGTTAGAGACACATCAAAACCACTCATCCCCGACAACCCCCCAAGGCATTCAATAATTTTATCAACATTTTTTTCATCGACATCACCGAGAAACTTCAATGTGAGATGTATATTCCCCGCATCAACCAGCTTCAGACTACCAAGATCCTTCATCCGATT
>JAYEKX010000171.1:0-1769 GCA_034716875.1 Candidatus Altarchaeota archaeon | reverse complement strand
GGTTTGCTGTGGGGGGTTTTAGGTTCTTGAATTTGGGGGATGACTATTGTGGTTTTGCGAATTTCATTCCTTGTAGCTCTTCTCTGCAACCCTTAAGATTTCACCCATCTTTCTACTGTTTAGAGAAATCTCCAGCCCGTAACCGGTTGGTTTTTGCAGAATGTAACCCTCCTTTATTAATTCCTTAGCAGCATTTTTTACATCTTTCCTGAGATGTTTGGGGAAACTCTTTTGCAGGTTATCAAATGATGTGTGCTTATTTTTCCAGCAATTCCTACGAACCAGTTTGCTGAGGAGTTCTATTTTTATGTGGAACATATCTTTCATTTCAATATATGATATATTATACTACAATAGCTTATGAGTAACTATTTAAATATAAAAAACGATAATTAACCATGACTAATGATAAATCCCTATTAGTTAGAATTATGGGCGATCACCCAAGTGTAAGAATTCTGGATTTCCTGATTGACAACAAGAATTTCGACTACTCCAAAACAGATGTCTGCGATGGAGCTAATGTAAGTCCCGGCTCATTATACAAAATATGGCACAATTTAGAGGAATCAGGGATTGTTGTAAAAACAAGACAGTATGGTGCAACAAAACTCTACAGACTGAACAAGGAAAATCCGTTGGTTAAAAAGTTACTGGAATTTGATTTTGAATTATGCAAGCATTATGCTGGACTTGAGGTTGAGGGTGTGCAGGCTGAAGCGATGCCTGTGCCGGGATAATTTTTGGAATTCAGGATACCCCCTAAAAGAGGAGATTTACTGTGGGATTTTATTGAGGCTGTCTAAATAACACCCTGCTCTTTCATGAACCGCATATCTTGTGAAGTACTTCCTTTTTCTTTGTTTGAGTCTTGGATACATCCAATCCACCATTTAAGGGTGTAAGTCTTAATAATAAATGTAAATACATTGTATCCACAAAAATGGAATATATAAACTCTAAGGAGTGCTTGGTGAAGGAAGTTATGGATAGGGGAAATTCCGGGGGAGTATACCTCCCTAAGAGCTGGGTTGGTCAGAAAGTGATCATTAGACCGCTTAGTGTGAATGAGTATGTCATGAATACACTTTCCCGGCACATGAAAAATATTGCAGGTGTTTATCTTTACGGTTCCTATGCCCGGGGGGAAGAAGTTCCTGATTCAGACTTGGATGTTCTTGTCGTAGCCGATAAAAAACTGCCTGTAGAGACAGAGAACGGCATAGACTTGGAGGTAGTAAATATTTCTGAGATCAAGAACATGATTAGAAAGGATCCTGTTGGATATTACTCCATGATAAATGAGGCTAAACCGATATTGAATGAAGTACTTTTAAGTGAACTACAAGAAGTGAAACTGGATACTAAAAACATTAAGAGATACTATAAAGAGACTGAAGAGGTATTACACATAGCGAAGGGGTTACTGGAATTGAAAGGCGATCCGTCAGGTTCCATATATTCCCTGATTCTCAGGCTAAGGGGGCTTTACCTTACCAGGTGCAACCTCATGAATAGGAGATACACTAATCAGGGGCTGGAGGATTTTATAGTAAAGAAGGGCATTGACAGGGATAAATATAAAAAGATGTATGCCGTCTACAGAGCAAAGAGGGATGTTAGGAGATTGCCATCCCATAAGATTCCAATAAAAGATGTTAAGGCACTCTATAGAACTGTTAAGGAGGTACTGAATCAGATGAAAAATGGCTAAGAGGAAGAAAAGAGCTGTAAAAAGCATTAAATCCCTTGAGACCCAGATCATAAAA
>JAYEKX010000170.1:0-25191 GCA_034716875.1 Candidatus Altarchaeota archaeon | reverse complement strand
CTATCTCACGCAGTTTGTTATCGCATTTCCTTAGCTCACCCTTATATAAATCCCTTTTTTCAGTTTTTAACCTGGAGTTCTTTATACTATCCGCCCAATCATACAGTTGCTTATATACAGACCTGGCCTTCCCTAGATATGATTTAGCCGTATTGAAATGCTTTCTTTGCTTACTTCCATCCCTCTCCGACTGACCATAGAGAAACTCATTCAACCCCCTCATATACTTGGCATCTGCCTCCCTCCTGAATTTTGTCTCCAGTTTCGTTATGGCGTTGTTGATAACAGCAATGAGGTCTTCACTCTTTGCGCCTCCCTCTATGTTACGCACTTGATTAAATAAGTTTTTTGCCTTCTTAGCATGGCCCATTGCCGTGTCATAGTCATCAAACTTACTACTCTCCATTGCTTTCTGATAGTGTTCAGTTGCATATCTATAATTTACCTCGGCCTCCTGTATTATACCATCGATATATATCCTGATTGCCTCCAACAATGCATCACACTTTTCAATGCCTTCATTGTGATTGATCTCCATGTATTTGCCTCGGGCTTCCTTAGCCTTTACCCTTGCGTTGAACACATCCTCCCCGTCATAGAGTTTCATTGCATCGTTACAGAGTTTATCAGCAGCCTTTTTCATTATCAGCTCAATTTCTTTTTCAGCATATTGAATCTGGGTTTCGCATTTACTCACCCCTAATTGATCAGGAATAAGTGAATACTGCCCCTTAGCCTTCTCCGCCCATGTAATGCAATTCCTATAGCCGTTCTCTGTCCCTTTGTTACATTCCTTCAATGCTTTATTGTAGAAGTTGTCGCCATTATTCCTGAGGCATGTGTTAATTTCACCTATCAACTCCAGGGTTTTCAGACGACCTGCATCATCTTTAATTTTCGTGTAGAGGCCTAATGACCTATTCGCCAGTCCGCTGGCATTCATGCAATCCCCTGTATTATATGCCTCCTCAGCCTGGTCATAATAGATGTCTGCAAGATCCTTATCTGAAATGGCGTTGGCATTGATTGTTAAAACAAAAAAAATCATCAACGTTGTCCATACCAAAATTCTCCTCTTTTTCATTTTCTACCCATCGTTAATGATATCAACAGGAGTACTATCATTATCAGCAGGAATACCGAGAAGATAAAGAATATACTTATCTCACCCCCAGGTGTCTTAAACGCAGAGAACCTATCCCTCACCTCTTCCTCATTAATCTTTTCATCAATTTTTAGGGATAATGCAATGCATTTTAAAGTACCGTTTAAGTCATTAATCTCTGAATAGATTACGCTTGCATTTTCCAATTCCCTTCTAGCATTCTCATAATCCTGCTTCAGGAGATATTCTTCAGCAGATTTATAGTATGAATCAGCAACCTTTCTTTTATCCTCATTAATCCTTGATTCAATCTCTTTCTTCAGGGATTCACATTTCTTTACATTTACGGTATCCCCCATCCTCCCATAAAGCCCTATTGATTTGTTTATGGATTCAATAGCATCATCATATCTACCCCCCCTAAAATAATACTTCGCATCCATATAATCCCTCTCAGCTTTATTCCTCATCCTAAATTCCCCACTCTCGTTATCCTTAAGGAGATATACTTTACTGCCGGAATTAATCACAACATCAATGTAACCGTCATAATCAAGATCCTCCTGAATAAATCTATCAATCCTTTGACCCACATCATATTTATCCTTCAAATCCCCCTGACTCGTAATACTGTATATATAATTTCCGGAACCAAAGACGATCTCCTTTACCCCATCCCCCTCCCAGTCTGCGAGATGTATCCCGCACACATCATCATTTGTCTCATATTTAGCAACTACCGTGAATCCATTATTCATTATATAAACTCCATTCTCTGAACCTACTATGACTTCCTTCAGACCATCCCCGTTCAAATCCAGGGTGCTTACCTCAAGAATATTGTTAACGCCCCTGGTTTTCAGATAAAGTTCAGGTTCATTATCTACTATGTCCAGTATGTGAATCATATCATCGTTAGAGACCAAAATGATCTCATTACCCCCTGTTTGGAGGATATTTGCTACATTAAGCTTCTTAATCCCCTCCCCTATTGGGCCATACCTCCCTCTTGGAGTACCATTAAGATCCACTAGATATATGTTTGAGAATGAATTGGCAACAATCTCTTCATTACCGGCACCTTCAAGATCCCTCACCCTTATCCCCGTAATTGTTTCATTGGTTTTAAAGCCCCACGTAAATTCCCCATCGAATGTATCCCTTAGGGTGTAAACACCGGAGGGGATGCCACAAATGACCTCCTGATATCTATCGTGGTTAAGGTCTATGGCATAGATACTGCGTGAAATAAAATTTGAGTGCACCATACCTTTCGGACACTTTAAGACTAGATTACCCTCCTTGTCAATGATGTGGATATTTCCACGTTCCAGGTTAGCAATTCTTCTGCCGGAGGAAATTAAGACCTCTTTATATCCATCACCATCTCGATCGGAAACAAAAACGGTTTTTAGATTCTCAACGGGATACGTCCACTTTATCGTGGCATCGCTATTCAGGACATAGACTCCATCATTTGAAGCAATGATCACATCCAGTGAATGATCCCCTTCAATATCCTCAACATGGATTTCTCTAACGTCACCAACCTCATAGCTTCCTCTGACCTCCAGACCCGGATTTGCATTAACCATAATGGAATATAGTATCAACATCAGGGTAAATGATAATATTTTTTGGCTTTTATCATGTGATCCCATTTTTTTCTTAATTTCTGTTTAATAAAACTTAAACGGCTTCACTATAAATACTTATTCCATCCCCCTGTAATGTTTTGCCGCTATCTCCGGAGGCATGGTATTTATCACCAGACCTGAGCCAAGTTCAAAGCCAGCCCACTTGCTCAATCGTGGGCAGAGTTCCAGATGGAAATGCAAATCCCCTCTTTTCGGAGAGATGTGGAGATAAAAATTATAGGGGGGGTAATTTAGGCTGGAGTTTAGCCTGTAAATCAATTTCTTTAAAGTCTTGGCGAAAGAAAACCTCTCCTCTTCATCCAGAAACTCCAGGGAGGTGACATGCCTCTTAGGCATTATCCAGGCTTCAAACGAGAATCGAGGGGCGAAGGGTGCAAACGCCACCGTATGTTTATCCTCAAATATCCGCCTTTCACTCTTTATCTCCCTTTTCCAGATGTCGCAAAAAGGGCAATTACCTTTATCCTCCATATATCTTTTTGACGCCTCCACCTCTTCCCGAACTGTTGTTGGAACAACCCCCAGCGCGACCACCTGAGTATGTGAATGTTCTAAAGAGGTTCCTGCTTCCCTCCCCTTATTCTTAAACACAAGGACGTATTCTATCCCCCGTTTCTTCTTATTTCCTGCAATTCTTTCGGAATACATATCCAGGACCTTAGCAATATGCGCAACCTTCAAGTCACCCAGACACTTATCATGCTCTGGTGTTTCCACAATAACCTCATGTCTCCCATAAGCCGATATCCTCTCAAGTTCCCCCTTGAATGTTTTCATTTCCGTTGCCGTAGCGGCAAATTTATTTGGGAAACACCTGATCAACCACTTTTTGTTCTCCTCTATCCTGCTTATCTCCGGTGGCGTAGTGTGCTCATTTCCAGGGCAGAAAAAACAAAGACCCCCCTCTTTAATATCAGCCTTCCCCCCTACAAAATCAGTCGGCCTCTTCCCCCTTTCCTTAGCAATTATCACCCACCTATCCAGGATATAGTCTTTCCGAAGTTCATTCATTTTTTTACCAATGTTTAAACATCATTGCGTTATAATTCATTTATCTCTTAGATATAAATATCCTAAATCAAGAATAACTATTTACATAACAATATGGCCGGGATGGGGTAGTTGGTCTATCCTGCGAGCCTGTGGTAACTCTCTCATTTGTGTTGCCGATAGCTTGCGACCCGGGTTCGAATCTCGGTCCCGGCCCTTTTATACCCTAATTTCATTTATGATTTATAAGCTTGAAAAATAAATTATTATACTATATACCATGAGGGTATCCCCTGATTCGGATACCTGATTAGATGATTGTTGAAGGCAATACTTAGTGCGAATCTGTCAATAATTTTAATGCGACCATTAACTCCAGTTGATCCTGCTGGAGACTACCGCTATTGGAGTTCGATTAAGCCATGCATGTCAGGGTTTCAGGCAATGGAATCCGGCAAACAGCTCAGTAACACGTGGACAATCTGCCCTCAGGAGGGGGACAACCTCGGGAAACTGAGGCTAATACCCCATAGGTGACAGACTCTGGAATGACTGTCACTGAAAGGCATCTTCATATTGCTTGTTGATGCTACCTAAGGATGAGTCTGCGGTGGATTAGGCTGACGTTAGGGTAACGGCCTAACGTACCTACGATCCGTACCAGCTATGAGAGTAGGTGCTGGGAGATGGATACTGAGACAAAGATCCAGGCTCTACGGAGCGCAGCAGGCGCGAAACCTCTACAATGTGCGAAAGCACGATAGGGGGACTCCAAGTGTCTCTCTAAAAAGAGACTTTTATAGTATGTAAAAAGTACTAGGAATAAGGGGTGGTCAAGACTAGTGCCAGCCTCCGCGGTAACACTAGCAGCCCGAGTGGTAGTCGTTTTTATTTGGCTTAAAGCGTCCGTAGTCTGACTAGTAAGTTCTCTGTGAAATCCTGTCGCTTAACAATAGGGCTTGCAGAGAATACTACTAATCTTGGAGCCAGGAAAGGTTAGGGGTATTCCAGGGGTAGCGGTGAAATGTTATAATCCCTGGAAGACCACCAATGGCGAAGGCACCTAACTAGAATGGGCTCGACGATGAGGGACGAAAGCTAGGGGAGCAAACCGGATTAGATACCCGGGTAGTCCTAGCCGTAAACGATGTGGGCTAAGCGTTTCTTGAACTTAGTGTTCAAGAAGTGTTGAAGGGAAACCGTTAAGCCCACCGCCTGGGGAGTACGGTCGCAAGGCTGAAACTTAAAGGAATTGGCGGGGGAGCACTACAAGGGGTGGAGTCTGCGGTTTAATTGGATACAACGCCGGGAAACTTACCAGGTGCGACGGCAGAATGAAGGCCAGATTAATGATCTTGCCGAACGAGCCGAGAGGTAGTGCATGGCCGTCGTCAGCTCGTACCGTGAGGCGTGCGGTTAAGTCCGTTAACGAGCGAGACCCGTGCCTCTATTTGCTACCTCCCTCGTGGGAGGGGGGGCACTATAGAGGGACCGCTGGCGATGAGTCAGAGGAAGGCGCGGTCAACGATAGGTCTGTATGCTCCGAATCTCCTGGGCTACACGTGGACTACAATGGCATGGACAATGGGTTGCAACACCGAGAGGCGAGAGCCAATCCTCTAAACCATGTCTTAGTTCGGATCGAGTCTTGAAACTCAGACTCGTGAAGCTGAAATCCCTAGTAATCGCTGGTAACCATCCAGCGGTGAATATGTCCCTGCTCCTTGCACACACCGCCCGTCAAACCAACCGAGTGGACTTGGAACGAGGTTTTCTCATTCGGGAAATTCAAGTTCTAGGTTTGCAAGGGGGGTTAAGTCGTAACAAGGTAGCCGTAGGGGAATCTGCGGCTGGATCACCTCCAGAACTATTTTTTTTCAGATCTGCACTAGGTGCTAAATCAACTAATCATCTCCAAAACAATAAGGTCATCGTCGGTGAAGGGCCCGTAGATCAGATTGGTAGATCGTCCGCTTTGCATGCGGGAGGCCTCGGGTTCAAATCCCGACGGGTCCATTAAAACCCTTTTCTTTCCCTAAAGAAAAAGGTTATCGCACCCATTTTTAAATCCCTAGTCACAATAATATACTCACTGAGGTAGTAGACTTTCTGTCGACCTGTGTAAACCACTACCCCTAATATTTTTTCAGGTTTCTTTTGTTTTATTTAATCTTAAATATGCAGTCTATAGTTGCAGGATTATAGATGAAGGGTCGAATGTTAATATTAAACATAGATGAGACCGTGCATGGATAATTCGCCAGAGGAAGTGTGTTAGTAAGTCATACAGGGGATGGCTTGGTTTGATCGCTGATGAAGGACATGGCAAGCTGTGATATGCCTCGGGGAGGCGCAAGCAGCCTTTGATCCGGGGATTTCCTAATTGCTCCGAAAGGAGTGGGAACGCGGGGAATTGAAACATCTTAGTACCCGCAGGAAAAGAAATCAACCGAGATTCGGTGAGTAAAGGCGATCGAAAGCCGAACAGGGCAAACTGAATTCTTCTCTGAAAGGAGAAGTAGATGTGGTGTGGCCCTAGTTTAAACCTTCTTCAGAGAAGATGAATTACCCTGGAATGGGTAACCTTAGAGGGTGATAGTCCCGTAGTCGTATTCTGAAATGGTTTATAGGGTTCAAGAGTAATGGGCATTGGATATTGCTTACGAAGGTTGGAGGCATTAACTTCAAACCCTAAATACGTATCAAGACCGATAGCGTACTAGTACCGTGAGGGAAAACCGCAAAGGATCCTTAACAGGATGTGAAAAGAACCTGAAACTGTATGACGATAGATCGACATGGCTGTTCGCAGTTATGTCGTTCGTCTTGAAACATGAGGCAGGGAGTGTATGTATGTGGTGAGGTGAAAGCCTTAGCGAAAGCGATTGTCTGCAGCCTCTTCGGAGGTGAGAGACATGGTATGAACTGCCATTAATCACGTGCATACGACCCGAAGCCAAGCGATCTAACCCAAGGCAGGATGAAGTCTCTCTACTGAGAGATGGAGGTCCGATAGAGTTTCTGGGCTCAACCCGTTCTCGTGACCTTGGGATAGGGGTGAAATGCCAATCGAGCTTGGCGATAGCGGGTTCCTCTCGAAATAGCCCTTAGGCTAGTCTAACTGGAGGCGGACTATGGGGTAGAGCACTGATTGAGTAGTTAGGGGGCGAAAGCCCTCACTATTCTGTCAAACTCCGAACCTATGGTCGTCTTAGAAGGTTGGAAAAGGGGTTGGAGGGCAAGCCCCCAATCCTAAAGGGAAAAAACCCTGCTTGTGGTTAAGGCCCCCAAGTATTAACTAAGTGTGAGCAAGGGCGTCTTAGGTCTAAGACAGTGAGAAGGTGAGCTTAGAGGCAGCTACCCTCTAAGGAGTGCGTAACAGCTCACTCACCGAGATCTAGGGCCCTGAAAATGGACGGGACTAAGTTAATCGCCGATACCACAATACTCCGAAAGGAGATTATGTAGGGAGGTGCTTTGTGGGAGTAGAAGTCTCTCTTTAAGGAGAGGTGGATCCTGCATAGATAAGAATCCTGCCAGTAGTAACAGCAAAGCGAGGTGAGAATCCTCGTCACCTGAAGGGCCAGGGTTCCTCAACAATGTTTGTCAGTTGAGGGTTAGTCGATCCTAAGACATGTGTAATTCACTCAAGTCGAATGGGAAACTGGTTAATATTCCAGTACTATGTGGGTACATGTGGCAACACAGGTTTATTTCCTGACTCTTTGGAGTAGTCTGAGTACAACTGTCGTTGTATCTAAGTAAGATAAAGCTGTGGAGTATTGTAATAATGAGAAGCAGCTTAAATTATGAATGGTTGCCATTAGGTAATTCAGATGATCTCTGGAGACCGTGAAAAGGGAAGTAATCGGATCCCATATGATCGTACCAAGAACTGACACAGGTGCCCCTAGGTGAGAAGCCTCAGGTGTGGCGAGATAACTCTGTTTAGGGAAGTCGGCAAATTAGCCCCGTAACCTTGGGATAAGGGGTGCCTGCTACGAAGGTAGCAGGTTTCAATAACACGGGGGATCCGACTGTTTAATAAAAACACAGGTCCCTGCTAATTCGTAAGGATGTGTATAGGGGCTGATACCTGCCCAGTATCGGTACGTTAAATTCCGGTCCAACGGAATCAAGCGCCGATAAACGGCGGGGGTAACTATGACCCTCGACTTAGGGGGTCGTAAAATCCGACTATATGCTGGAAACCCAGAGAGGCCTGCTCCATAGTATGGGAAAATGCAGGAATCGATGAGGGCAATCAGCAGGAAACTGTCAATAAGGAGGTGATAAATATGGAGTCCAGTAAACTACCAAAAAAAGGAAAACACCTTAGATATTATCTCCTGGGATTCGCGGATGCTGAAGGTTGCTTTAATATTTCCTTGAAGAAACAGAAGACTGCAAGGTTTGGCTGGGTCTTGGACCCGGTTTTTCATGTAACTCAACATGAGTCCAACCGTCTTGTTTTGGAGTCTTTCAAAAAGACTCTGAATTGTGGGAGGATAATTGAGAAACATGGACAGAAATCTACCTTGCTGTTTATTGTTGACAATCGTCGACAATTGGTTGAGAAGGTTTTACCGTTTTTCGATAGATTAGTTGTTAAAGAACGGGATTATAAACTTTTCAGGGATATTGTTTTGGCTTTGGAAAACAAAGACCATAGTGACCTTCACAAGTTTAAAAGACTTGTTAAAAAGGCATTCGAGATGAATCTAGGAGGTAAACAGAGGAGATACTCCTTGGATGAGGTCATAAAAGACCTCAAAAGACAGGATCCTCAGAGGCCATACGTCGGACACTCGAGAGAGTGATGATATGGTCCACGCCCTGTAGTAATATGGGGAATAAAGTGCTTAAGGTAGCGAAATGCCTTGCCGCTTAATTGGCGGCCTGCATGAACGGTTTAACGAGATCCCCACTGTCCCAAACAGAGACTCGGTGAATCTACTATTCTGGTGAATAAGCCAGAGACTTCCAGTGGGACGCGAAGACCCCGTGGAGCTTTACAGCAGCTTGCTGCTGGGGTGTGATTACTGTTGCGCAGTGTAGGTGGGAGACTTCGAAGCTATCCTTTCGGGGATAGTGGAGTCATAATTGAGACACCACCCTTCAGTCACCGCATCCCTAACTCTTTAAGAGGACACCAGTAGGTGGGCTGTTCGACTGGGGCGGTACACCGTTGAAAAAATATCGACGGTATCTAATGGTTGGCTCAGACCCGTCAGAAATGGGTCGTAGAGGATAAGACCAAAAGCCAGCTTGACTAGATTCCGAATATCAAGGAATCTAGACTCGAAAGAGAAGTCTAGCGAACCCCGAAACCTCATTAATGGGGGTTCGGGCTGATGGAAAAGCTACCCCGGGGATAACTGAGTTGTCGCGGGCAAGAGTACACATCGACCCCGCGGCTTGCTACTTCGCTGTCGGCTCATTCCATCCTGGTTGTGCAGAAGCGACCAAGGGTGGGGTTGTTCGCCCATTAAAGGGATACGTGAGCTGGGTTTAGAACGTCGCGAGACAGTTTGGCGGCATCTACTGGAAGTGTTTCTACCTGAGGGGAAGGTCCATTTAGTACGAGAGGAACAATGGATCGCAGCCTCTAGTCTACCAGTTGTCTGACAAGGCATGCTGGGTAGCCACGCTGTAGTCGATAAGGGCTGAAAGCATCTAAGCTCGAAACGATTCCCAAAAAGAGGTAGTTTAGGCTCCTGTAAAATACAGGTTTGATAGACAGGGGGTGTAAGCATCAAGCTTCGGCGAGGTGTTCAGCCTACCTGCACTAACCGCCTATCTAGCACACTCCTAGCGATAAATTATCCATGCATATTCTCTATTTTTTTTTTTCAGGTAGTGGTCGGAGGGCTGCCGTAAATTTTAATTAAAGTTTGCGAGGAAGTTCCATCCACCCTATTAAAACTATAAACTTAGCGAGAGCTAAGGCAATGTTACAGAGACGAGATGACTGCCGGTAGTTTGATAATGAAGCTTTTGCTGAAGATGCCTGCTGTCTTGTGAAACGAATGTTGCATGGGTGCAAGACCTTTGAGTCGCTTAGACGAATGCCCTACAGCCAGAGTCAACCAAGTTGATGTTTTAAAGGCTGACAGAAGATGGACTATCGATCACTGCCTATCAATCATCCTGGCGGGTTATCTTTGTAACCCCTCTTGAATTCTTTCTGGATTTTTTTTTTGAAACTCCGACGTCGGAATTATGTGGCTGACCTTCGGTCAGACATATGTATGAGGCGAAGCCTCATCCACATCCGACGTATAACGGCGGATTCACTTTTCCAGTGAATCCACCAGACGACAGTATCAACACCCTCCGTTCATGTAGTGCCTAACTCTGTTTTTGTTAAGTGTAGCTAAACGACCGAAACTCCGGCATGGGCTATTGATCACTGCCTTCAAGCTTCTTTTACCTGTGTAACGATTACTGTATTGTCTATTTTTCTCCCCCCAATTTCCATAGCTTCAAATACCTCGTTTAGGTCTATGTCTGTTTCTACACATCCTGTTTTCAAGAGGACTACGCCCTGAACTGGTATACCCCTGCTGGACACATCAATGAGGCCTACATTCACTTCAGGGGGGCATCCTAGGCCTAAAACACCCTTGGGTTTCACCTTCTTAATAATCCTCCTTACAAAACCCCCTCCAGGTGCAATGTAGGTTCCTTTATACCCTAATTCATTGGCTTTCTTTGTTATCTCAAATATCTTGCATTTTCCACAGCCGACACACTGCGCCCCCTCCACTGAACTGAATTTTGCCGGGCATTCCAGACTCCTCAGACACTGCGGGAGAATTACGATACGATCCTTAAATGGGACCTGAGCGAATTCATTCCTAAGCAGAATATTCCTGATTTCCACACACACGGTATCTATCATCATATCGTTTCCACCAAGCATCAGAATTATCTTCTTAGCCGGCATGTACAGGAGATCCAGGATTAAAAGCAGTATCCTGAGAACAAGAGAGCTGGTTTTTGAATGGATGAGGGTTATAACCTTGGCATTCCTAAACATGAGGTATGTGAGTGTGATTGCCATACATAAACCTGTTATGAGCAGGAATAACAGGATTACTGCCACCACTCCAATGCCCGCCAAAACCTCTGTTGAAAATAATTCCATTTCTACCCTCTATCCTCCATCCTATCCACAGCCTCCCCGAGCTCTTCCAGAGATGCAGCACCGTAACTCATCCTCACACAACCCTTTCCTGAGGGACCGAACGGGCTTCCCGGGATCACTGCCACCCTCCTCTCAAGTAACCTGTCTGTGAATTCGATGTCATCAACCCCTACAGGAGGGAATACATAGAATGCTCCACCTGGTTTTGTGCAGACTACGTTCATTTTATCCAGCCTGTTCATCAGGTAATCCCTTCTCTTCCTTAGTTCATCCCTCATCCTTTCTGTCTCCTCACAAACCTCCTCGCTGAAGGCTGCTAACGCACCATACTGCACAAATGAGGTGGCGCAGGAGACTGTCTGACCCTGAATTAGATTCATTTTATCAATCAACTCTTTTATACTGCAGGCTGCATAACCCAGACGCCACCCCGTCATCGAGTACTCCTTTGAGAACCCATTCACCACGATACATCTGGGGTAGATACTCCCTGCACTGAAGTGTTCCCCTTCGTAAATCAGTTTTTCATAGATCTCATCCGAAATAATCCATGAGTCTTTTCTCTCTGCAATATCAACAATTCTCCTTATCACCTTCTCAGGGTAAACTGCCCCCGTGGGGTTGTTAGGGGAGTTTAAGAGGATTAGTTTCGGGTTGGAGTTCTCAAGAACCGAAAAAAATTTTTCATCCGGAATAAATCCGTTCTCTGCCTTCAGTGGAAGCCATATCACTTCACCCCCTGTGAGTTTAACAATGGATTCATAGCTTACCCATGACGGATCGGGTACTGCAACCTGATCACCTTCATCGATAAGGGCCATCACTGCCTCAAATATAATCTGTTTAGCCCCCGTACTAATAATCACCCTCTCTTCATCCAAGTCCAAAATACCATTATCCCTCCGTAATTTCTCAACAATCTTTCCCCTTAACCCTGAAATACCCTTCGTCGGCGTATAATGGACTTTTCCTTCATCCAATGCTTTTTTTGCCGCCTCCTTAATTGCTCCGGGTGTGTCAAAATTAGTTCTCCCGATTGTGAGATTTATAACCCCCTCCCTCTTTGCCATGGCGGAGTACTTAAAGGTGGCGGATTCCCTTAATTTAGATACACGATCTGAATAATCCATTCTCTATATTCTTATACCTTTAGTTACTAAGTAATATATTTCTAAAAATAATGGAGTGATGATGGATCTAAATGAGGAGGTTAAATCCTGGGTGAGGGATATTGCGGAGGTTCTGGTTACACTTGCAGTAGTCCTTATTGTATTGAAGTTACTCCTGGGGGCGCATATGATGGTGCCTCTGGTGGCAGTAGTCTCCTGCAGTATGCTGCATGAAGGCGACGCTATAGGTTCAGTTAGCTATGGGCTGGCTCAGATTAGCTACCCTATTCTATTGGATGATAGTTGTTCCTACAGGTATAGTAAGTCCTGGGTGAATTGGATAAAGAAAAGAATGCCTGGGCAGGATACCGATAAATTTCCGCTTAGGAGCGGGTTTTCTGTAGGGGATATGATCCTTGTAATAACTCCGGATGGCGGGGGAACCATACTGCCTTTCTTCTCGGAAACTAAGGTAGGGGATGTAATCATATTTAATAGGGATAAAAACACAGGTAATGAGCCTATTATCCATAGGGTGGTGGGTATTGTGAAAGTAAAAGACTGGAGGATTCAGGCGGTGGAGGGGACGTTAGACTGTACGACTGAACAAGACTTTACCGATAAATATATCCGGTATGTACGGGAGTGTCAAGAGGGGACGGCGGGATGCCGTTACAGGGATTATCCTAAAGGAAGCGAGTTCGAGTTCTACATCACCAAGGGGGATAATAATGAGGGAACGGATCAATGCAGTGCCAGTATACTACCGGTTACTGATGCGCAGGTAACTGCCCGGGGCTGGTTAAGGATTCCTTACGTGGGTTGGCTGAAGTTGGTGTTGAACAGAATCCTTAACGTATTCCTTTTTTTTCTTTAGGTGATGTGTCAGGGTCTGTAGCTGCGTCTCCTCTCCCTTAGAATGCTGCCATACAATTCAGGGTCGTTTTTTGAGATGTAATGAATTAATTGTGTAGTGCTCCAATCAGCATGCTTCTGCTCTATCCTCGCATCCAGGTGTGCAAGATACAGAGGCATCGGGTAACCATACTGCTTTGATCCCTTCGAGAGCTGGACTATCAACCTGATTATTTTATCAAACTCATGCTCCCAGTCTGGGACATCCACCCTCAGGGGGTTGGATACTTCAGTAGGCTGGATATAGGCTGTAGGGAACGAAACAGCCAATGTTGAGTTTAATCTATCCTCTGCCCCAAATTTTGACTGCGGCGTGAATTCCACCGTTCTATAACAGGTGTTTTTAGTCAACAATCTCAGTATGGATGAGTCTGTCATGAACCTGGGAAACTCTATACTGTATTTCATTGAGAGATAGTTCATGAATAATCTGGATCTGGAGTCCTCCGAGACCCCTGTGATGTGGACTTTTTTTTTCTTGCATAATTTCAAGAGCCTCACAAATTTTTTCCTGTATATGTTGTATTCGTCACAGTCCACAGGTCTTTTCCTGGAGTTAACGTAGAGTGAACCGTCTATAAACACATACTCAGGGTTATGCTCTTTGATGCATCTTATGGCTACATCGGATTCCATCGCCCCCCTCAGGAGTTCCACCCTCTCTCTGGTGTAATCGTCATAATCCAGGATGCCCATATCCAGATCCCGAACAAATTTTTCATCAATTCCTTTTTTGGTTTTATCCAGAATCAACCCGGATGCTCTGATGAAATAGATCGCCGCCCCGAGCAGTTCCCTGATTCCTTCGCCGCCGTCTATAAAACACATTCCTGCTTTAATCTCTGGTTTTGTTTTATCCAGCGGCAGGATAAGGTTCTTGTCAGAAATAGCCCCATTTATGGAGTCCACACCCTCCTTATACCCTTTAAGATCATTCAGCAAGCTCTCTCTCTTCTTGTTGTACTTGTCAATCCAGATTGAATAATGGCGCATTTTTAAATTCTGGGGTTGATAAAGGACTGAAAGTCCTTTATGGCATGTGTTTAAGTTGTCTACTGATTTTTCCAATCATTTTATTAGATTATTGTTAATGAAGTTAATAATCTAAATAATCTACTATATGCTCCTTTTTGATATATCTTTTGTGCGGGTATTTCGGAACTTGGTACAAGAGAGGAGGGGTGATTTAAGAGAATGAAAATCAAGGGATGTTATGGATGCGGTGGTTGTGTGGCAGTATGCCCGCAGGATGCGATAACCCTAAATAATCTTGCAGAAATAATAACTGAAAAATGTATCGGTTGCAGGCGGTGTGAACGGGTTTGTCCGGATGGCTTGATTAACATAACTAAGTGAAAAAGAAAATGAAAAATGAATATGACGTAATTGTTGTGGGTGCAGGTCCTGCAGGATCAACGGCAGCGAAATTTGCGGCCAAAAAAGCAAGTGTGTTACTTGTAGATAAACACCGGGAAATAGGCTCTCCGAAGAGATGTGGTGAGGGTCTGGGGATAAACGCATTTAAGGAATTTGATCTGTCTATTGACAGGAGGTTCATCAACAGAGACATCTGTGGGTTTGCGGTCTATGCACCCAATGGAACTTCGGTGGAGATTAAATTTAATGAGGTTAATGGTTATATCATTGAGAGAAAGATATTTGATAAATTCCTGGCTTCTGAGGCCGCAAGGGCGGGGGCAGATGTCTTGGCTGATGCTGAAGCAGCCCTATTAAAACATGATGAACGAATTGTTGGTGTTAAAGTTAACGGGGAAGAAATAACAGCGGACATAATAATTGCAGCCGACGGTGTTGAATCAGGAATTGCGAGGGAGGCAGGGATTAATACCGTCTTGGACCCGTATGATATATGCTCCTGTTTCGAGTATGAGATGGTTGGTGTAGATTTAGATGAACCGGATATATTATCTATACTCTTGGGAAACGAGATTGCACCAGGGGGGTATGTGTGGATATTTCCCAAAGATGATGACAGGGCGAACATAGGTGTTGGCATATCTGGTAAGGAAGAGAAAACAGCCAGAGATTATCTGGACAGATTCATTAACTCAAGACCTGAATTGAGTAAGGGTGGCATACTGGAAGTCAATGTTGGTGTTGTTCCTGTCGGCGGGTTTCTGGAGGAACTTGTCAGGGATAATGTGATGGTTGTGGGAGATGCTGCCCGTCAGGTGAATCCACTGCATGGGGGTGGGATTGAGGAGGCGATGTTTGCCGGTAGACTGGCAGGAGAAACAGCGGGGAGATCAATGGAGCGTGATGATCTGAAAATATTGAAGGATTACGAAAATGAGTGGTGGGCCACCCAGGGAAAATTGATGAAAAAAATCCTGGAGGTCAGACACATGGCAGAGAAGCTCACCGATGAGGATATGAATTATCTTGCAGGAATATGGGGTGGTGATGATCTGGTAGAACTTTCATCCGGGGATTATACCTCTGCGATCAAAAAGATAGTGGGACATCCACGATTATTGAGGATATTGAAAGGTATCTAGTAACTCATATTAAATTAAAAAAATCGAGGTGACAAAGAAATGATATATAAAAATTTGGGCAAGAAAATCTTGTTAAGTTGTTTGTTAACAACTCTTGTTAATGGTATCTGTATTGAGCCAAACCTTCACTCCCACGAAACTGATTCTCGATTATGGTTTAAGCCATATAGATACCGATCCGGAACCGAAAAGTAAGAAAGGGGGGGTGTAAAAAATGAGTTATATCACTGGAATGAAAACAGCAGGGTTAATGGCTTTACTCATAGCGGTATTGATGGGGCTGTGTGCATTAATCGGGGGTGCTGAATATGTGATATTTGGTCTGGTTATGGGGGTTGTGATGAATTTCTTTGTGTATTGGTACAGCGATAAGCTGGTGCTGAGAATGACTCATGCCGTGCCTGCGGATCCCATGCAATACGGAAAACTACATGAGATTGTGGGTAGGCTTTCAGGTAAGGCGGGGATGCCTAAGCCGTCTGTTTATGTTATTGAGGATTCTAGGCCGAATGCTTTTGCAACCGGGAGGGGTCCGGGGCATGCGGCAGTTGCCGTTCATACCGGCTTACTGGGTAGATTAACTGATCTGGAGGTGGAGGGTGTCCTCGCACACGAGATAACGCATATTAAAAACAGGGACATCCTTATCTCTACAGTGTCGGCCGTAATTGCTGGAGCAATCTCTTACATAACATGGATTCTGCTCTGGTTTGGAGGTGGTCGCTCCAGATCAGACTATGGATTGATCCTGGCGATTCTGGCCTGGATTATGGCTCCCATAGCAGCTATGTTGATACAGATGGCGATTTCCAGATCCAGGGAGTATTCGGCGGATTTAGGGGGGGCGAAGCTTTCAAACCCGTTACGGCTGGCTTTTGCATTGGAGAAAATCGATGCCTCAGTAGCAGTAAACCCTAAAAGAGAGGGTAATCAGGCCCTGGAGCAGATGTACATAATTAATCCATTCAAGGGTGTACGTTTCGAGTCTTTATTCAGTACGCATCCATCAACCAAAGACAGGGTTGAGAGGCTGAGGGGATGGGGCAATAAGAAGAAATGTATTTATACCTCTTTTGTGTAATACTAATAATAATAATAATATTAAAGCCAGTAGCTGCGGGAGATAATTTAGGATTTAGACCCGTTGGTCACCATAAAAAATGTTTATTGAAAATTTAATGATTGAAAATTTATTGTTTTTCATAGGTGCTTGCCTACTCCTGGTGGTCAGCGCAGAACTCTTGGTGAAATCACTCACGAAGGTGGCATTCCATCTCAAGCTGAGTGAATTTGTTGTTGGATTCATGATCGTTGCTTTAGCGACATCCCTACCCGAGCTTTTTGTCGGCATCACCGCTGTGTTGGCGGGGGAGCCGGAACTTTCTGTGGGTAATGTCCTCGGTGCAAATATTATTGATTTAACCCTGGTGATAGGGATTATTACGCTCCTGAGGAAGGGGATTAAGGTGGAAACTAAGGCGGTGAGAACCGACACCCTGTATATGTTTATAATTGCGATGTTGCCGCTTGTTTTGATGCTGGATCAAAAAATATGTAGAGTTGATGGCTTCATCTTGTTGAGTGCATTCTTCCTGTACGTACTGAGGTTATTTAAGCAGGAGAGGCGATTCAGGGAGACAATAGACCACGTGCCTGAGGGGGTGTTTATTAAAAGCATAGTATATACTTGTATTTCCCTGCTACTGCTTCTTTTAAGTGCGGAGATTCTTGTGAAATCTGCATCCTTCCTGGCAGGTGAGGGGGGATTAGGTATTCCTGAAATCCTGATTGGATTACTTTTCATATCCTTTGGTACCACCCTGCCGGAATTAACCTTTGAGGCTAAGGCGGTTTTAATGAAACACAGGTATATGGCTCTCGGTGATTTAATCGGGAGTGTTGTGGCTAACACCACATTGGTTTTAGGGGTTGTTGCATTACTCAGTAACCGTCCGATTGAACCCAACTTCCTGCTGTTTCTGACCAGCTCCTTCTTCATGATCGTTGTCGCGTTTTTATTCACAACCTTTGTGGAGTGTGAGAAACATATCTTGTGGCAGGAGGGGGTGGCATTAATAATGTTATACGTCCTCTTCGTGATTGTTTTGTTTAGTATATATGGTGTGGAGAGGTTATATGGAATATCCTGATTATCTGCTTCCGCTTTTATCTATATATCACTAATATTTAGTATATTCTAAATTTTATAAATCTTTGGAAATACTATAAATCATGTAAAATGGAGGAGATGGACAAGGAGTTTACGGAATTCTTCAGCAGCATATGGAAATTCTATGGACTAAGTGATTTACCCTCGAAAATTGTTGGCATACTCTATCTCGAGCCCGGGGAGATTACTATGGAAGACCTCGCCAAAAAAACAGGTTATAGCTTATCCTCCATATCAAACACAATGAAGCTCCTGGAGAATATCGGCGTAGTCCAGCGCATAAAAAAACCTAAAACAAAAAAAATCTTTTTTTACATGGAAAAGGATCTCGCTAAATTAAATAAACAAAAACTCAGGGCTGCCCAAGACAACGTAATCAAACCAATAAAAGAGTTTATGCCCCAGCTAATCAAGAAATACAGGCATAAGGTCAAAGATGCAGAATCCAGAAAGAAACTCAGGATAATGGAAAACTACCATAAACAGATGCTTGACTGGGAGGGAATACTTCAGCATATGATGGAGGAACTCGATAAACTATCAACTTAAACATGGATTCAGTAATTAAACTAGAGGATGTGTGGAAGATATACCATATGGGTGAGGTGGAGGTGCCTGCCCTGAGGGGCCTGAACCTGGACATACATCCCGGGGAATTCGTGGCCATAATGGGTCGCAGCGGCTCTGGCAAGTCAACAGCAATGAATATGATAGGCTGCCTGGATGTCCCCACCAGAGGCTCTGTGTTTCTGGAGGGACAGGATATATCCAAGCTTCATGAAAGCGATCTAGCCCAGATCAGGGGGAGGATAATCGGTTTTATATTCCAGACCTTCAACCTGATGCCGGGGTTAAGTGCTCTGGAGAATGTTATGCTGCCTATGACCTTCCAGGATGTTCCAAGGTATGAGAGGGAAGAAAGGGCTGAGGAACTGCTGACTCTGATGGGGTTGGGTGACCGCTTAAGCCATAAACCAACGGAACTCTCCGGCGGACAGCAGCAGAGGGTTGCTATAGCACGATCCCTGGCGAATGACCCCGACGTTATCCTGGCGGATGAACCAACAGGGAATCTCGACAGTAAAACCGGGAGGGAGGTGATGGAGATGCTTTCAGACTTGCATAAGAAAGAAAAGAAGGTAATCATAATGGTAACCCACGACCCAAAGATCTCCCAGTATGCTGGGAGGGTTCTGCATTTAATAGATGGGAAGATTGTTTCAGATGACGTAAATCACTCTAAAAAAACAGAAGGTATAAAAAATGAAAAACAAAAGGATATATAACGGATTGATTCTGTTGCTGATGGGGTTTATTTTGGCAGGTACAGCAGCTGCCCAGCCAGTAGCTCTTACGCCCACAAACCCGGTACTGGATTATGATTTAACGTATGTTGACGGCAACCTTAAGCCCGGGGACTCCGGGATACTGCAGGTGGTGATATCAAACACCGGATTACAGCCGGCTGAGGATGTCCGGGTTTATATACCCGGGACCGCTGATGTGTCCGTTGACAAGAAATGGGAGATAGGCCGGATTGAGGCGTGGGGTTCAAAGACGATGTCAACGACGGTTCATGTGTCAGATAAGGCGTATATCGGCTTACATACCCTGCAGGTGAGGATAACCTATGACGGCTTTGATGCCGAAGGCGGTAGGGAGAATGATCAACTCTCGGTCTGGGAACTCCCGCTCAGGGTTTATGGTAGCGCGAATTTCCAGGTGAACGTGGCGGATAAGAAGTTCTATAAAGACATTACCGAAGCATTAGTATTCAGTGGGTCGATAAAAGACGGTGCAAGGGATGTATCCGCTACTCTCTCATCAACCTGCGCCTCCATAACCGGGTCAGCTAAATCCTATATGGGTGATCTAAGTACTGGAGAGGAATTTGAGTTAACGTATTACGTGCAACCCACCGAGCTCGGCGTTTGCCCGCTCAGCCTGCTGATGGAGTACTCGGATGTATCCGGCAATGACTTAACCGAAACCCTTTCCGTAGGGATTGATGTGCAGAGGTACAGCGTCGATTTCAAGGTAACGGACGTGTCCTATGAAAGCATGGCTCCGGGAACCACAGTCAGCCTATCCCTGCAGGTTAGTAATATGGGGGGCGCCGGTGCAGATGACGTCAGCGTGACCCTGGATGTAAGTAGCCCCTTCACAGTGATCAAATCCTCTGAGAAATATATCGGGGATATAAAGAGCCGCGAGACAAAGACTATTGAGTTTCAGGTCATGGTTGACGCTGAAGCCGACATAAAAGCCTACAAACTCCCTCTGAAAATTGAGTATTTCGACCCTGCCGGGGTAAAGCAGGAGGTTAGTAAGGAGGTCGGTGTCCGGGTGACCGGTAAGCCGGAGATTAAGGTCACCCTGGATGAGGTGGACTTCTTTACTACAGGAAGCAAGGGCACGGTATCAATCAACGTCATTAACAAGGGGTTTGCGGATGTGAGATTTTTGAACCTCAGGCTTCTTCCCACAGATGATTATACCGTCCTCTCCAAAGATGAGGCCTACATCGGTAATCTGGATTCCGACGACACCGACAGCGAGGAATTTATGATTCAGGTGAAGCAGGTTCCTGCAGGAAAGATTCCCTTAATGGTGAAGGTGACTTTTAAGGAGAAGAACAGTAATGTGGATCATAATGAATCAATGAAGGCGGAGTTAACTATCCTCTCTAAAGCGGAGTATGCACAGAAAAACCCGGCAAACGGTTCAACCACCCTCCTGATAACTGCAATAGGTGCGTTAATCGGCATTGTAGTGCTCATACTGGTACTCTGGTTTATATATAAACTGCTGACTTCAGTTACAGGGTATCTCGACAGGAAGCTTTTTAAGAGAAGGCGTTAGGTTCTGACGGGGGCAGGAATATGCTTGGGGATTACATAAAATTTGCCATAGACGGGATAAGGCACAGAAGCCTGAGAAGCTGGCTTACCATGCTTGGAATCTTTGTTGGGATAACAGCAGTTGTCTCTTTAATCTCTCTAGGCCAGGGCTTACAGGCCACAATTGATGACCAATTCCAGAAGGTAGGTGGCGACAGGATTATGGTATCTCCCGGAGGGGGCGGTCTGGAGGCAAGTTTCGGAATGTCAGGACTTGTTGCTGCTAAGTTGGGCGAACGTGATTTAAATGTTATAAGGGGGGTCAGGGGTGTAGATGGTGCGGTAGGGGTACTCACTACATTCGGTGAAATCAGGTATAAAGACAAAAAGAAAACAGGATCCATCTTTGCTTTTTCACCAGATCCTGAATCACAAAAGTATCTGGAGGAGATGGATTTCTTTGTTGTTGACCAGGGGAGATATCTGAAAGAGGGAGACAAATACAAGGCGTTGGTGGGCGTAGATATGGGTGAGTCAAATTTTGGCGAAGAGATTGGCATTGGTGATAAACTGATTATTAAAGGGCATGAATTCAGGATAGTTGGCGTAAACAAAAAAACAGGAAATCCTGCTCATGATACTAAAGTTACCATACCGCTTGATACTGCAGAGGGGTTCTTTAACAAATCAGATGAATTCTCCACGGTCAGTGTGAAAGTAAAGAAGGGTTTTGAACCGAGTGATGTTGCAGAAGATATCGAGAAGAAGTTAAGAAGGCGCCGGGGCGTTAAAGAGGGTGAAGAGGACTTCTCAGTTGATACTGCAGAGAATCTTGTGGCTTCATTTAAGACTGTTCTTTTGGTTGTTCAAGTGGTTCTAGTCGGAATTGCCGCAATCTCGCTCCTGGTAGGTGGCATAGGCATCATGACAACAATGTATACGGCAATACTGGAGAGGACCAGGCAGATAGGGATAATGAAGGCAATCGGTGCGAGAAATAGTGACATACTCTCCCTTTTTTTGATTGAAGCGGGTTTTCTTGGTGTTGTCGGAGGCATTATCGGCGTAATATTCGGGTTTCTGATAGGTAAGGGGGTGGAACAATTAGCTGTATACTATGGTCTTGAAATTTTCAGGGCATACTTCTCAATAGAGCTTGTTATAGGAGCTTTAGCGTTTTCATTTATTACCGGATGCATCTCAGGTGTTTTACCAGCGTACAAGGCATCAAAATTAAATCCGGTGGAGGCATTGAGCTATAGATAAAATGATTGAGGACTATTTCAGATTTGCCATTGGCAACATAAGATATAAGGGCATCAGAAGCTGGTTAACGATGGCGGGTATCGTCATAGGAATAGCCGCCATAGTCTCCCTGATCTCTCTTGGTGAGGGGATGCAGGCTGCACTAAATGAGCAGTTTGAACTTCTTGGATCTGATGTAATATATGTAATGCCTGGTAGCAGTATCTTTGGTTATGCCGGAGGGGGTAAACTTACAGATTATGATGTCAAATTGGTAAGAAAAGTCCATGGTGTCAGTCTTGCCGGCGGCTTTGATAGTAAAGTCGTAAAGGTGAAATACGGGGATGAGGTTGTTTATGTATTTATTGCAGGGATTCCGGTTGATGAAACCCAGGATCTGCTCTTTAAGGGGACCGGTATTGAAATGGTTAGGGGGCAGAAGGAATTCAAGCCAGGTGATACATATAAATGTGCGGTGGGATATGAACACTGGATAGGGAATAAATTTGACGAGCCTGTCGAACTCGGCGACAAATTATACATCCATGATAAAAAATTTGAGGTGGTTGGGTTTGTCAGCAGGATAGGTAATGATCAGGATGATAGCAGTATCTATATCCCCTTTGAAACCTTTAAAGAGGTTTTTGGGGTGGGTGATGAATACATCACAATCATGGCCAAGGTCAAAGGAGGGTATGAGCCTTCAAAGGTTGCGGAGGATATCAAGAAAAAGTTGCGCAGGGATCGCGGCTTAGAGAAAGGTGAGGAGGATTTCACTGTAATAAGCCTGGAACAGATGATGGAGTCTGTTGGTGTGGTGCTGGATGTTGTGCAGGCGGTGTTGATTGGGATTACCGGAATTTCACTATTCGTTGGGGGTATAGGTATCATGAATGCAATGTACACTTCTGTTTTAGAACGGACGAGAGAGATAGGCGTGATGAAATCTATCGGGGCCAGAAATAATGATATCCTCAACCTCTTCCTGATTGAATCCGGGATAATAGGTATGGTTGGGGGTGTAATCGGTGTTATTATCGGAGCAGGGCTTAGTAAGACTGTTGAATATGTTGCTGAACAGGAACTTGGATTGGCCGTACTAAAGGCAAATGTTTCTCCCGAACTTGTAATTGGGGCGTTAACATTCTCTTTTCTGGTAGGCTGCATCTCAGGGGTACTTCCTGCATACCAGGCATCCAGGCTTAACCCCGTGGATGCGTTAAGGTATGAATGAAGCATGGAAAACGAAACAAGAATCTATGAGCAGGGATTAAAGGATTATCCTAAAACAAACATAGTCTTCGGCAATCTACTGATGATTATATGGATTGTTTTGGGAACCCTCGCCTGCTGGTTTTTATATCCGTTGGCTGCATGGATATATCTTGCTTTTGCAACAACAATGGTTTTCATTGTCCTTAGAAAATTGGTTTGTACAAACTGTTACTATTACGCTAAATGGTGCTATATAGGTTGGGGTAAGTTATCGGCATTGTTTTTCAAAAAAGGAAAGATTGAGGATTTCAAGACAAGTACGGGCATAAAACTCGCTCCATTAACCTACGGACTCATGACTTTGATACCGCTCATCCTGATCATTATTTCACTTACCCAGGAATTCACTGTACCTAAACTAACTGTGTTGCTTCTTCTGCTTTCAATCTCCTTTTACAGTGGAGCCGTCAGCAGGAGAAAGACCTGTGCACTATGCAGGATGAAATTAATTTGCCCTGGAAGCGCAGTAAAATGACTGGGGAAAGCAACATAATAACCTTCCATGAAGAGCAGCAATTCCGCCAGACCTGGGTCTGGATTATCATCATCTTTCCGACACTCATGGAAAAATAGAGTTCAACTAACCCTAATACAGGCTTAAAAAATCGATAATTGGAATTAGAAAATTAGTTATAGTTGATGTTATTAATATAATATATATGACGGATGTTTTAACCAAAGAACAGAGAAGTTATAATATGTCCCAAATTAAAGGGAAGAATACCCAACCGGAATTGTTGCTCAGGAAGTATTTATTTTTAAAAGGTCTAAAGGGTTATAGACTTAAATCCAGTCTAATCGGAAAACCGGATATTGTATTCACTAAATACAAAATAGCAATTTTTATTGACGGGTGTTTTTGGCACAAATGTCCCGGATGTTTTGTCAAGCCAACAAGCAACATTAACTTCTGGAAGAAAAAAATAGACGGCAATGTTAAAAGAGATAAGGAAGTTAATAAAATCCTTAAAAAGCAGGGCTGGAAAGTAATCCGGTTTTGGGAACACGAGATAAAGAAAGATTTACAAAAATGTTATTCCAAGGTAGAAAAGGAAATTAATAAGAAATCTTAAAAATGTAATTTATGGAGTATATATCATGACCCTAAAAATACTTGACCTGTTTGCCGGAGCAGGAGGTTTGTCTTTGGGTTTTGAACTAGTCAAAGATAAATCGGGAAATCCTGTTTTTGAATTATACAGGGCTGTTGAGGTTGATAAATATGCCTGCGATACACTGAGAAGGTACTATGGTGCTGGAAGAGTTATTGAAGGTGATATTACAAAACAGGATATTGCCGATAGAATAATCAAAGAGTGTAAGGGAGAAGTATCAATTATTGTCGGGGGAATACCCTGTCAGTCCTTTTCCCTGATTGGTCCCCGTTCAGGATATGGTAAAAAAAATGAAAACTTTAAAAGAGATAGGAGAGACGGTCTTTATGAGCATTTTAGGGATATTGTAGCTGAAATAAAACCAAATATCATTGTAATTGAGAATGTACGCGGGATTTTGTCAAAGAAGGATAATGGGGGGGGAAAAATTATTGATAAGCTGTTATCGGACTTTGAAGATATAGGTTATGTTTTTGAAAATGAAAGAGGAGATAAATATTCCCTATTGAATGCTGCTGATTATGGCGTTCCACAAAAAAGGGAAAGAGTAATACTGATTGGTATAAAGAAAGAGTGGAAAAATACAAAAGTACCTATTATAAAGCCAACCCATTTTAACCCCCAATCAGATAATTCTGAAGACTTAATGAAAAAGGGGCTGAAACCCTACGTAACTGTATATGAAGCAATAGGTGATTTGCCAAGCGTGAACTCCAAAATTACCTTTACAGGGATACTGAAATCCAAAAGAGATATTATCAGGAAAAGAAATAAGAACATAGACAATGGGAAAGACCGGATACTTCTTGACAATGAGAAATTCTTAAATCATCTGAAAACTATAAGTTCTTCAGGAAAGAATTTTATGAAGTTTGTCAGACCAAACGGTTATAAATATATGGATTATCATATTGCAAGAAGCCAGCAATATTCAGATATCGAATTATTTTCTCTCTTAAAGGAAGGGGAGACTGCCAAAGAGTTTATGGAAAGGGAGCCTGAATTGGCAAAGAAATTAATAAAATATGATATGTTGTCCTTTAAAGATAAGTACAGAAAACAGAACTCTTATAACCCTTCCACTACTATTTTTGCACATC
>JAYEKX010000169.1:0-7775 GCA_034716875.1 Candidatus Altarchaeota archaeon | reverse complement strand
ACAAATTCATCATTAGCATTCATCTGCGGGCTGAAACCCACAGTATTGGAAAGATTTTTAGGAAAAATCTTTGCAAGCAAAAATTTACGTTGCAAATTTTTCCTATTCTGCTGAATTTGTAATAAAACAGAAAAATTTTCCATCAGAATCCGTCTGTCTCCTGTATCCAGATGTTTACCCAGATCCCAGGACCCCATTTAGATATATCAACCAAACCAATAACCAAATCATCCACCCTAACACCTTTTCCATGACAGTATATCCTTGTTCTATTCTCATCCGATTTCCAGATGTCGATTGCCACCCCCCTGGGTTCAGATTCCTTAGAGATTATATAAGCTATACCGAGCAAGTAGTTACTGTATGAATTGTTATACTTATTACTTATATCAAGCAGTGTAGAGCCAGAAGGTCTCGTAGATGCCACACTACCATCTACGTCACCAAGATATTCACAGTACGGCTCCCCATCTATACAATGTTCATTCACCCTACATTTTTTTATCAACTCAATCTCCTCCCTCCCCACACATTTCGCAGAAGAGGTTCCCGGATTTGAACACCTATAGTGGATATACTGCCTATAAATATCTCCGTCATAACAAGAGTAATCTTGGGTAATCTTCACACCATTCACACCACAATCAGAATTAAGAAAACACTCTGGAGCAACAGTGGTTGAGGTTGATGTAGATGTAGTGGTAGAAATAGAGGTGGAGGTAGTGACCACCTGTTTAATGATTGGGGAGGATGTGGTTGATGTTGTTGAAGTACTGCTGCTCTTATTTATCATTAAATCATCACTGCCACCATCGGGTTTTTTATCTATCACATCCCCTATTACAGAGCCTCCGATAAGCCAGCTGAGGACAACTGCCGCAACTATAAGAATACTAATCAGTATGTTGAAATCTATGTCTCTGGAAGCCATCTTGAAATTATGATAAATATTCAGATTATATATATAAAAAGTGTAAGATATACGATACAATAGAGATATAGTATACAAAGAAGGGTTCGGTTTCCCGTCAGGGTTTAACCCACCCTTATTAAATGAGAAGTCCTATTACTTACCTATAAAGAATATCCTAAACCCAAAAAAAGATGTTGGCAGTACTTACCGGAATCCCTGGGACCGGAAAAACCACTGTAGCCAAAAAGGCATTAGAGATTCTGAGGGATGATAACGTGAACTATGAATTAGTGACATACGGTGACATAATGTTTGATGAAGCTAAGTGCCGGGGCTTAGTGGATGACAGAGACCAGATGAGGAAACTGGATTCAAAGCAGCAGAAGGAAATCCAGAAGGAGTCGGCAAAAAAAATCTCTGAGATAGGTGCTGAGAAAAGTATATTGGTTGATACACACTGCACCATAAGAACGCCAAGGGGTTATCTACCTGGATTACCCCAGGAGGTTTTAAATGAATTAAAACCTGATGTGTTCATCCTTATCGAAGCCGGGCCTGAAGAAATCGCAGTGAGGAGGCAAGGGGATAAAACCAGGCAGAGGGATGGGGAGCTTACGGAAGAGATAAGATTGCATCAGGAATTAAACAGGGATATAGCAATGGCGTATTCAGTATTCACCGGATGTACCGTAAAGATCATAGAGAATCCCCAGGGGAAGATAGACGAGGCTGCAGAGGAGATGGCCCTGGTTTTGAAGTAACTGAAAAGAAAAAAAATGATTACCATTACACCTGATGCATGGACTATTGTATTCATATCCCTGTGTGTATCCATTATAAGCTCGCTGGTCAGGAAAGCAACATTAGATGTGGATAGATTAAGGGAGTGTAAAGAAGAAATAAAGAAGCATCAGGATATCATGAAGGATGCTAGTAAGAAAGGCCACACCAAAAAAGCTGTGAAGTCCCAGGAGGAGTTAACGAAGTTGATGATGGAGCAGATGAAACACTCCTTCAAACCCATGATGATTACGTTCATCCCGATCATATTAATATTCACGTGGCTTCGAGGCAACTATGGGGATATAGGCAGTGTGGTAACATTTCCATTGCACATAAACCTTATAGTGTTCAGTATTAACGGGGGCCTGGATTGGTTAGGGGTATATATCCTCTCTTCTATTGCTTCCTCGATAATACTGAATAAATTAATGAAACTGAGTTAATCCACTGGAATCCAAAAAATTAGTGGTTTATTTAAATCCCCTAAATCAAATAAATTACCTATTAAATTCAAAAATGGTTAAACCAATGCTTAGATCAAGATCTAAGAAGAAAGTGCAGAGAAGAACCCCTGGGGGCAAGACAGTAACACATTATAAAAAGAAAAAACCAGGGAAACAACACTGTGGCCGCTGCGCTAAAATACTTACAGGTGTCCCAAACACCATACCCTCAAAGGTTAGAGAACTCAGTAAAAGCAAGAGGGTTCCAACAAGACCCTATGCAGGTGTTCTCTGTGCGAAATGCGTCGAGGATTTAATCAGATACACCACCCGGTTTGAGGTTAAATACGGTTACCCTGAGTTCTCTGAAATGGAGTTGAGAAGAGACCTGACTATTGAGAAATTTCTAGCCAGGGGCTGGTTTGATTCAATGAGTAAAAAATAGATGGAGGGATATGGTTAATGTTACTGTAGTAGGTGCTTCAGGTTATCTGGGAGCTGAATTACTGAGAATCCTGGTGAACCATCCTAAGGTAGAGGAGATAGTTCCGGTATCAAGAAGGCTTTCAGGCAAGCCGGTTTCTTCCCTACACCGGAATCTGCTTAACGTCTTTAATAATGAATTCGTTGACCTGAATCTGGATGAGATAGATTGTGACGTGGCTTTTTTTGCAGCCCCGCCAGGGGAATGGTTCAACTCCCTGCCGGACCTGATTGATAAGGGGGTTAAGGTAATTACCCTAGGGGGTAAATTCAGAATCAAGGACGCTGAAATCGATGGAAGGGTTTATGGCGGTTATGTGAACAAGGAACTACTCAGTGAGAGGGTGTATGGTCTTCCGGAGGTCTACAAAAAAGAAATCAGGAAAGCCAGGTTTGTAACAAACCCCGGCTGCTACCCAGTCTCCATCATACTAGGCGTCATGCCTCTTGGGAGATACAGAGACAAAATTGATCTAAAAAAGATTGTTGTAACCGCAATAACCGGAACCTCCGGAGTGGGAGCTGCTCCTTCAAAAAACATGCATCATCCTGAGGTCTCCGGGAACATCAAGCCCTATAATGTCCTGTTCCATAGACACAGGCCGGAGATTGAATTCATCCTGAATGAATCCTTTGGAGAGGTAAATATTTCATTCACCCCCATAATTGCAGACATGAGGAGGGGTATTCTCAGCAACACCACATTATTCGCAGACTCCATCAGTGATCTTGGTAGTCACTATGAGAGGTATTACAGGGATGAGCCTTTCGTGCGCGTAACACCAGAGATCCCCTGTGTAGCGAATGTCGTTGGCAGCAATTTCTGCGATGTGATGGTTGAGTATGATCCGGATTCCAAAAGGATTATAGTTATAAGCACGATCGATAATCTCATAAAAGGAGGCTCCGGTCAGGCGGTTCAGAATATGAACATTATGATGGATTTCGATGAAAAAATGGGTTTAGATTTGATTGGAGGACATCCATAGATTGAGGTGATGAGAAATGTCAGTAATGAATTTTAGGGTTAAGAAATTGAGCGGGGAAAGAAAGGATATAGAGAAGAAGGAGATAAGTAATGTGGATGTGAGTTCAAACTTTGTGATTACGTCCATGAGGAAGAAAAGGGATGATAGGGTTGGTGATTACCTGCTGGTGAATTTCCGTTTTAATGTGCAGTATAAACCGGATATTGGAAGGATTGATGTGGAGGGTTACCTGTGGTATACCAGCCCGGACTTAGGGGAGGTTGTAGTTGAGAAGGAGGGTAAGCTTGAGGTTCAGTCCGATGCCTTAAAGGAGATATCCACCACTATTTTAAGGGATTCCATATTGGAGGCGATTGATATTTCCAGGAAACTAGGGCTTCCGGTACCTGTGAACCTGCCTAAGGTTACTGTAAAGCCTAAGGAGGTTAGTTTCCCTAAAGCGACTTAGGAAAGTGGGGGAAGAGAGTGGTAAGGAGAGGGTTCTGAAAATAATAAGTCTCTTGGAGAAGGAGTATCCTGAAGCTAAAATAGCGTTGGAGTTCAAGAATCCCCTGGAGCTTTTAATAGCGACAATGCTCTCTGCTCAATGCACTGACAGGAGGGTTAATATAGTTACCAAGGAGCTTTATGGGAAATATAAAACTGCAAGGGATTACGCTGATGCTGATCTAAAGGAGCTTGAGCAGGATATTAGATCAACCGGATTTTATAGGAATAAGGCAAAGAACATCAAGAATACCTGCAGGATGCTGGTTGAGAAATATGACTCCAGGGTTCCGGATTCTATGGAGGAGATGCTTTCACTGCCCGGGGTGGCGAGAAAAACAGCTAACATAGTCCTTGGTAATTACGGTATTGTTGCAGGTATTGCGGTTGACACCCACGTTAGAAGGCTTTCAATCCTTCTTGGGTTGACTAAAGAGAGGGATCCTGTAAAGATCGAGAGGGATTTGATGAGGATTGTTCCAAAGGAGCACTGGATTGATTACCCCCTTATGCTCATACAGCATGGAAGAGATATATGCATAGCGAGAAGGCCGAGGTGTGGGGAATGTGTTTTAAATAAACTCTGTCCTTCTGCTGAATTTTAGATAAACCAAAAAAATGCCGTTAGAAGAGTATCAAAGGAAGAGGAATTTTGGGGAGACGGGGGAACCTATGGGTATGGTTAAGGAAGCGAACGATAAGGGGGATAAAATTTTTGTGATACAGAAGCATGATGCAAGGAACCTGCATTATGACCTTAGGCTGGAGATTGGGGGTGTTCTTAGAAGCTGGGCGGTTCCTAAGGAGCCTCCGACTGTTGAGGGGGTAAAGAGGTTGGCGGTGCAGACTGAGGATCACCCACTGGAGTACGCTGATTTTGAGGGGGTGATAGGTGAGGGACTCTACGGGGCAGGTACGGTAGAGATCTGGGATAAGGGAGTATTCAAACCAGAGAAGATTGATGAGGGGGAGATACTCTTTGAGCTGGATGGAATGAAGATGAAGGGCAAGTTCGTTTTGATAAAATTAAAGCCTACGCCGAGGTTTAAGGGAGTGAATAACTGGCTTTTTTTTAGGAAGAGGGGGGGATAGGATAAACTATTTCGACATCTACCGTAAGTCTTAGGGTTGTTTTTTAAATGATTAATCATTATAAATTATAGTAACGTAACACTAATTTTAGATTTTTATTATTAATAATATTACTATTTTTGATTTATTATGTATAAAAACAGGGAAGAAACTTGAGATAAACTAGAATGTGTATAACAAACATCAATGAGATCGAGTGGAATGAACTCTGGATGGATGCAAAGCAAAACTCCACCTCGTTTAAAAGACAAAAAAATCATGCTAAGTTATGGCACGATAAAGACCGGGCAAGGAGATATGATGAAAGGGTGAAAGAGAATAATCGTGCGAGAGCAAGAGAAACAATAGATAAATTAGATATAAGTCCTGATTCAACCGTTCTGGATATTGGTGCTGGACCGGGAACGCTTACAATCCCTCTTGCAAAGAGGGTTAAGAAGGTTACTGCAGTTGACCCGTCTCCCGCCATGATTGAATGCCTGAAGGAAAACATGGAGGAGGGGGGACTGAGCAACATAGAGTGCATAAACAAGAAATGGGAGGAGGTGGATACGGGTGAGATAGAAACACACGACATCGTAATCGCATCATTTTCCCTTTCTATGCTGGATATAGGGGATGCACTTAAAAAGATGGATTCTCTGGCTAAGAAATATGTATACCTCTTCTGGTTTGCCGGCGAAACTGCATGGGAAAAAACATACAGTGATCTGTGGCCCAGGATACATAACGAAACCTATATCCCGGGACCTAAATGTAATTATCTCTATAATATCCTCTACCAGATGAGGGTATATGCGAATATCGAGGTTATAGACACTGAACATAACCAGAAATTCCATAGTCTGGATGAAGCGGTGGATAATTTAAAGACTAATCTAAGTATCGAAACACCCGAGCAGGAAGAAATATTGAGGGGATATCTATCCAAGAAATTAGTGAAGGAAAACGGGGAATTTATATCTAAAGGTAAATCAACGTATGTGATGATATGGTGGAGGAAGGACGGAAAATGAGGGTAACTGCTTTGAATATACTGCTCATTGCAGCGGTAATTGTAAGTATTACATGTTCGGGATGCATTGAGGGGGGTAAGGAGGGTGAGAATATAAATCAGGTTTCAGAGACAGGAGATAATTACAGGCTTATAACCGATATGCGTGGCAAGGAAGTTAGAATCCCGAAAGATCCTGAAAGGGTTGTCGTGATGAGTGATGGTTTTGTTGAAAGCACTATGATTATATTCGGTATAGGAGATAAATTGGTTGGTCTTCCAAGAACCCCTAAGGATTATACATATAATTATCATAGTGATGTTACTAGTGAGAACTACACATACAGGGGAGGTAGATATACTCCGGTTGTATTGTATCCAAAACTTAAAGAACTTACTGTCGTCGGTCGGAAGACACCAAATTATGAAACCCTGGCAAGCCTTGATCCTGATGTTGTGATTTTACGATCCGGGTCATGCAGTTTCTATTGTTATAACACTGATGAAAACGCTAAAAAAGTTATCGAAATGATAGAGAAACTTAACCTACCTGTTGTTGTTATACAGGCGCCAACCTGCTATGACAAACCAACCCTAAACACCATATTCCAGGAAATAGAAGTGCTTGGAGAGATATTTGATAAACAAAAAGAGGCACAAAAATTGATTAATCATCTGGATAAACAGATTACAGTCATTAAAGAAAGAACCAGGGATATTCCGGAAGATAAGAAACCAACAGTATTATATTTTGGATTATCTGCCAAGGCTCGCGAACAAGGCGGGGTTGGTAATGTAAGGGGGATAGATACTCCTGATGCATATTTTATAGAAGATATTGTTAATGCAAAAAATGCCTTCAGGGGAATGGGACAACAGATAATGTCTTCAGAGCAGGTATTAGCTCTTAATCCGGATGTAATACTATTGCCTACCTCCAATGGCTATCATCCTCCAAGAGAACTATATGAAAGCGAACATTTCAGAAATATTCACGACTTAAAAGCAATAAGAGAAAAAAGAGTCTATTCTCTTCCATGGACACCAAGCAGATGTGCCACAAGATTAGAGTTTCCAATTGATTTAATGATCGCTGCAAAAGGGGCATATCCGGAGAGATTCTCAGACATAGCTATCAGTGAATGGGTTTTAGGTTACTATAAGGAACTCTATGGTGTAGACACCGAAATGGCTAAGAAACTCAGATCAGCCCAGTGGCTGGACTGGGCTGTTGAAGAAGACTTTTAAATGGCAAAATGTCTAAAAAACAAAAAAATAGGGCGGGAAAAGAGGTGATTACCATTATAGTGCTCTTTATAGCAGGAATTATTTTAATGTCCGGATGCATTGGTGAGAAAACAGGAACTCCCGAAAAAGTTACTGTAACCGAAGAAGGGTATAAAATTGTAACCGATGCACGAGGCAAGGAAGTTAAGATTCCGGAAGATCCTAAGAGGGTTATACCAATGAGTCAGGGATTGATTGATCAAACAATGGTTTCATTTGGTATAGCGGATAAAATAGTTGGTTATGGCTCATGTGGTCAGATAAAGGATACTGATACTAGTGGCTATCTCGCCATCAATGATACG
>JAYEKX010000168.1:0-7797 GCA_034716875.1 Candidatus Altarchaeota archaeon | reverse complement strand
TACCCCAAGCTCCCTAACCTGACCCTCCATTTTCTCCGCTAAATCACGTCCAGAAACCCGGGAGAACCCCGGGTAATTCTCTATCTCACTGGTGAGAAGCATCTGCCCGCCTAAAACGCCTTTCTCCACAAGCAAGGTCTTTAATTCCCTCCTTACCGTATATATCCCGGAAGATAAACCCGCCGGTCCTCCGCCAACGATAACCACATCATAAATCATTTTTCATTTAAAACAGTACTTAAAACTATGAATCCTTGATTATTAATCTCCTCTATCCGGATGCCGTTAAACTCCTTCCCCCCGTATTTCTCCTCTATACTCCCCCATGAGATCCCCTTCTTTCGCCCCTCATTAATTACCTTAAGGACCTTATCTATCGACTGGAAATTCTGGTATATCAAGTCCCCGATCTTACGGTATTCAACCGTTTTTTCTTCCAGCTTCTCTATAACCTCCTTCTGTTTCTCCTCAATATCTGAAAGCTTCCTTAATTCACCCAGGAATTTCTCTTCCCTCCCCCGTTGGACCTCATTAAACTCTTCTTCACTGAAGTACTCATCCACCGCTTCATTAAATGACTTAAAACTTTTTTTCTCAAGACCTTCATAAACCTTTAAGTCAAAGGGGACTGCATCCACCGGCGCACCCTCTCTGAGAATCACGGAGGGTTTTATTTCACCCTTTATTTTATCCCTCATTTTCTTGAAGGAGTTAAAGAGGGTGTTGATTTCATCGCTACTTAATTCACCCCCCTTCATGCTTTTATCGATTCCTGAGAGTAAGCAAACCTCTTCAGCGTAAACCCCGGATAAACCCGCATCAACCGCCAACACCACAACCAGCTTCCTTTCAGAGGAAAGTATCTCCTTAAATGAGGGGTAATCGATTTCAAAGGGGTTTCTTGTTTCAGGGGGGTGCTCATATACCTGACCAACCCCAAGCTTACGGTCCCTCCACTTCTGCCACTCAAGAAGCCCGATAATCTTCTTCTCCGAACTGCAGAGGATTACATTACCCCGGCTGAAAAATTCTGTAATAAGAATGAATTTCTTTTCCTTCGTCTCAATCACGAACTCCAGTATCCGGTCGAAACTATGTTGCCTCACCTCCCGGATGAACCCGCCTTTCAGGTTCTTCCTAAGCTGCATGGCAAAAGAGGAAGGCTCCCTGGGCGTCTCTCTCGGAAACTGCGTCAGGCAGACATAACCCGGAGCAATAATCAACTCCATAGACCCGGCTCCCGAAACATGAACCCTAAGCTTCAACTCCTTCCTACCTATCTGATATACCTTATCAATCCTCCCGGAACACAGAATACTGTTTAACTCCTGTGCCATAACACAGAGATCCACGGATGTGAGCTGAGTTTTCATATTGCTATATGAATTTTTGAATCAAAGTTATAATAACATAAAAATGGCATTAACTCATATATTCGGAGAGAGACCAATCCCAAAGATTCTGGATTTCTTTACGGTGAATCAGTTCTGGGACTACTCCCTAAGGGACATAAAAAAGGAGACGGGAGTTGGTTACAGAACGCTTCAGATGATTATTCCGTCCCTCGTCAGGGAGGGTGTTCTAAGACATACGAGAACCGAGGGTAAGGCAAAGCTCTATCAGATTAACATGGTTAGTGCGGTGGTCAGGGAACTGCGAAAGATATCGAGGGAAAGTGATTTTGAATACCCCGAGAGAATGATGCAGGAAGATAAAGCCTCTATCCCCCATCCTGTACCTGCATAGTAGAGGTTAAAAAAATAGCCGATCAAGAGTTTAATCATCCTATCGAATGCTTCATGCCTCTACATTTTAGGCAATTTCAGATAACTATTTATATCCGAAGTACTTCGGATATACTGCCGATTTGGCGATATATACGAACTAGTTCGGATATCCCCCCTGATCAGGAGTTATATACCCCCCTTACCTCAAGAGTTTCATTAAAATCGCTTTCTGCGCGTGCAGTCTGTTTTCAGCCTGATCCCAGACTATGGACTGTGGGCCGTCCAGGACATCATCCGTAATCTCCACCCCCCTGTGAGCGGGAAGGCAGTGCATCACCCTGCAGTCACCCTTAGCCTTAGCCAGAATCTCCTTATTCACCTGATAACCCCTGAATGCCTCAACCCTCTTATCCCCCTCCAACTCCTGACCCATGCTAACCCACACGTCAGTGTAAATGAAGTCAGCATTCTTAGCTGCCTCAAAAGGATCACCTACCACTTCTATACTAGCTCCTGTTTTCTTCGAAATCCTGACAGCAGAATCCAGAATATCCCTCCTAGGCTCATAACCCCCTGGTGTTGACACCCTCAAACTCAAGCCAGTCATCGCACAACCCAAGAGAAGGGAGTTACATACATTATTCCCATCCCCGATATACGTGATCAAGCCCTCTAAAGCCCCGCGGGTTTCATAAACCGTGAACAAATCCGAGACAATCTGGCAAGGATGCTCCAGATCCGAGAGACCGTTTATAACCGGAACACCTGAGTTTCTGGCTAACTCCACCAGCGAATCATGCCCATTAACCCTCGCCATCAAGGCATCAACATACCTGCCAAGAACCCTGGCACTGTCCGCGATAGTCTCCCCCCTCCCCAACTGAGTGCTATCCCTAAAAATACCTATAGCATGCCCGCCAAGTTGAAGCATAGCACACTCAAAAGAAACCCTGGTTCGGGTAGAAGGCTTCTCAAAGATCATAGCCAAGATCTTATCCCCCAACTCCTCACTGAATCTTTCGGGATTCTGCTTAACCTCACCTGTGAACTCAATAACCTCTCTTAATTCCTCAACAGAAAAATCACTCATCGAAAGCAGGCTTTTCATATATCTCCTTATGTTTTAATAGATAAATATGCAGGATTTAAGGCAGACCATCGAGGATATCAAGGAAATGCGGGTCCGGGGGGCTTTAGACATAGCTATCGCTGCTGCTAAAGCCATGGATTCAGTGGTTAACCTAAGTGCTATAGACACTACTGATTCAATAAAAAAACTTAAGGATGCGGGAGAGAAACTTAAATCATCTCGACCCACTGCAGTCTCCCTGCCAAACGCCATAAACTATATCTGCTATGTAGCTGAAAAAAACAAAGACCTGGAGATTAAGGAATTCCAAAAAGAAATTTCTTCAGAGATCCGGGGGTTTATAGATGGACAGGAGAAGGCATTGGAGAAGATATCTGAAATCGGATCGAATTTAATCCAGTCAGGGGATGTGATTTTAACTCACTGCAACAGCGATACTGTGACTATGATCCTGCATAAAGCATGGGGGGAGGGTAAAGAAATCAAGGTAGTGTGTACCGAAACGAGACCCAGGTATCAGGGGGTCTTAACAGCCAGGGAACTCTCATCCTCGGGAGTGCCAACCACATTAATAGTTGATTCAGCAGCACATTACGTGATGAAGGAATTAAAAGTGGATAAGGTCCTGGTGGGGGCGGATACCATATGCGCCAACGGCGATCTAATCAACAAGATCGGCACATCACAGATAGCCTTATGTGCGAAGGAATTGGATATAGATTTCATAGTAGCTGCGGAGTCCCTGAAATTCTCTCCCGAAAGCGTTATGGGTTCCGTGATTGAGATTGAGGAGAGAGATCCCTCAGAGGTTACTGAGTCCCTAAAAGACGTCAGGATCCTGAACCCGGCATTCGACGTTACCGATGCTGAATACATAAACATGATCATCACAGAATATGGCATCATGCCGCCAGAAGCGGTATACCATCTCCTGAAAGAGAAGTTTGGGTGGGGGTTAAGGATATAAACCTAAAACTCAATCATTCTCCCGAAGACGATTTTCATAACATAACTACCAAGGAGAAATAAACCAATCGATATGATGATCAGGAGTGGTAGATATTTAATCCCTTCTTTTCCATCCCCCTTCATGAGCTGACCCATTATTAATGAGCCGAAGACTGAAGATACTACTAGGGAGACAATAGCAAATTTTGGCAGGAATTTAGGGTCTATCTGGATATCAGCCACGCCAGGGGTGAATCCGCCCATGGCGGCGCTTGAAGGCATTTCTTTACCAATTTCCGTGCTCATCGTCACCAGAACCTCTACCAGGAAGGATGAAACGGCAAATAGTAATGGAGCAGCTAAGCCTATTGCTATGAAGATGAAGATGACGTACATCAGGACACTGGCAGTAATCTCCTTTTGAATGATCTGTTGCTCCCTGAGATCACTGGAGACTTGATCCAGGAGGTCTGCCAGTTTCCCTCCTGATTTGATACTATTGACGATTAAATCCATAGTCTTACTTAATGTATCTGACTTTATCCTCTGATTTGTTTTTAATAAGGCCTCTGTAAGGCTTCCTCCGGTCATGGTTTCCCTACCCATCCTTTTTATTTCATCTGCCAGGGGGCCAAATTCCGGCCTCGCCGCCAGTAACAATGCCTTATCTGTGGTTAAACCAGCCCTGACGTTTGAGGACATTAACTGCAGGGCATCCGGAAGAACAGTCTCCACAAGTTTGGCCTTTGAATCTACAGAAAAGAGAATCCATAGATAGAATACTGCCTCAATTACTGCGAAGGCGACTATGAAACCGAAGATAAATGGCAGTACCCCAAACAGGCTGATAAGGTAACCTAAGTAAAGACCCGATACTAGCCCGAAAAGTATAATGAAACCCAGGAGTTTGTTGGAATTCACCCCTATTGTGGAACACATTATCAAGTGCTTGAACTCCTTCTTTATGTTCTTCGGTAACAATCTTGTTAAAGAGATATATACGCTCATTTATTCCACCTCATCATCCAAGTAAATTAGGTCTCCTTGATTTTATGATATTCATGAAAATAAATTGCATGAATATTATCCCCACCAGCAACAGCCAGAATATTGTTTCATTCCCTAGTTTCTCCATCCCAGGAAAGGTCGAGAGTATGATCATGATCGTAATGCCTAATGAAGGGGTAATTACTGCGATCATCATGTACATCATAGCTAATGGATTCAGGACTGATTTATAGGTCTCGATTTGAACCATTTGCTCCTTGGAGATAGATTCTATAATGACTATAAGATTATCGCCAACGTCACTACCTGATTTTATAGCATTCAGTAATTGCCAGATTGCTCTTCTGAAATATATTGAGGGGTTCCTGACTGCTAATTCCTCCAAGGCGTCTATTACAGGTATCCCTGCCCTGCTTTTTTCTATAACTATCCTGAATTCATTTGATATCTGCCCATAGTCCCCAGTAGCTATAGAGACAAAGGCATCAAATACAGGGATACCGGACCTTATCTGAACCAGGATGGTTCTCAAGGCAAATAAAAGGTTTTTTTCCAGGTCATTAACCCTTTTATTTACAATCATCTTGGGATATATTGATAGCTGCATATAAACCAGAAGCCCAATAACGATCCCTATTATGGGGGCAAGGCCGATGAATTCCTTGGTTCCGAATGAAAGAATGAGTGTAATGGTTGAGAAGGATAATATGGCAAATGATAGGGAAATAAAGAAACAGACAGCTAGATATTCTCTGGCGCTGATGTTATATTTTTCATCTATGTCTGATTGCTTTAGATGCAGGGCTGTGCCGGGTGATATCTTGGTTAATATATCACCTACCGCTATGAAGGGGCGTGAGAAATTTCTTATCATCCGTGAATTTAAAAAACCTATTTTGGGGGCTGTCACATTAAGAGTATTTAACTTACTGAAATAAAAATGTATTGATTCATACCAACCCCTTAGGGCTTCTGTCGTTATTCACTACATCCAATACCGTTTCCTTATCAACATAGTAGCGGTTCATTATTTTCCCTACATTCTCTGCCTGACGGATATTGTTTTTTACCAGCCATTCCAGTATCTTTTTCTTCATTTCTATTTCATTCTTCACATCATCCACCGAAAATCCTGTATGAGATCCTATTATTCCATATAATGCGACATCGTCTGTAACGGCTTTCATACTGTCTGTTTTGGGGTCCCATCTATAGATGATATTGGGTTTAAATTTCAATTCCCCTCCATATTTTGGAACAAATTCACCGACCTCAAATGCCCTTCTAATCCCACTCTTCCTGTCTCTGAACATTACAATGTTTAGATGCACAGAGTCAAGCATGCTTTCGGGGATGTTGATTGGGGGGTTGGTCAATCTCGTTATGGTCTGAGCGCAGGTATCCGCATGTAGTGTCGAATATACCGAATGCCCTGTGTGCATGGCCTCGAAGAGAACCTCCGCTTCCCTCTTTTTTCTGATTTCACCCATTATTATCCTGTCGGGTCTCATCCTCAGGGAATTTATCAGCAAGTCCAACATCGTTACTTCCCCCTTTCCTTCAGGATTCGGTTCCCTAGTCGTTAGAGGACACCAATAAAGGAACTTGGGTAATTGCAGCTCCCGGGTATCCTCTATAGATATAATCCTGTGGTTGGGTGGGATGAATGGCATACAGATGTTCAGGAAGGATGTCTTCCCGGAACCGGTGCCTCCGGAGATGAGAATATTCAGTTCATACTGGATTGCAATCCATATTAAAGCCAGGATTTCCGAGCTCACTGTTTTATTTTGAATAAAATCGGTCACAGTCCAGGGATCACGAGCGAATTTCCTTATAGTAATGGTATTACCCTTGGTGGATATGGGATTTAAGGTGGCGTTAACCCTGTCTCCGGTCACAAGAGGGGCGTCCAGAAGCGGGGTTAAGGTGGTGATATTCCTACCAACCCTTCTGGCTATGGTATTGGCGTAATTCAGTATCTGACCCTCTGAGTCGGGAGTAATGTTTGTCCTTAACCAGCCATACTTCTTGTGGTAAATCCTTACAGGTTCTTCGGTGGAGTTTATAACCACCTCCTCTATATTCTCATCATCGAGAAGGAATTCTATATCCCCCAGACCAAGGAGTTCATGAATCAGATTTAGGATGAAGTGGTCCTTAACAACACGATTCAGTTTTGGAAGTTCTTTCGTTAACAGCATATTTGCATCCTTACCGAATTCCTTTTTTAATTCACCCATTAATTCAGAATCAAGGACATCACTAACGCTCATATCCACCACCCCTATCAATCTCTCTTTAATGTCATCCAGAAGTGCTTTTGTGGCTACGTCAACCTCGGGGATGATAAGTTTGTAAAAAGGGATATATTCTTTTTCTACTATCTCAATCCTGGTTTTCACATCATCTGACGTTATTTCATACTCTTCTATAAGCTTCATCTCTTCCCCGTCAGATCCCTCCTTCGGTTCCTTGTCTTTTTCCATCGTGCTGGAATTTATATGTTAAGCATATAACTTCTGATTTAAAATATTACTTCTTTTCCTTTATCTTTCTGATTTCTGGCTCGCCTATGGCGGGATAATGTAGCTCCACGAGGTCATGCTCCTCCAGAATCACTGCCCAGTTCTCTATCTGGGATCTACTTACACCGAGTCTGCGGGCGAGTTTATTATCTATCCTCACTTTTTCATACCTTTGTACCAGTTGATATAACCGGTCTATGGATGTCTCCACCCTACTAACATCCTTGATTCCTCCCCCCCCCTTTCTTCCTATTCGGGATATCCTCTTTGCAAGTGTCAGATCCTCCTTTCGTCGTTTTCTCTTTAATTTAGTGAGTCTTTCTTTTATTAAATCAGGTCCAACACCTATCTTAGCCCCCAGAGTTTCCCCCTTCTGTATTCTTGGTGTGAATGGAAATTTATGCGCGAAATCTACCAGATTAAAGCCTTCGCCTGTTTTCAGTTCCTCTATTTTTTCATCCCCTATAAAAGGGCTGTTATCCGCCTCCGTCTCCCC
>JAYEKX010000167.1:0-1826 GCA_034716875.1 Candidatus Altarchaeota archaeon | reverse complement strand
AACTGGCATATATAACCGGTGTAAATGGCTAAAAAGTTTACCGTAAAGTTTTTGGAGGGTAGGAAGTGTATTTTCTGTGGGAAATACAGACTCTATCGTTTAGCTAACAGACGGGTTAAATGTGGATATTGTTTCAGCCGAAACCCTGATGGCTGAGATCAAGGCCAAGACTGAGAAGGGTTCAGTGTTCTACACCGACGACTTCAAAAGCTACAAGAGCCTGAAACACTACGGGAAACACAGCAAGATAAAGAAGACGAAAGCGTATGCTATAGGTCGAACTCACATCAATGGGATAGAAGGGTTCTGGTCATTCACAAAGGAAAGATTTTACAAGTACAATGAATTCCTACTAAGGAATTCATGTACATAAATTGCACAGCAATTTATTGTACCACGGTATACGCAAAAACAACTATTATCTTTATCTCAAGGAGATGGAGTTTCGATTCAACAACCGAAACTCTGACATATTTAAGGAGATGTTCGAAATAATTTATGGGTGATTTGGTGCAGATTTTATCCAATCACCTAAATTCAAATTACGGCGGGGGCGGGGGGGAATTTAACTAAGTCGTCCTTCTTTGACCGGTTAGACGGTAGTCTGAACCTATCCTCAAAGTATGTAAATCAAACCATAGAATACTTCGGTGGAAAAGAGGGAAATAGGGTTGGAGAGCCTCGTTAGCTTATATGAATTCAATGCCACGGGAATAAATACGTCATCAAGTTTCTCATGGGTAGACCACCTATACTGGAGCAATCAAAGTGGTTGCAGGGTCTATGGGGCATACCCCTGGCTCAGGATAGATACTGAAACAGCTAAAGAGTATTGTCTGGATGATTTATTATATGACTGCCTCTAGAAATCAGGTGGTTGTGTATATATATATGATTAGTGTAATGAATTAATATGATGGATAAGAGGGGTTACACGTTTACTATAACGATTATTGCCATTTCCATGGTTTTGATATCTCTCCTTATATTTTATACTCGGACTTCTACGACGAAGATTGAGGATACTTCAACCCGGATTACTGTTGGTAAGGTTCATGATTTTGTGGAGGATGTTAAGGGGGGTTTAAGGAGGGCTACGGGGATATGTGCCCGGAGGGCTGCTGTTTATGTTGTTAATGAGGTTAAGGAGCATGCTATAGCTGCTGATCCTGATTTCTTGGATAATTACACGTATCAGGCGTGTACGGATTTTGATTATGCTGCGGTGCCTGATTCTGTGTCTGGTTCTCCGGCTGCGGTTGTGGAGTTGATGGTGTGCGGGACGTTAGATGGGGTTGCGGTTGATGCTATGTCGGGTAATACCCTGGAGGATTGGAGGGCGAGGATTGAGGAGAAGGGCAGGCAGTTGGATTTGGTGACTAATGTGTCTATTAAGAGTGTGGATGTTCCTCTTTATGATGTCTGGCATCTTGCGGCGATAGTGTATATTGATCTGGAGGTTAGTGATGGGACTAACACTAGTTCTTACCGGGGTTATGATGTTCCTGTTTTATCTATGGTTTCTATAGTGGGTCTTGAGGATCCCTTGTATCAGGCTGGTACTAATGATCCGAGGGTTCCGAGTATGTTTCACCCGTGTAACCTGACTTTTTTCAGGGAGATGGTTGGGTCCGGGGGTAAGGGTAGTGGTGTTGGGGGTGGGTTGGTTTCTTATGTAGCTAATTTAAGTGTGGTTGGGCAGAAGAACAGTATCAATAGCTCTAATGGGACTGTCGTTGAGAGTCGGGGTGTTGATGTTTTCATTGGGACGGGGGATACGCTGTTTGTGATAAACCTGAATGCGTCGGATGCCTTGGGTGTGAGGG
>JAYEKX010000166.1:0-1856 GCA_034716875.1 Candidatus Altarchaeota archaeon | reverse complement strand
AAAGATAACCAAAGGATGTTATTAAGTTACTTCAACATCTACTTTTTTAATCTCACCAGTCCCTAAATTGACTGCTCCTCCTAAAGTTCGAATCTTAATCTCCCTTCCTAGATACTCCTCAATGAGTTCGCAAGATAATCCTTCAACAACATACTCAGTTTCATTTCCTGACCGTTTACCTCTAATTTTAAATTTACGAGATGAGTCAAGTAAATCAATACCATCTCTTAACTCTTTTTCAGTTTTTATTAAGCAACCACATCCATTATTAATATTGCAACTAATAAGTGGATACTCTCCTTTAGAGGGGGTAAAGCAGATATACCCTAATAAGTCAGGCCTAGCTTTTGTCATTAGAGGATATGATTCTTCATAAAAGTACAGACCCTCTTCAAGAAATGCCAACCGCGCAGACTTTACACCCGGTACAATATCTCCAGCTACATCATGAGTACTACGTCCACGACCAAACACTATCTCCCCAACTCCCATTGCGTCCAGCATACTTTGTTCGTCCTCACTCAGTTTACCATCAATTATTAATTGCATAGGGCCCGCATATTCACCTGTCGCTTCTCCTGCTACAGGAGGTGGACCGGGCTCGCCCGCCTCATCGTAGTGGGGATATTCTTCATCTACCTTTTCATAAAGATCTTCACCCAACTCCTTTGGATCTGTCCCGCTAAGAAATTCAAAAAGCTTGTCAATCCATTTTTCAAGAAATTCCGGCAACCAACCAGCTTCGTAAACTTCAGCACCTCCGGCGGATGCAGAAATCCTGCTTTTCTCAATTTTGTACGAATCGTATTTATACTCTTGGTACTCATCATCGCCAGAACCAAGAAATAGCAGTTCCAGCTCATCCGAAGTCAGTTTACCGTCAATTTCAAATGATGTTGACATAGAAGGCGTAACCACAAATATCGCAATTGATACAATTACCACAATGGCTATTAAGCCTGCAGGGATTTCTTTTTTCATTGTATTTTATCACTTTTTATTTCTTTAAGAGGTATATAATATAAATATTTTGTCGAGTAGAGCTCATAGCCACCTCCTCCCGGAAGCTGCTATGAGCCCCCTCACAGAACTGGACTTGAGGTTTTCCCTCATCTGGCTCTTCAGAAGAACCACCCCCGCCTTTAAAGGATAGGTTATGTGTCCTGTTTTGTTGCCACCCTTTACCCGCCTCTTTGTGTGGTGTATGAGTCCCGGACCCAACGGTTCAACCGCCAGCCTCTTCCCTCTGCAGGCATTACCCTGCTTCTCCGGTACTATGAACTAGTCCGTCAAACTTTTAAAAAGTTTGATCAAAATGCTTCGCAGTCCCAGAGTGTCGTCTGTACTATCTTACCATTTATAGGCTTGATAGGACATACTCCTGAAAGGAGAACACTCTGGGCCTCTCAAGTTACCATAATATCTGTTTGATACCGTGCCACGGTCTCAGACCCCACCGGGCTCGCATCGCCTTGCCATGTCCCAATAAGACTATCGGCGATGAGAGTGCTGCCTTCCGTCAAAAAGACAACCTCGGCCTCCGCGACAATAAATATTTCGTGGTGGAATCCCTTCACTTGCGTTGCGGCCCAGTATCCCATCCCCCTGGCTTCACCACAGCCTGTTACCAGACTGGATGCAAGGTTCAGTTCTGAGGGGGTGGCTAACTTTTCATCAAATTGGATTTTCACCAACCGGATATTATGAATTTTGCTCGGCACACTCGTGGTAGTTCTTGTAATATTTGCCTCGATTGTCCTGGTCACCCAGGGCAAGGCAGATGAAACCGGCACCTGGGTTGGAAACATAATGGCCAAACTTGGATTCGGCTGTAAAGATATTGGAACTGTGGATTT
>JAYEKX010000165.1:0-7912 GCA_034716875.1 Candidatus Altarchaeota archaeon | reverse complement strand
ACCGCATCATGATCAAAGAGATGATCAATAACGTGGGGGCAGAGTGGACAGGCAGCTTCTTCAAAACAGCCTCACCCGGAATCATCAACTCCGTTAATGAAATCGGCCTAAAAACCATCACCGGAATGGGCAGGTTTGCCAGCGCGGAATCAGTGACCTCATTCCTCGGATTAACCAACCCAGGGGTTATTCAACAGATCATTGCACAGGGAGTGGATGCAGTAAGCCTGGGACAGATTATAGAGTTAGTTACTCCGGAGGTTGCAGCGGATGTGTTTGTAAATAATCAGGATGTAGTGATTCAGATGATTGAGGAGCTCACCCCCCGGTTTACGGGTAACGTCATTAACGCAGTCGGCCTGGATGTGGTAAGTAATTACCTAAACTATCAACACACCCTGACCCAGATGGCCAAAGACCTCACTCCAGAGGTTGCTTCCGAGTTTGTAGGGGCCGGGGGATACAACTCCATTGAGGCTTATGGGGATAATCCCTCTGTCGTCACCCGGATGGTTAAAGAACTCACCCCCAAGCTTGCAGGAAGTGCCATTACCGCAGTCGGCCTGGATGTCGTGGGTGACTACCAGAGCTATCGCCCGGTTCTAACCCAGATGACTAAAAACCTCACCCCAAAGGTGGCTGCAGAGTTTATAGAGGCTGGGGGATACAACGCCATTGACGCCTTCGGAATCAATCCAAAGGCAGTGAGTCAGATAATCACCGAGCTGGGTGTCAAGGATGCAGCCATCTTCATTGAGGCAGCCACTCCAGAGGTTGCAGTCCCGGTGTTTGAAGGCAACCGCATCATGATCAAAGAGATGATCAATAACGTGGGGGCAGAGTGGACAGGCAGCTTCTTCAAAACAGCCTCACCCGGAATCATCAACTCCGTTAATGAAATCGGCCTAAAAACCATCACCGGAATAGGTGAATTCGCCAGCGCGGAATCAGTGACCTCATTTCTCGGATTAACCAACCCAAGGGTTACTCAACAAATCATTGCGCAGGGGGTGGATGCAGTAAGCCTGGGACAATTCATGGAGATAGTTACTCCAGAGATTGCGGCGGATATGCTGGTGAACAATCAGGAGGTAGTGATCCAAATGATTAAGGCGCTGGGTGCAGGGGATGCGGCCTCATTCATAAAGATTGCTACTCCAGAGGCTGCTATCACGGCGTTTGATAATAGTGGCGCATTGGTTAAGGAGGTGATTGACAGCACAAATGTGGAGTGGGCAGCCGACTTCTTCAGGACCGCGACTATAGAGGTTGCAGACTCCGTGAACATAATCGGCTTAAAGAACATCGCCTTAATGGGTAAATTCGCTGGCGGCGAGTCCGTAGCCGCATTCATCGGATTAGTGAAACCCCAAACCCTTCAGCAAATCATCATACAGGGTATGAATGTAGAGGGTCTGGGGCAGTTTATTGAGGCGGCAACCCCCAAGGTTGCGGCAGACGCCCTCGGAATCAATCCAAGTATAGTGAGTCAGATGATCAGCGGGCTTGGTGCAGGGGATGCAGCCATATTCATAAAGACTGCTACTCCCAAGGTTGCAGTCTCAGCGTTTGAAGGCAACCATGCCATGATTAAAGAGATGATCAGGGGAGTGAACGCAGAGTGGACAGGCCGCTTCTTTAAAACAGCCTCACCAGGAATCATCAACTCCATCAGAGACATCGGCCTAAAAACCATCACAGAAATGGGCGAATTCGCCAGCGCGGAATCAGTGACCTCATTCCTCGGATTAACCAACCCAGAGGTTATTCAACAGATCATTGCACAGGGAGTGGATGCAGTAAGCCTGGGACAATTCATGGAGTTAGTTACTCCAGAGATTGCGGCGGATATACTGGTGAACAATCAGGAGATAGTGATTCAGATGATCGGAGAGCTCACCCCAGGGTTTGCAGGAAACGCCATTAACGCAGTCGGCCTGGATGTAGTAAGTAATTACCCGAATTATCAACACACCCTAACCCAGATGTCCAGCGAACTAACACCAAAAGCGGCTGCAGAGTTCGTAAGAGCAGGAGGATATAACTCCATTGACGCCTTCGGAATCAATTCAGAGGTGGTGGGTCAAATGATTTCTGAACTGGGTGCAGTGGATGCAGCTACTTTCATAATGAGGGTTACTCCAGGGGTTGCTGTTCCCGTGTTTAAGAGTGACGGTGCATTGATTAAGGAGGTGATTGACAGCATAAATGTGGAGTGGGCGTCTGGCTTCTTTGCGGTGGCATCTCAGGAGATTATTGATTCGGTGAAGGATATTGGTTTACAGAATATTGCGCCGTTGAGTGCGTCTGTCAGTCCGGAGTTTATGGCCGTATTCATCAAGTCAACAACCCCGGAGGCATACCTGCGGGCGATCAGTGGATTCGGGATTGAGGATCTCAGCCACCTGATAAACGACAACAACAAGTTCGGCCCCGAATGGACAGGAGATATGGTAACCGCCCGTTATGCTGTCGGGGGTGTAGTGCATAACCCTGTTGCCGGAGCGGTTGAATCCTTCATAAGCAAAACAATAAACCTCAACGACGGCATAACCTCCACAGGGCTTAGCCGGTTTAACGCTGATTCCACCTACCCGGGGATACTATCATCTGTTGAGGAGCTGGTGTATTCAGGTGATATGGACTTGGATGGTTTAACCCCGGAGGAATTCAGCAGCCGACTCCATAATCATATTCAAAACAATGTTATTCCCTTCATCCAACAGACGGCCGACAGCATAGATCCCGGGTGGACAACCACCTTCCTGAGTGAGGTAAACCCGGAGGTTATCAGTTACGTTGAAGCAGGAGATATACTTGTTGGATTAAGTAGAGTCAATGCAAAAGATGCGGCCGCATTCATGAATTCAATAACCCAGAACACATACGAGTGGGCGATAAAGGAATACAAAACTGTAAACCTTACTGATTTGATAAACGAACACGGCCCCGCATGGACTGCAGACACGGTAACAGCAGGGTATGTGAATGCCATGGAGGGTGTAGTGCCTAACTCCTTTGTTGTTGATGAAGTCAACTTCTTCCTGAATAACGCAGTGAACTTTAATAACGGCCTCACATCCAGAGAACTTGCTTATCACCTAGTTAAATCCGGCCTAAGCAGCCAGGTACCTGCCATAGTTGAGAGTCAGGTGGGACTGGGCAACATAGACCTGAAAAGCAGCAGCAGTGAGGAATTCATGAATCAACTCGACACTCATGTTCAAACCAAGGTTTCCCCGGTGATTCAGGAGATGGCTGATGGGATAGAACCAGAGTGGACGACCCGTTTCTTTGAGGTTGCAAGCTCTAAAGCTATTAGCTATGTGAAAGAGATTGGCGTTGGAGATATAGCCAAGCTGAGTAAGCTTGTCGATGCAAAACAAGCAGCCATCTTTATCGAATCAACAACACCTGAGGCATGCCGGTGGGCGATTAATGAAGACGGATCAAATCTTGCAGGTAGGATAAATGCAGGCCCCATACAGGCCGCGGATACGGTGACATCCGGTTACCAATCAAGCTTAACTCCAGGGATATCGGCAGAAGCCTGGAGGGATTACCCCCAGTTAATCACTGGATTCATTGGGGAGGTGGGGCCCAAAAAAACAGGGGAAATCCTCTCTCAGGTGAAGCCAATAGAAATCCAGCACCTCCTTGGTGATGTTGGAGTAGAGAAGACGTATACTTTCTTCCGGAATGCAGGGGTGAAGGGTATACATGCGGTAAAAACAAATCGAATGGAGGTTGGGGATTTAATCAACAATCTGGATCCGGTAGAGGTGGCTCAGTTTATAGAGGGTTTGGAGCAGGGATTAGACACTCTTTTAGAGGAACACTTCGGTTTACTCTCCGAATTCCTCTCCCTCGCAAAGGGAGAGACTGCAGCCCAATTCTTCAATCAGTTAGGGATAGTGGATGCTGTAAAGGCACTGGAAAATAATTTAGAAGGGCTTGCGAAGTTAATTAACACAGAGGAGGGGATGCAGACGGCTATTCAGGAATCAGGGATTATAGTCGGCTCCCTGATTCATTCAGAAATATCTCAACCCGCAAGTCCGATGGAAGGAATACATGAGAGAGAAGCAATTCCTGTGGCGGCAACAAAAAGAGCTCCCGGTGATGTGGAAGGCGGGCAGATCCGCATTACCCCAGATAAATATCACCCCAACCACGGAATAAATCTTGTTTTACATTACGCCAAACTTTTAGGTGATGCTGGTGGAGAAATCACTTGTGATAAGTTAAGGGATATACTCTATCGTTCGAATTTAGGATTACCGGAGAGTATTGCGGATAAATTGTTTGATAATGAGGGCCATCTTCATCCTGAATTCAGAGAGAGGATTGTTGGGGGAGTAGGAGCCGAAAATAATGTAATCCAGGTTACAAGCCCCGAGGTTGATCTAGCCCCTGGAAAGAAAATATCGATTCAGGTAACCCTTGAGAGACATCCGGTTGAGATAAGGGAGGGGGATGTGTTATATGACACGATCACTATTGATGGCAGCGATAAGATAGAGCAGCTTAAAGAGAAAGCCAGGGATTTAAGAAACCTGCCTGAAAGAGAAAAAATAGTTTCTGTTGTTGACATGGTCAGGGAAACCCTGAAGCATCCCACAGACTGGGGTAAAGAGAAGCTGGAGAGAAATATCCAAAAACCGATTAATCTTTCTGAGGCGGTTGAAGGAGGGATCTGCATCTGTAATGCCTTCTCTGCATTATATTCTGTTTTAATTCAGGAAGCCGGTCTTGGTGTTGCCCTCCAGGCAGGCGTAGCCGAAAATATAATCCGCCCGGATACAAACGAGAAACTGTTTAAGGTATACGATGTGGGGGATAGAGTCCAGCATGCATGGGATGAGACTGAACTAGGTGACGGCAGCTTTATTCCGGTGGATCCAACAACCGGGGTGGTAGGAATAGATGAGGGGCTGGATGTTTTCAGGGAAGCGAGATACAGGGAATTCGCGAGAGATAATATAAAAATTGAGGGTCTGCCAGAGCATGTGACTTCCGACAAAACTGAGTTACTATTCACACCGGGAGAGAGAAGGATAAGTGAGCCCGTGTATCTGTATACACAACCCTACCTGGATTTAGATGGAGAGGATATACCATATAGATACGGTGGTGGGCTGGAATTCACCTTAAGGGGAACCAGTGGTTTAAGGGATGGATATGCCGGAAGGGTTGAGGTTCTTGATGTAGGTGCTCCGGAAGGATTTGAGGTTAAACCCATCGGGTCATTAGACTCCAGGGAAAGCAGATTCTTCGGTGGACTGGACTTCATTACTGATGGAAATCGGATGCGTAGTTTAGAGAAAGCGAGTAAGGCGGGTGAGTTGGAGGTGGGTGGTCTGGTCCTGGCTTTAGGAACTGCTGCAAGCGGAAATGACTATGCTGCAAGGGCATTTAAGGTTCTTACTGGGGAGTATGCCAGGAATCCGAAAAATATCTTCGAGGCCCTAAAGACTGCAGGAGAAGCCATAGCACCCACAATAGATAACAGAGAGAAACAGGTTGGTGAGTTCGAGCATGTGGTCAAAGGGGTTGTGAGGGAGAATTACGTCGCCCAGCAGGTCTCTAAGTTAACGAAACCTGCAGGTAAGGGGGTTATCCAAAAAACTATTGAGGGAGTCGTTGATGAAATCGGTGATGAGATAGATAAAGCAAGCATAGATGATCTCAGGCAGGGTGTGAGAGGGGTTGTTTCGGATGCGGACATAGGGATATTTTTGACAGGAAAGAAACAGAAGATCACGGTATCAACCGAGTGGGGATGCCTGCCTTCATACGAAATTACGGTAGGGGGAAAATCCTTTGGGGCTATGTTGGTAGATGACAACGGAAACCCGGTTACAAAGAAAGCAGGTTATAAAAAGGATATAGGTTATATACGGGATGCATACGGGAAGGGCAGGCTCCTGCTTAGCAGTGAGGAGTATAGAATAGATAAAAGTAAGGCCGGTGAATTCTGGAGTCAGATACGTAGGGTGACGCCAGCAGAGACGGCTGAACTCAAAGATTCAACGAAGGGTTACGTGGGATTGAATCCAGTGTATGCTGGTGGTGTCAAGGGAAGCGTCTATGGATGGACGATGAGGGATAATAAAACCATCTATAAGAAGGGGTGGAGGTATTACCTACCCCAGGGGGATTACAACCAGTATAGTAAAGACATGCTCACCCAGAAAATCGCAGGGAAAACCAGCGAGATTGAAGGTAAGTTAGGTGAAATAAAAGCGAGTGGGATGAGGGAGGGTATTAAATCTCTTCTTAAAGCCAGCGAGTCATTATCCCTAAAGAACATGCCTGTTCCGTCTGTAGACTTGGGTGATCCGGGAAGTGTTGAGGAATTCCAAAGATTCATTGAGGACCGGGTTATACCAATAGCGGATGAACTGCTTGGCGTTAAAGACATACTGAGTAAGTCAGAATATGAGCGGTTTAAGAAAAGCAGACTGGCTATAAAGACAGGACATTTGTTCAGCGTCAGCGAACCTAAGGAACTTGAAGAGGATTTGAATAGGTTCATCCACTTAGATGGATTCCGTGAAAGCGATGACCCGGAAAAAACAGCCGCCTTAGGAAAACTGAGGGAAATTTTCGGGGGGGATGATATATCTCTTTCCAGGGATCTCACCATCGAGAGAGTTAATGGAGTATACCGGATAGTTGACGGAGGGAAAACCTATCTAGTCAGAGGAGAGAATGGAAAGCTGGATGTTTACCGGGAGGTTAAGGGTCGATGCTATCACGATAGGGAGGGTAATAAGAGCTTTGCTATCGTAAACCCGGTTATGTTCAGGGATGTGACGACGAGGGTGCTTGGGATCCTTAAGGATCAACATTCCCACCTGACTGGCGTGAATGATGAGGGGGTGCAGGTGGTCCAGTCCCTGGTTCAGCTTTACCTGGTTCTTCACGAGGCAGTGGTCCATAACAGGATGAGGGCTGCAGCGAATTCCATGGAGATTGATGGAGGTGATATAGGGAATATCATAACCGGTGCGGATTATCTCGCCGAGGGTTTCGCCTCATTTATGCCTATAGAGATCATCAAAAAGCTAGTGGAAGAGGAAAGGAATCCGGAAGCTAAAAAGTGGTTTAACGCCTTTATCGAGGTCGTCCCGGATATAAACTTCACCCTCAACCACCTCTTCTCCTTTGGTGAGGTGAAAAAAGGATATGTTGCCCAGTGGGAGGTTGTTAAGGAATTAAAGGAGGGAAAGAGTTTCGCGGAGATATTCGAGGAGTACAGCAGGATCAGGGAGGCGACGGTTATTGGAGGGGAGGATCTGCTGCCTCTGGAAACCAACAGGGAGTTGGATGATTTAGAGGGGAGGATAAGAGGGAGTTTTGTGTATCCGGAGCGGGAGATCGCCAGGTTACTCAGCACAAAGACGTATGCCTGTGATGGGAATGTGAGAGATAGATCGCATAGAATCATAGTTGATCTCTGCAGGCAAAGTGGGGATGGATTCACTAAACAGGTTAAGGGTACCATCAGAAGGATTAAACTGATTCTTCCCGGGATAGGGGATGAGCTTGATGAGTTGACGGAGGAGTTAAATAATCTCGGCGGACCTGGAGAAAATAAGTTAGGCACTACATCAACAGAACCAAAATCCTTTCTGAAAGATGAGACAGCCACTTTATTTCCTGGAAAAGGGAAGAAACCTGTTGGTTCTGGAATTGGAGGGCGTTTGAAAGGATGGTTTAAGAATAAGATAAAGAAGCCAGATGGGGGGAGGGCCGAGAAAGAAGAATCACCAGGATCACTAAAGGATACTGAGAAGATAGGATCAGATCAGGCAAAATCAGAAAAAATCAAAGGGGAGGGGGAAGGAATTGAAAGCACAGAAGAACATCAAAAGAGACGAGATTTGGTTGAGGTAATAAAGGGGTA
>JAYEKX010000164.1:0-7956 GCA_034716875.1 Candidatus Altarchaeota archaeon | reverse complement strand
GCCTCACGACAACGCCCTTGCGCTTCTCTAGCCTTCGCCTCCATCAGGCTGGCAGAGGGACTTTCACCCTCTAAGTATTGGGACATGCCCGGCACACATGACAAGAAATTTTGCGCAAGGCAAAATTTGTGCAACAAATTTCTCAAAAATTTGTGCACACAAAATCCGTCAAACGGATTTTCTTGTGTCCAAAAATTCGCTTTGCGAATTTTTTGGATGAAACTTTCTGAAGTTTCTTATGTATTAAGATTAAATTTTAAAGAATTCCTCATTAATTACATCCACCTAAAGAAAAAACCAAAACATTTTTATAGGAGGAAAAGTAATCCTTTTACAGGGTATATAAAATGGAGATGGAGTACTGGGTCTTATTGGATATCTTAAGTCTTTGTTTGCTTATTATCTGTTTGCATATAATCAGGGATGCTTTAAAGAATATTGGAAAGAGGGTCAGCAACAGATCAAGCCCAGCCATCCTGTATCTGAGAGAGAAATCTTTTATATCAGGGATAAAGGTTTTAATGCTGGCGATGATACTATGGATCATCAGGGAAATCCTCCATTTCGTAAACATATTCTTTGATTATGACGTAAAGCTAGCGATTGGTGTATCCGGTATCCTTACAGCAATAGTTCTCTCATATGGACTCTACATCCTGGCCGTTAGCTTCAGGGGTGAATCCGAAGTAGGTGTGAAAAAAAAAGGGGTAGGTTAATGCCGTCTTACCCTGTGGTCAGACACCGAGGCAGAAACATGCTGAAGCCCTTTATTAGTCTGCTGGATTGGCTGGAAAAGAAGCCTAAGCTCACCTGGACCCTGGTTCTGGTTTATGCATCAATCATCTTTATTTTTTCCTCAATGCCTTATCCACCACAGCCACTTAAAGCCGATACCGTACTAATGAAGTTGATAACAACAATCGAGCATATACTTGAATATTTTATCCTGGGATTACTCTTACTGGCTGGATTTAGAAGCGGAGACGGCAGGATGAGGGAGAACGCAGTTTTACTCACGATTATTACGGCAACCCTCTATGGCCTGACGGATGAAATCCATCAGTCCTTTGTCCCCAACAGATTCCCCTGCATCTGGGATGTATTAGCTGATGGTGTTGGCGCTTCCCTGGGAGCCTTTATCGGTAAGAGATGACCCCCTAAATCAACCCTAAATCCCGGGCAAAGCCTAATGCTTCCTGATACTCCCCAAAGCCAAGCCTCCCCTGAAGTTCATCATACGTAGCAGCCTTATATTCAGGCCTGTATTGATCCATGATATTTAATCTGAAACAACCCATATTTTCAGAAATCCACTTCAGTAGGGGCTTTGTGCAACAGTCTAGATGACCCGGCAATACCAGATGCCTTATAATCACCTCACCCTGCTTCTCTGCCAGCCTATGATTTCTCTCAACAACCCCGCAATAATTTCTCACATCGGAAAGTCTCTCAGCGCATTTATCATTCCCGTATTTAAAGTCCGTCAGATATACGTCCATAACATCATTCAATAGCCTCATAGATTCCTCGGTAAGATACATGTTAGAATTCCATATCTGAGGGATATTTTTATTCAAATGGGTTAGAACCTCTAGGATATAGGAAAGATTGGGGGTGGGGTCTCCACCAACCCAGTTAACATTCTTAGCATTTACAGAAGAAATCATCTTTGCCAGTATCTCCGGCTTAATGTAGGTGCCTCTTTTTGGATACTGGCTGATATCCCAGTTCTGACAGTATACGCAGGAGAAGGTACATCCCGAAAAGAATATTGTGTATGAAGGAACCAGCTCGGGTTCCTCCCCCATATGGATAAACTCTGATGCCACCCTCGACTCAAGAACCCCGCAGTAACCCTTCTCCCCCCTTAACCTGTCGACGGAACATCTCCTTTCACAGAAATGACAGCTTTTCATAATATCCTTTGCAGTATCTGCCTTCACCATTAATTTCCGGCATGAGAGGTATCTCGCTTTTTTTCTTCCCTCCAATACACTAAAATACCTGTTTAAAGCATTTTCAGAATCCATATCCAGGTTTAGTATTATAATACTTTTAATACTAAATTATAGATTGTATAGGTTGGATGAATGAAAAATGGAGTATGTGGAACTTAAAGTACTTAAGAAACCTAAGTTAAGGAATACTATCATGATAGAGGGCCTTCCCGGGATAGGCCTGGTTGGGAAGCTGGCGGTAGACCATATGCTTGATGAATTAAAAGCCAAAAAGTTTGCTGAACTATATTCCCCCTACCTGCCCCCGCAGGTCACTATCCAGGATGATGGAACCATAAAACTGGCAAATAATGAATTTTATTACTGGAAGGGGGAGGAAAACGACTTAATCCTTCTTATGGGGGATTTCCAGGGGATTACCCCAGACAGCCAGTATCAACTCTCTGAAAAGGCTTTGAAGGTTGGAGAGGAATTTAATCTATCAAAGATCTTCACTTTAGGGGGTCTTGGAACCGGCAATATTGTGAAGAAACCTAAGGTGTTTGGAGCAGCCACCAACAGGGATATAGTTAATGAACTAAAGAAATATGATGTACTCTTCAGGGGGGGTGGGGCGATTTTCGGCGCAGCAGGTCTTTTAATCGGCCTGGGGATGCAAAGAAATATTCCGGGAGCGTGTTTGATGGGGGAAACCCATGGCCAGATAATTGATGCTAAATCAGCGGAGGCTGTTTTAAGGGTTTTAACAAAGATTCTGGATATGGAGATAGACATGACTGAATTAGCTGAAAAAGCCAGGGAGACGGAGGAGCAGATGAGCAAGATGAGTAAAATGCTTAGTGAACAGAAGAAGTCTGTGGAGAGGCAGCAGGAGTTTATAAATGAAACACCAAGCTACATTAGATAAATCATGAAGGGGGCTATTTATCCCCCTGTGTGTGCCAGGGCCTCAAGGGCTTCAGTTCTATTTGAGTATATTCCTTCCCTCAGCAGATAGTCCACTCTTTTCAAAGGCTGTGACGTCAATCTTATCTGTACACTTTCCATTTAAATCACCATAGTAATTTCCTAGTGATTAATTATGTGAGCTGATTCCTTACAAATGAGATTGATGATAAAGATATATTTCTGTTGAACCCCTAGAACTATAAAATGCAGGAATTCAATGTGGATTTCCACATCCACTCCAAGTATTCAGGAGGAACCTCCAAGAGTATGGAGCTGCCCTTAATAGCCAAGCAGGCTGAACTTAAGGGACTGCATCTGGTTGGAACCGGGGATGCTTTAAACCCTTCATGGATGAGGCATATGAAACACAACCTGTCTGAGGAAGAAGAGGGGGTTTACTCTATAAAAAAATCCATGACCAGATTCCTGGTCACCACAGAGGTGGAGGACTCCAAAAGAGTGCATCACGTAATCCTGTTTCCCTCGATTTCATCCGCTGAATCCCTGATGGAGGAATTCAGGCATTTCTCATCCGACATCGAAAGGGATGGGCGACCCCACCTCAGGCTGAATGGTGAACAGATAGTTGATTACGCTAAAGAAGCCGGTGCCTTAGTGGGTCCCGCCCACGCCTTCACCCCGTGGACTGCAATGTATAAGGAATACGACAGCATATCAGGGTGTTATGGAGACAACACGAAAGAAATCAAGTTTCTGGAGCTTGGTTTAAGCGCAGACACCAGTATGGCGGACAGAATCCCGGAGCTGGAGGATATCACATTCATGACCAACTCCGACGCCCATAGCCCATGGCCTCAGAGGCTGGGCAGGGAATTCAACAGGGTTTCCATCAAGGAATTATCTTTCAATGAAATCAATAAGGCTATTGAAAGGAAGGGGGATGGGAAATTCATCCTTAATGTGGGTTTAAACCCCAGGGAGGGTAAATATCACCTGACTGCATGTAGTAGGTGTTTCCTCCGTTTCAGGCTTGAGGATGCCCTTAAGTTGAAGTGGAGATGCCCGGAATGCAGGGGCCTTATAAAGAAAGGTGTTTCTGACCGGATTAATGAACTCGCCACGAGAGATAAACCACTTCACCCAGGACATAGACCAGGGTATATCCACATCCTTCCGCTGGCGGAAGTTATATCCCTTGCCACAGGGATAAGAACCCTGAACAGTAAGACTATAGGGGATAGGTGGGACAAGCTTGTGGAAAACTTCAGGACTGAAATCAATGTTCTCGTTGATATTGATGTGGATGAAATAAAAAAAGTGGATCCATCAGTGGGAAAGATTATCGACAGATTCCGAACAGGAAGGATGAGATATGTCGCAGGAGGAGGGGGTCAATATGGAAGACCTACATTAAAGGATGAGGAGGACAACTTCTACGGCTCAGGGCAGAAGTCTTTAACAGACTTTTGAAGGTCGTTCTTGTTTTTATATCTGGAATCCTTTTTTATATAAGTAATTCAAATAATAGTTTAGTTCACAATATCAGATTAAATTTTTTTTTTAGTTTATAAGTTTGAGGCGGTTTCTGTGGAATCAAAGATACTGAAAGGAACTACAACAATCGGGTTGACGTGTAGTGATGGCATAGTATTTGTTACAGACAAGAGGGCATCCTGGGGTACCTTCATAGCGAGCAAGAGGGCAAGGAAAGTCTTCAGGATAAATGATAATGTAGGTGCGACTGTTGCAGGCTCCGTAGGCGATGCCGAAGCCCTCATGAGGTTGATGCAGGCGGAAGCAATGTTATATGAAATGAATAACAAGAAAAAGATGTCCGCCAATGCTGTTGCTACCTTAATGGCTAACATTCTCCAGGGGAGTAAGGTATTTCCCTACCTGGTGCAGGTGTTGGTTGGCGGCATGGGCATGGATAAGAATGCCACACTCTACACCCTAGACCCCATAGGTGGTTTAATCGAAGAGAAAATGGCGGCTTCAGGCTCTGGATCCCCCATGGCATATGGGGTGCTGGAGCTGGAATACTCAGAGATAAAGAATGTGAAGGAAAACATTCCAATCGCACTGAAGGCAATAAGCTCTGCTATGAGCAGAGACACAGCAACAGGGGATGGAATATCCCTGGTAACCATAACAAAAGACGGTTTTAAGAAATACAATGATGAGGAGATGAAAGGATACCTCGCAAAGGTTCCTGGGAAAAAGACATAACCTTATCTAAATTTTTTGGATTAAAGTCAGTTAACTAATCAGCTTTGAGTTTTATCATATATCCTATCCCTTACGTTTAAATGGAAAAAAAATAGTATTTGACATATAACTGAAGAAGGGTGAGTTTCTTGGAATTTAAAGAAATTAAAACGATTGTGGCAGATAATGCCCCTGAAGGCAAGATAGTGAAGGTGGATCTGGAAGGACCAAAGATAGTCCTCTACACAAACGACCTCCCTTTTTTCATAGAGCATAACGAGGAGATAAGAAACCTCGCCTCAATACTGAAAAAAAGGATCATCATAAGAGCAGTTTCCGCGGATTTAATGGAGCCGGAAAAAGCCAAGAAGATTGTGGAGGAGATAATCCCGGAGGAAGCGAATATCTCCAGGATATATTTCGACCCCCACTTCGAGGAAATATACATAGAGGCTGAGAAACTAGGTCTGGTTATAGGGAAACACGGGGCAACCCTGGATGAGATATCCAAGAGGACTAACTGGAACACTAAGTTGCTGAGAAAACCACCCATCGAGTCTGAAACAATAAGGAGTGTTAGAAAGTCTTTATATGAAAACAGTGAGGAAAGACAGAAGATTTTAAAGACTGTGGGGAGAACAATTTACAGGAAACCGGATTCCGAATGTGACTGGATAAGGGTCACCCCCCTGGGGGGGGGAAGAGAGGTTGGTAGATCATGTTTCCTGCTTCAGACACCGGAAAGCAATATTCTTATAGACTGTGGAATAAATGTGGCAGCTTCGGGTACCGACAAGTTCCCGGATTTCAGGGCGGCGAAGTTGGAGCTAGAACGATTGGATGCCGTGGTAATATCACACGCCCACCTGGATCATGTTGGATTCCTACCTTATTTATATAAGTACGGCTATTCAGGCCCGGTATATTGTACAGAACCTACCCGGGACATGATGACCCTGCTTCAGTTAGATGCGGTGGGGATTGGGGAGAGAGAGTCCAGGGAGCTGCCTTACACCTCTAAGGAGATACAGGCTATGGTGAAACATACCATCCCTCTGGAGTATGAGGAGGTGGCAGACATCACCCCGGATATGCGCGTTACCCTGTATGATGCAGGCCACATCCTTGGCTCATCCGTAGTTCACCTGCATATAGGTGAGGGCCTGCACAACGTAGTCTACACCGGAGATATAAAGTTTGGGGATACCCGCCTGTTGGAGGCAGCTAACTATGAATTCCCCAGGGTAGAGAGCCTTATCATGGAGAGTACCTACGGCGGCAGATATGATACACAGCCACATAGGAGAGATGCAGAAAAAGCACTTATACATACTATCCAGGAGACCGTGAAGAATAAAGGCAAGGTCCTTATTCCCGTATTTTCTGTTGGAAGGTCTCAGGAGGTGATGATGGTGTTGGAAAACTATTATAGATTCGGTGAACTGGAGGTTCCTGTATTTCTGGATGGGATGATCTGGGAAGCCACCAGCATACATACATCCTACCCAGAGTACCTGAAGAGGTATATAAGACACCGGATCTTTAATGGATATAATCCTTTCTTGGCTGAAACATTTGAGAAGGTTAAGCCTAAGGAGAGGAAGAGTATTATTGAATCCAAGGATAGTTGTGTGATACTCGCTACTTCAGGGATGATGACTGGAGGCCCGTCGGTGGAATACTTCAAAAATTTCGCTGAAGACCCCAGAAACACACTGGCTTTTGTGGGTTACCAGGCCGAGGGTTCCCTTGGAAAAAGAATACAGAACGGCGTCTCTGAATTACCTATGGAAAAGAACGGGAGAACCGTCGGGTTAAAGATAAATATGCAGGTTAAAACCATAGACGGATTCTCAGGGCATGCGGACAGGAGGCAGCTTTTAGGCTACTGCAAGAAGATTCACCCCAAACCCAAGAGGGTGTTAGTAGTCCATGGTGAAGAGAAAAAAGCAATTAATCTGGCTTCCACATTAAATGAAATGTTCGGTTTCGACGCGAGTGCGCCACAGAATCTGGATACTATCAGACTGGTATAGCCTCTCTCTTTCAAACCATCTGCATAGAGAATTCCTTCAGGATATTCTCCACCGAGGAAGACACATCTTCCACAACATTTCTGGCAACGCGTTTTATGGCCTCAATCTGATCCCCGCGGATTACTACATGAAAACCCTGCCCATTAGTTATATAAAGCTCCTTACCCCGTAGTCTAACCCTTAAACCGGAGGAGTCAGCAAAAGCAGTCTCGGTTTCCCCCCTCAGGTAGAGCTTGAATATCTGCCAGGGAATAACCACCTTCTTGCCAATATCCGGCCGATATAGGATTATGGAGGTAATCCTCTTCTCTAAATCAGCAGTATACTCAAAATCCAGCTCTACTTCATAGCCTGTTTCATAGCCGCTATAACCTTTCTTGAATTTAAGCACATTCATCTTATTAATACAATCTTTCAGACGCTAATTCAATATCCTCCCTGGTTATTGTTTTCCTTCCGGCATGTTTAGAAAGCTTGATGGATTCCACCGTCAATTCCTCTATCAGAACCTCCATCTCATCCGCTACCGCCTTTACCGCCCCACTTGAAACCCGCTCCGCACCAGCCTTCCTCATAACACGCTCTATCGGAGCCAGGGGTAATTCAGTCATCAGTTAGATTATAGAGTTTAGACTATAAAAACATATTTTTCACTGTAATGTAAAGTATAGATTTTAGATAGGTGTTTTGGATTTGCTGTAATGCGTTCTGAGGGGTCATAAGGCCCCTCAACAAGAAAAATCGTTTTTTGAAACGATTTTTGTGCAACAAATTTCCCGAAAATTTGTGCACACAAAATCCGTCAAACGGATTTTCTTGTGTCATAAAAATCTGTCAGACAGATT
>JAYEKX010000163.1:0-1890 GCA_034716875.1 Candidatus Altarchaeota archaeon | reverse complement strand
AAAAATCATCGAAGTTGAAGATTTTCCGCCTGAATGCCTCAAATAAAAGCTCATCCGCTCTTACAACATTTATCCCTCTCCTGAACAATTTCTTATACGCTATTGAATCCGAGGTTATGGCAACCGAGTCTTTGTGAGACCTTGAAAGTAGATAAACATTAGTCTCTCCCGGACCAACAAAATACAATTTCTCCTTATCGAAATCTTTCATGGAGGATAATCCCTTAATCTCAAACTCCCCTCTCGCAATTATTCTTTCCAGGATGAATGCATCTGATTTCTGCTCCTCTTTACCCCCGATAACACATTCCTCATAGACGATTTCCCCTATCCAGACCTCATTGAAAAGTTTAGATAGTATGTCCAATAGATCTACTTTCGTTAGGTAGATCAACGTGCAACAATCTGGAACGGATATCATATTAACTATTGTATACAAAAGTATATAAATGATTAATGTTTGTATTCAAATTCTCAACCCCCCCACTACCCATTGGATACGAATTTATTTATTTAGTTCTGGTCTAAACCCGGATTTTGAGAAGAGTGCAAAATATTCCCTCCTCCCATCATTAAACCAGTATATTCCTGGATGAAATATCTGACGTAAGAAACTGGCAGAAGGCTATAAAATCATTAGTGGACAGCGGGGAACTTGCCAACTCCTGCGTATTTTTAACCGGCTCCCACACACTCGACGTGAAGTACGGGCTTGAAAGACTTCCAGGGAGAATAGGAAAACACGGAAAGGATTATCTTCTACTGCCACTTACCTTCCGTGAATTCATAGACATGGTAAACCCCGACATAAGTAAGAAGATAGGCAGGATAGACACACTCTCCAGGGAAAGCATAAACAAGGAATTAAAAACCACAATCCCCTTCGAGAGGGACCTCAAAATCCTCTTCAACAAGTATCTCCTAACCGGGGGTTTCCCCTTAACGATTAATGAATTCATTTCATCAGGACAGATACCGGAGTACGTATATGATCTGTATTCAAACTGGATTATAGGCGATATAGTGAAATGGAGAAAACAAGAGAGGATATTAAAACAGGTGATGAGGGCCACCATACTAAAACAGGGCACCTCGATAAGCTGGGACTCCCTTGCAAAAGAGGCTGAAATAAAAAGCCATAAAACGATAAGCTCGTATGTAGAAGACCTAGAGAATATGTTCGTGCTCTCAATCCTGTATTTTATGGATTTAAACAAAAAGATTCCGGTTTATGGGAAAAACAAGAAAATATACTTCTACGACCCATTCATATACCACGTTTTCAGCAGACTGACCTATTTCAAAACAGAGGTCACACCATCCCTTATCGAGGCGACATGTGTAACACACCTAAAAAGATTTCTGCAAACCGATTCAGTCTACTACTGGAAAAACAAAAGAGAGGTGGATGTGGTACTTAAGACAAACAGCCTGCTTGCAGTTGAAATAAAATATCAGGGGAGAATAACACGGGAGGATTGGATGCCACTGTTTCACTTTAAAAAAGGGATATTACTCACGAAAGAACACCTTGAGGATAAAGGGGAACACCTAGCAATTCCAATACACCTCTTTCTTTCCATGGTTTAAAAGACAATTCCATGCAGTGACGTCTATTTTATCCTTCAATAGCTTTTTTCTGAAGAAATCCCGGAAAAAGGCTTTTTCCACGCAAATTCCAATGCCCCCCCCCGTAAAACCAGTTATCATTTATTCTAGGGAACGAGAATTAAACCAAGTATACCGAAAAACATGGTTAAGGAATACAAAATCCACATAGACTGATGCTCAGTCAACCGGAAGAAATAAGGGAAAACCCACTTAAGGGTGAAGGGGTTAGGCACTATAAGAGACCCATCCCCCCTCAGACCCCCGATCTTAACCGCACCC
>JAYEKX010000162.1:0-8036 GCA_034716875.1 Candidatus Altarchaeota archaeon | reverse complement strand
CACCTCAATAATTTCATCACCAACCATGAAAATAATAGAGTTAATTCACATATAAACTCAATGAAACAACCCCCTCCACCGGATTTAAGCATTCTATCTCTAGAAATCAAATTCCGGCAAAATCCGTTACGCTACCGCTTCCCCCAGAAAAAAAAAAAACTACTTCTTACCCGCCGGCTTCAAAATAATCTCACAATACTTATCACCCGTAGCCAGCCTCTTCGGTATATCCACCTCGCACGGACCCATAACACCCTCAAAAAAACCCTTCACAATACCTGAAGTCATAGCGCAAAAATCAGGACACTCCCCGGCAATCTTTAGATAACGACAATACTTCTTCCTAACCACCACCCTATCCTTCGACGCCTCAACCACCTCAGCATACTCCATAGGACTGCTCACAACCTGAACCAATTTATCACCAATAACCTTAGGAGTCCACCTAATAACATCACCCACAAACCGCTCATCCTCCGACATCTCCTTACCAATACTCATACAACTCCTCATAATCAACGTAGTGCTAACCGAACCTAACTGATCCTTCATCCCCTTAAGAATGGAAGCAACAACCCTCTGCAAAAAATTATAGCACTGCGTCTCATGCTCTAAATGCTTCTCCAAAACCCCGATCCTATGCTTCAACACCTCTTCTATCTCCATTTACACCACACACACATAAAAAATACATTAAAAAAAGAAATTAATTTAAACCATTAATAAAAAGCGATTAGGACTATATATACATAAATTGAAGTCATCGCCGAATTAATCACCGGACTAATCACTCTAACATACTCCCCGCATCAAACAGCAATCCACTACCCCTTAATAAAAAAAATGAGTAAAACCCGTTTGTCTGAAACAAACCTATGCAACAAAATAAACGAGGACCTGGCTCTAAAGAAACTAATCCAGATAACCTGCAGCTGCAGCATACAATACAGCGGCCGCAGCAAATCAAGTATCGGATCAGGCCACCGCCTAGTAATAATCAAACCAGACTCAACCGTATTAATACACAGCATCACAGGATTCAAGCCAGTAAACTGGATGCGGGCCCCAACAGAAACAATAGCTGAATACAGCAACCAGAAACTGATTCTACGAAGCCAGAGAACAAAAAAACCCTACGAAGACATGGAAATAACTATCGAGGAAATCCTGGACTACCACGCAAACACCAACCTACGGGACGACAAGGAACTCGACCTAACCCACACGGAAAAAGACCTGCAGGAGCACCTGGCCAAAAACACCCACCTGATCCACCCCAGATTCAGGCTGAAAACAACCCAATACAAATCCCCCCTGGGAATCTTCGACCTCTACGGGAAAATAGGTGACACATACGTGGTAGTGGAACTAAAGGTTGAGCGGGCGGGGCTGCCAGCCGCACTGCAGATAAAGAGATACAGGGACTGGTTGAAGCAATACACGGAAAAAACACACGCCATACTTATCGCCCCAAGCATCACACCAAATGCATTAATCCTCCTCAGGAAAGAGAAAATTGAATACAAGAAAATAAAAATCCAGGACCTGAACATAAAAAAAACAAGAAACAAGACACTGGAGGAATGGAGTTAAAAAAAAAAAAATAAAGAAAAAAAGGGAGGCAGCGTTAGCAATTCGCTAAACAATCCGCCTTCGCATCCTCATCCGGAATCAAGGCACAAAAAGCACACGGGTCACTCCCTATCCCCCCGCTTAAATCAACAGGCTCTGCAGGCAGTTCAAAAACACTGTCTGCCGGAGGAACCAAACTCACGCTTGTTGCAACCATCCTGTAATCCCCCGACTCAGTTAACAAATTAATGTACTTATTCGGATGCACACAGATCCTTACAGACTCATCCCCCTGCCTGAGTTTATAACACTGTGCGACCACCCCAACAATCACCTGGGTTCCGTCATAAACCAAATTATCCATCTCATTCTCAAACAAAGACAGCTGCTCCTCGCTGAATGACGTGTCTGAAGAATCATCAACCCCCTCACTGGATTTACCGCCTAAACAAGTCCACACCCCATGGACCTTTGTGCAGATATACACCTCCTTAGAAATGGAATAAATCCTCATCTCACCATCCACACCCTCTGCATAATTCTTCATATCCATCCTCATCTTATCGCCCTTCACATTATGCGTTTGCTTCATGGTTGTTTTTGTTTCACCATCATTTACCGTAATGTCGTAACTAACTACATAACCCTTCGGCACCCCCAGGTTAAAGATATCTGCAAACGGTATCCCCCCTGATCCCTCATCCTTAGGAGGGTTCGTTGATTTTGTTTCCCCCTCATCCTTCACAGTAGCCCCGGGTTCAGAAGACGTCCCCGGTTCAGCATCATCAGAGCCTCCATCACCGGAGTCCCCGGTAAGCCCGTCAATACAGCCGGTCATCAACACAAGCCCCGCCATCAACACAATCAAAAACATTAACAATCCCATACTCCTTATATTCATCTCCATTTTAACATCACTAATCCCTTAGGTAAACTGAATTTAAAAAAGACCCCCGATGCTATTTCACTACATCCACCCATCTCCCAAGAAGCCCCTCCTCTTTTTCATTAAGTATATATGGATTGATGGACATAACGAGACTGAAATTGCTCATCGAAATTTTATCGCTGAGCCTCTCCACAAAAGAGAGGGTCCTTTCAAAAGTATTGTGCTCTATCAGATAATCTAAACCCCCTATAAAAATAATCCCTTTATCACTCATTGATATGAAACCCCCAATCATCCGGAGCAGCTTCTCCAAGTCCGGACCTATCGTCATATACTCCCTAGAAGGTATTTCAGTTTCAGTTAACCAAACACATGGTGTTTTCTTTAAAGTGAATTCCTCCTCAATATGATACGGGCACCTACGACATATACATAACCCGGTAAATCCCTCTGAAAGGGCGTTAACACACATGTTCATACTCTCCTTCGGCCTTTCCTCAACCACCAGATAACTATGCCTGAGTTTTACCTTAACCGCGGTTTTCCTTAACGAAACAGCATCTTCCTTTACAGGTATTATAACCGGAAAACCCTTCTCCCTCCTGACGGTGAATGCAGCCGCAACAAGAAATGCTATAACCACCGGAATCAGTTCCACCTTGATAATATCCAGGTACGGACAACACTCTAACCAAAACTCCTTTAACAACCTCACAAAGGCCAGAATAAAAGCAGTTCCCATCGCAAATGTGATATAAAGCCATGTATGGGAGTACCTTCTGGTTTTATAATGGCATCTGATGCTGTAGTTTAATGCTATAAGGAACCCAATAGCGGATACAGATTTCAACACTATTACCAAACCATCCATCGTAAACATCCCTGTCATTACAACCTCTCCTCCCGTGTGATGCCGTAGCCCCCGGATTTAAACTTTATACCCAATTTTGTGTAGTGGTGATAGCATGCATATGCGAAAAGCAAACTTGCAATAGTAATGCAAATCCATTCCACTATACGGAAGGTAGCGAACGCGTAAAACTCCCTTATTATAGCCGCCAAAGTGGATAAAAGCAGCCATCCAAATGCAAGGGTGAAAAACTTCCATTTCTTCTCATACCGATACACCAAAATCATGTAACAATAAGCAGGTATAAACAGTAACAAAGCAATAATCTGTGCAATCAAAAAAACCTCCCCATACAATATGTTGTCCCCGGACATTTTGATTCATTTAATTATCTACTCCACTCCCCTTAATATACTGGGATTTGAACTAAAAAATCTATTTCACACCCCCAACCCTGTGAACTTCACAATCACTTTCCCCACATATTCTTACTATATCCCTATAACTCTCTTCAGGAACAGAAACCAAAAAATTATCCAGGTTCCGGGTCATTGAAAATGGAATCTCCTTCTCTAAACTGTAATCCCTCCCTGATTTATAGCAGACCTCATAGATTGTGGAAATCAATCCCCCTTTAGTGACATCCTTCGCAGCATTGATTACAATACCCTTTTCAAGAATCCTAAACCATGCCTCAAAAAGCTTTTTAGCCTTCAGAATCCGCTCCCCCCGGCTTCCCCAGATAGGCTCCCCAATCAACACCAAAAAATCACCCTCCCTGGCGTTACAATCCCTGATAGGCTCCTTAAGCAGAAGCTCCCCAACAACAGTTAAACTACACTTAGGCTCGGAATCCTCAAGCATGGTATTACCCCCAAGGATCGGAATCCCCATAGCCAGAGACTGATTCTTAAGGCTAGTGATCATCTCCCTGATCTCCAATTCATCCCCAATCAAGGTATCCAAGGCAAAGAGAGGCTTCCCCCCCTTCACAACCACATCGGTAGCGGCATGAATCAATGCCGACTTCATAACCAGCCGTTTACTATACGGGCCATCAACACTAGCCACCAGCCTGCTGCCCCCGAAATTCATAACCACGGAATCATCCCAAGCCTTGATACCCAACACCGGCTTAGCCAGCGAATCCATCTCCAAAAGCATGGAACGCAGCCAATCAAGTGACGTGACATGCCTCTCAATCAAACCCCTATATTCATCCGGAATATCCATTTTCTTTATGTATCCACTGAAATAGATTCATAGCCTAAAGACCTTAATTTATCCCTTATCTCCCTCACATTACCCTGGATTATGCCGATGTCGTCACCAGCCTCAATCCTCGCCACATCACCCTGATCCCTGACCCTGAGGTGTCTGACCCCAAACCGTTTAATGAATTCCTCAGCCTTATCAATCCTCCTTAATCTATCAACGGTTAACTCTTCACCTAAGGGAATCCTCGTAGCCAGGCAGGTATTAGACTCCCTATCCGCATTCGATAACCCCAACCTACGGGCGAGTTTTTTAACCTCATTTTTCCCTAAACCCGCCTCCGCCAGTGGACTGAATACCCCCTCCTCCCTCAGCGCCTTAAACCCCGGTCTATCCTCACGTAAATCATCTATATTGCTGCCATCCAATACAACATCAAGTTTCTTCTCCACAGCAATCCTCTTCAATGTTTTCATAATCTCCTTCTTACAGTAATAACACCTCAGGGGAGTGTTCACTATAAACTCCTTGTTCCCCATGAAATCAATCTCAACAATCAGATGCTCAATCCCAATCTCCCTGGCGATCTTTTTAGCCTCCTTCAACTCACTCCTCGGCATCACCTCAGAGTCTATGGTAACCGCCAAGGCATTCTCACCCAAGACATCCCTAGACACCTTCGCTAATAGACTGCTGTCAACCCCCCCAGAGAACGCCACCAAAACACGTCTGCTACCCCCTATAAGCCTGCAGAGCTTTTTATACTTCTCATCCAACATCTAAAATATATTTATATCATGAGATAATTAAACAATGACGGGGAAAACATCCAGGATTTCAGGGTTTTACAGGCTTGGCGGGGAAGAGAGGCTGGGGAAGGTGAAGGAATTCGCTGATCTGACAGATGAGGAAGTGAATAACCTAAAGAAAGGCCTCTCTCTGGAACTGGCGGAGCATATGGTGGAGAACGTCATCTCAACCCTGAAGACTCCCCTGGGTATAGCAGTTAATTTCCTCATCAACGACAGAGACTATCTAATACCGATGGCTACCGAAGAATCCTCTGTAGTGGCAGCAGCCAGCAACGCAGCCAAGATATGCAGGCTGACCGGTGGCTTTGTCGCCACTAGCACAGAACCATTAATGATTGGACAGATTCAGTTAATAACCCCTAACCCCCGGGAAGCAAAAAAAATTATTTTAGGGAATAAGGAAAGGATTCTGAAGATAGCTAATGAGCAGGATCCGACATTAATCCGGTTTGGGGGCGGGGCAGTGGATCTTGAGGTTAGGATCCTAAAGACTAAAGCAGGGAGTATGGTGATCTCCCACCTCCTGGTGGATGTGAGAGATGCGATGGGAGCCAACATCGTTAACACCATGGCTGAAGCAGTCTCCCCCCTCATAGAGGAGGTTACCGGGGGTAAAACCCTCCTGAAGATCATCTCTAATTACTCGGTCAGGAGGCTTTCGAAGGCGGAGGTGACTGTGGGTAAGGATGAAGTCGGCGGAGAGGAGGTTGTTGACGGCATAATCAATGCCTATGAATTCGCAGCCTCCGACCCCTACAGGGCAGTCACCCACAACAAGGGTGTGATGAACGGCATCACCGCTGTTGCTCTGGCTACCGGCAACGACACCCGGGCCGTGGAGGCAGGAGCCCACGCCTACGCCGCCAGAGATAATGGATATAAACCGTTGACTACCTGGGAGAGAGACGAGAAAGGGGATTTAAGGGGGTGTATAGAACTGCCCCTCGCAGTCGGAATCATCGGGGGGGCGACAATGAACCCCACAGCAAAAACAGCACTTAAAATACTCGGGGTTGAGTCTGCAAGAGAGCTTTCGGAGGTCATGGCTTCAGCTGGCTTAGCCCAGAATCTAGCAGCCTTAAGGGTGCTTGTGAGTGAAGGAATCCAGAGGGGGCATATGTCGCTTCACGCCCGAAACATAGCGGTGATGGCAGGCGCCAGGGGTGAAGACGTTGACCGGATCTCAGGGATTCTTGTTAAAGAAAAAAACATCAGGGTAGACCGGGCTAAGGAATTACTGAATCAATGAAAGATAAAGATGGAAAACTAATACTTAATTTATGTGAAAATGAAAAACTACAGAATAGCGTTAATTCCCGGGGACGGGATTGGGCCGGAGATTATTGATGAAGGAAAGAAGGTGATTGAGGCGGTTTCCGAGAAGGAAGGCTTCGAGATTAACTGGAGGGAATACCCCTTCGGTGCAGACCATTATCTAGCTACAAAAGAACTCCTCCCCGAGGAGGCGCTGAAGGAGATGGAGGGGATGGACGCAATATACCTCGGCGCCTTAGGTGATCCAAGGATAGAACCCGGAATCCTTGAGAAAAAAGTTCTCTTAGCCCTCAGGTTTTACATGGATGAATTCGTGAACCTGAGACCTATAAAGCTTCTGGACGGCGTGGAATGTCCGCTTAAAAACAAGAAGCCGGGCGACATAGACTTTGTTGTGGTGAGAGAGAATACTGAAGACTTCTACGTGGGCATAGGCAACAAGGCGAAGATCGGGAGAAACACCCAGGAACTGGAGGTAGCAAGAAGCCTTTATAACGTGAAATTCGGTCTGGACATTGATGTGGATGGATGCGAGATAGCGTATCAGATCGGCGTCTTAAGCCAGAAGGGGTCTGAGAGGATTATCCGGTACGCATTCGAGCTAGCGAAAAAGAGAGGCGATGAGAGGGTCACTGCCGTAGACAAAGCTAATGTATTAAGTCACGTCTATAACTTCTGGAGAAGCATTGTGGAAGACGTCAGCAGCGAATACCCCGACATCACCCATGAATTCAATTTCGTTGACGCCATCACCATGTGGTTTGTGAAAAAACCCGAGTGGTATCAGACCGTCGTCACACCCAACATGTTCGGCGACATAATCACGGACCTGGGGGCGATGATCCAGGGCGGACTTGGTCTGGCACCAGGCGGCAACATAAACCCGGACGGCGTCTCCATGTTCGAGCCCATCCACGGCTCCGCACCTAAATACAAGGGATTGAACAGGGCTAACCCGATAGCAACAATCTGGGCGGGGGCGTTGATGCTGGAGGAGATCGGTGAAGAGAAAGCAGCCCAGGATATCGTCACAGCAATCGAGGATGTCCTGAGGGAAGGAAGGGTCAAAACCAAGGATTTGGGGGGAACAGCAACCACCTCAGACATGGGAGACGTAATCGTTGAGAAGTTGAAAGAGCAGGAATAAGGGAATATGAAACTAAAAGCTCTTTTAATATCCTTCTTTTTTATTTTAATTTTTTCTGGAATATCCTATAGTGTAGCTATAGATATATATTATGGGTACCCTGATGTAAAAATTGAGGAAATAATTACTCAAAATGAGATAGAGGGAGTTGATCTGAAAGTCAGGACAATCATCCAATTGCGTATCGAAAAAGCAGATGATTATAGATATAAAAATATAACACTATTAATTGAACCTGAGGAAGGGTCAAATCATTCAGCACCTACAAATATGGTT
>JAYEKX010000161.1:0-1936 GCA_034716875.1 Candidatus Altarchaeota archaeon | reverse complement strand
CTTAGCCTACAAATACGCTGAGAAAGCGAAGACCCTTAAATCGGATGAGATAAATAAACAGATTGCAGTCTATACCAATAGCGAGACCAGTGTACCTGATGCTGAGCATAAGATATTCAATAAATTAAATCGGGATGTAAAATTACAAATACTGGAAAACACAAGGGCATCTAAGCTCAAAGATAACGCGTTGATGAAGGAATTCAGGAGTAAACATTTAGAGCTATTTGAGGACAGTAATAAGATAAAGACCGCGCGGTATAAAGCGCTTAGTGAAGAAGTTGTAAACAGAGCTTATTCAGACCAAGGTTTAAGAGGTGAGTTGGTAAAGGTTTTGGAAGGGAGTATCATCAGAGCTAAAGAACCGGAGGAGTTTGTAAGAAGATTCGAAATTTTAACCAAGGAAGACTCTGATGTTTCAAAAGTGGATGAGATGGGCGTAGCTGTGATAGAGACCTCGCGGTTATTAATCCGCTTAGGCGAGAGCCCCTACAAAGTCCCGGGATTAAAAGAATGTTTGGTGGATGTTTTAAAGAACAAAGGAGGGGCGGAAGAAGCAAAATCCGTACGCGCTTATTTGGATAGTTTGAGTGAGATAGAATTCAATTATTTTGTCTGGAACACAGGAGAGATGGGAGAAGTATTTAACAGCGTGTTTGTCCGTGACAGCGTAAAACAATTAGCTGAGAAATTTAAAGGCGTAGAAGCCAAAAAAGACGACATTACAATTGAGTGGGCAAGCAACAAGGAGGGGGAACCAGAAGCAAGAGTGAAGGTTAATGATATCAAAAGGTTAGATGAGGGCGCCAGGGCATTGATGGAAACCGAACTTACCAAGCTTGTCAACTGGCTTGTTGGCGAGGACAGGCTCGATCCTAATAACAAACCCGAGGTTGAAAAGTTTAGACAGGGTACCATAAAGGGAATAAATAAAATCTTTGAATCTTTGACTAAGCAAAGATTCCTGCCTAACTTTGGCACACTTAAAGGTAAAACTGTCAGTTACCAGCCTCTGCAGGCAAAGATAGTGGCAAAACTATCAGGCGAGAATGTTATGGTTATAGCGCCCACAATACAGGATCACTTAAGGATTTGGAACGAAGGTTTTATGAGAAGAAGCAAGAAGGACGGGGAAGAGAGTGAAGACCCTGCCCAAGTAAGCGGATTAAAAGAACATATAGATAAGAAGAATGGCATCAGGCTTGTAAGGGTTGATTCTATAAGTGATTTTCGTGACGTAAAGAAGCTGAACGAATTCTTGCTAAAGGATGATATGCCGGCAATTTTTCTTACCAGTTTAGAGACCTACAAGATGTTAGAGATGCATTCTGTGCGTTACGGCGGATTATACAGGGAGGCAAGAATCAATTTGAAAGACAGGATCAGCTGGGTCATCGGTGAAGAGACCGGTGAATTCCCTTCACAGCCTCAGCTGATTATGGGGATGGATGGGAACATTTTAGGTTCAGAGGCCGGGCCATGGGAAGAGCCCGGGATAAATGTAAGTAAATTCATAAAGACATTATACGAAGAATACAAGCAGACATTCTATGAAGAATACAAGGCGCAGGAAAAAGGGAAGGTATCCACTGAAAAGTTTATAGAATATTTAGAAAAAGGAAAAATATCCACTGAAGGGTTTATAAAATATTTAGAAAAAAAGGAATTGATTCATATAGAGGATAACAGAATTTATCCTGATAAACCTCTGGTTGATAAGTATGTAGAGTCTCAAGGAGATCGCAATGTTGATTTCAAGAAATTCAATAATGACATTGAGTTCAGGAAAGAGAAAGCTTTGCTTAATACTTTTATTATGGAGATGCGATACTTAAGGGGAAAAGATTTCACCTTTGATGTTGCCCAAGACAGGCCGGTAATCATTCATAATGACGCGGTAAGAAAGGATATGTACCGTTCACAGCCGGATATGGCG
>JAYEKX010000160.1:0-1937 GCA_034716875.1 Candidatus Altarchaeota archaeon | reverse complement strand
CACTTAAAGACCATATCCCGGTGCAGTCAATGACTATGGGGATGTTCATAACCTGCCCCTCCCTGGTGAGAAAATTTATCACATATTCACCGGATATGGAGGCATTAATCCCGATAAGATTCAGGATCCTTACGCTAAGCCAGGTGGTAGGCCCCAACAAAGGTGAAGCAATCCAATCAATATTCTCCTGGAATAAATCAACGACCTGATAGACAAAGACCGTTATCAACGGGAAACTCGCCGGAAGCAGTAGAGACCTGTATCCAAACAGGGTGAAGAATATAATCGTTAACCCGGAAAGTAGAACCGCAAACTCACCCAGAGAGTAAGGTGGATTCCAGAAGATGAAACCAGACACCTGATTTATAAAGCTTAGGAGTATGATAAAGACCCCGGTAAGCAGGAAAAAAATCCTTTGGGAATCCGGCATCTCAACCTTCTCCGCCTTCCTCGCCCTATAGAGGACTACTATACCAGATACAACCCAGATGAAAAGAACCATGTGACCTAGAAGGCTCTTCGGAAAATAAACAAACCATGCCAGCAATGCAACCAGGGTTGTGATAAACCAGCAGACAGCTATTTTAAACATTTTTTTTTTTTATGTGATTAATAGATTTAACCCCCAGGATTTATATAAAAAAAAACATTACTCAGTCTCCCTCCTCTTTTCATACTTTTTATAGGAGGTATAACCCAGGTAAGCCACCAAGACCAGTATCACCGAGATAAACACCAGAAACGACGCCTCTACCGGAGACTCCACCACCCTGCCAGTTAATCCAGGCATAGAGGTTGTTGAAGTGGAGGAGGTTGTAGTCGAGCTTGGTAGTGTGCTGGTTGTTGTTGAAGAGGAGGTTGTAGTCGTAAAAGAGGTTGTTGAAGTGGTCGTGGAGCTCGTTATTGAAGTTGAAGTGGTCGTGGAGCTCGTTGACGTAGTACTGATCAAAACCTCTAAAACCCTGGATTCAACATTAATCATCAGGTATCTCTGGGGGGGATTATACCCCCGGGCATTAACCCTCAGCTTATAAACACCGGGTTTATCTAATTTAAATGAAATCCTCCCCTCAACATCTGTCTCGCCAGAAACCTTATGTCCATTGAGAACATCCACCTCAACACCACTTATACCTTCGCCTGTGGAAGAGTCTTTAATCTCGAGGGTTATTGAGTCTCCGGTAAATAATTCCTTCGGGGAGATGGAGACATCAAACCCCTTACTCCTCCTCTTCTTCAGCGGAGGGCAGACCTCCTCAAAAGAGATAACGGAAGGCTCGGTTCCATAGACGCCGTAGGCAAACCCAAGAAGATCCCCTTCCTTAGCACAATAATGCTTACTACAACCCTCACCCCCGTCAAGCCACAGTAAAGACTCACTCCAAGAATCATCCCCGGATTCCCTGAGATGGAAACGCCAGAGGATTGATCCAGCCTCGGATGCACCACAAAAGAAACAGTTAGATGAGGGACAGCCAATACCTTCAATAGCACAGAGTCCATGACCCCCGGGTCCGGGCGCGCTCCATGTATTATCCAATCCTGTCTCCTCCATTATTTCATAACCGTTGGTATTCCCATCAACCGTAAGGCATTTAGTATAAACCTCATCCCCGGGGAGTTCCACCACCACACCCAACCGGACAGCGCCTACTGTGTTCGTAAGAAATGCAGTGAGGGCTAGGATAGCCAACCAGGAGCCAACTTTTTTAAACATTTTAAGAGTTTGATAAATTTTTAGGAAATATGATTAATATATGGAACGATATGCATAAAAATGGTGCAATATTCAACTCAGGATGCGCATATTCGCCTAAACCGACTGTTGGGAATGTCCTGAAACCCAAATATTTGATTTATATTGATTAAAAATACAATATTTAATAATATTATAGAAACTTGAATAATATTTCTAAATACACAGTAAAATGAAACTA
>JAYEKX010000159.1:0-8222 GCA_034716875.1 Candidatus Altarchaeota archaeon | reverse complement strand
GGTGGTGACGTCAACATAACTAACATTAATGCAACCACTGGTTTGGATACTGGGTCCCCTATTCCTTGGACAACATTACCCCTATCTGCTGGGGATATAACCAAGATAAACCCTATTACACTGACGAAATATAAAGCAGGTTCAAGCTTCAACATCTTTGTCTCAATAGAGTATGTAGACGACAGAGTAGGATCTGGTACGATATTCATAAGTTCAGGGTATATCCGGGGGAGTGTTGGATCATAAAAATAATCTACTTCAATGTATTGAGTATTACCCCCCCCACCTTAATGGGCTGTAGTTTATTAGTCAACTGTATGGCGTCATCCAATTTCCTACTGCTCAGGGAATACAATGTGAACAGGGGGTGTCCAGCCTTTACCGAATCACCCACCTTCACGTGTAAATAAACGCCGGCCGATTTATCCTTCGGGGCTCCAGTGGCCCTGGCTACCTGAGATATCCGTTTATTGTCTATATGTCTGACTCTGCCCTTGCAATTTGATTCAACCCTATGGGTTTTCTTGCCCAATTTTATATCCTCCGGCGTTATATTCGGATCGCCGCCTTGAGCTTCAATGATCTCCATCATCTTCTCCCTGGCCTTCCCGGAAGCTAGAATCTTTTCCGCCATCCTCCTGCCCATGTCTTTATTAACCTTACCGGATAATTCCAGTAAAACACCTGCCAGATCCAGGGATTTATTTATTAAATCAACCGGTTCCTTATTCCTCAAGGCATGTAAACAATCCCTGGCCTCAAGGGCGGGTCCTATCCCGGACCCTATTGGGGAAGTCCCGTCTGTTATAAGACATTCGACCGCTATATCCAGTCTCTTTCCTAAATCAATGAATTTTTTAGCCAAGGTATTCGCCGCTTCAGTATCCGACATCTTAGTTCCCTCTCCAACAGGTATGTCGATAATTACGTAATCTGATCCTATTGATTTCTTCTTAGCCATTACGCTCGCCAGGATTTGACCGGGCGGATCAATGGAGAGAGGGTATTCCACCTGAATGATCTTATCATCGGCTGGAGCAAGATTTACGGCCCCACCCCATATGATACACGAATTAGTCCTGTTCACAATATCCTGGACCTCATCGATCTTAAATTCCACACCAGCTAAAACCTCCATTGTATCGGCGGTCCCGGAGGGTGAAGTAATCGCTCTGGAACTGGTCTTCGGGACAGTGAATCCGGCAGCAGCAATAATTGGAACGAGAAGTAGTGTCGTTCTATTACCTGCTACCCCCCCAATACAGTGCTTGTCCACAACATCATCACCGAAGTCGATTTGCTGTCCTGTCTCCACCATAGAGTTTGTCAGAGCCACGATCTCATCCATATTATACCCGTTTATGTAGCTGGCAGTTACAAATGCACTTAACTCCACATTACTTAGATTGTTATCCACAACATCCTGAATTATCGCCCTGATTTCATGCCCATGAAGTATTCCCCCCTTAATCTTCTTTCTTATAAAATTCACTGATTTCGGCCTCTTGGTCGGTTTTATCTCCACATCATCCCCGTCTTTAACATTTAATAAGTCCTTAACCTCATTAAATATGCCTACTTTACCCTCACCCACAAAGGAGGAGGTGACATCAATTAAGGCGATGCTATTACGGCCATCAAAGGAAATCTCAACCCGATCAGATACATAAACCCCCAGCTCCTTAGCATCATCCTCGTTCAATACGACTATGGGCTTTCCCGTCTCGATAGCATGGATTTTCACTCGAAATTTCATTTCATCATCATTTATTTATTTACCCTGTGAGCTTTATATATCTGTTTACCTAATGATTATTGAATTGATAATGTTGGTGATTTGAAATGGCTTCCAAAAAACCGAATCCCAAAAAGGGCAAGAAACCCGTAAAGAAGAGGAATGTGAAGGCAAAGATTTCTGACGAGGAACTAAGGAAGTTGCAGAAGGACTTGAGAAAGAGTATGGGTAAGTCTATATTAATCGAAGAGGATATCCTTAAATTAAAGAGTAAGTTAAGGCTGCATGAGCCTGCCAAGATTAAACCTAAAAAGAAGCCGTCTGTGTTTTATAGGAAATTTGTGTTTGAGTGTGGTAAATGCGTTGGTGAATTCAAACATACTGTAAGGATCCCTATGATAAAACATAAGGTGATTTGCCCTAAATGCAGTGAGGAACATATACTCCAGATAAAACCCATAGCCGGGGATTATGAAGTGAAGCTCCCGAAGAGTATGAAACTGGTTAAATAATTAATGACCCCCCCGGACTTGTCTTTTATATTCTCGATCTGTAATACCTATATTGTTATACAGTTGTGTTGATGTATCGAGAATGAAGGGAATGAGGTATGGGGAATTGCCCCTGAGCGAGATAGATAAAAGGATTTTACAGGCTCTAAAAAATAATATGAGGGCCATGTCAACCTATGAGTTAGCCAAGGAAGGGAAGTTCTCATGGTCCTCAGCTAATGTACACTGCTATAAACTAAAGTCTATGGGACTCATTGAGGGATATACTGAGGAGATCTGTCTCGGAAAGATAAGAAACCTCTGGAAGCTGAAATCAGATGTATCATATCAAGTCTGATAAGCGAATTCAATGAAAAAATGAGCGGATTCTATCAAGGAATCCCTGCGATTTCACCTTAAACTCTTTCCCCGTTAAGTAATGAGTAATCCGTCTTATCTCCAGGCTTACCTTGTGGTGGGGGTTTTCTAAGACAATTGGGTTTTTTACCTCTATGGATCTTCTCACCGAATGATCCTCAGGGATAACCCCGATAACAGGAAGTTCAAGGAATGTAGAGACATTATCCTTTTTAAGTTCATCGTTTTTCCCGATCCTGTTTAGAACAATGCCTATAATTTTTTTCTCATATATCCTTGCAATATTCTTTGTTCTTAATGCATCTGAGATAGTGGGTAATTCAGGATGCGTTACTATAATAGCTTCATCACACATTTCCATAGCATTAAGTGTTTCACGGTCAAGACCTGTAGCAACATCCATCAACACGAAGTCTTTATCACCAAGTGAATCCAGGATGTTCTGCTTGATATTCACGGGCTCCGTATCCAGGGTATCCTCAAGCGATAATGAAGCAGGGATCACATCCACCCCTGAGGCATGTTTATATACTGCATCGGTTAAAGGGATATTCTTTTTCATAACGTCATGGATTGAAACAGGATATGATATGAGTCCGAGATGTAAGCCGAGATTAGCCCCCGTGAGATTAGCATCAAGGACTGCTACATTATAACCCTCCTGCGCCAAGCTGACCCCAAGATTAGAAACCAACAGGGTCTTTCCAACCCCCCCTTTACCTGAGAATACACCTATTATCCTTGGCATTTTTGATTTATAAGTTTGGATGAGTGTTTAGTTTGTTATAATGCGTTCTAAGGGGGTCATAGACCCCTTTTGTGCACAGAAAATCCAGAGTCTCTCAGAGAGACTACCCAGAGTCTCTTTGAGAGACTACCCAGAGTCTCTTTGAGAGACTACCCAGAGTCTCTTTGAGAGACTACCCAGAGTCTCTTTGAGAGACTATGGGTCGATAGATTGCTTAGAGCAATCTCTCGATGGGTCGATAGATTGCTTAGAGCAATCTCTCGATGGGTCGATAGATTGCTTAGAGCAATTGGAAAAATTCTCTGAGAATTGGAAAGATTGCATAGCAATCTTTGCAAGCAAAAATTCCTTAGGAATTTTTCCTATCTTTGCAAGCAAAAAGGCGAAGCCTTTTTCCTATTTTTTGGATGAAACTTTCTGAAGTTTCTTTCCTATATACCCCCCTTGATTCTATGAAGTGATGCTACCACAGGGGATCTTATCCCCATCTTACCAAATCCCTTTTTTTTCTTCACCTTCTTCTTTTTATTGATGATAAGCAGAACCATGATAATAATTATAGATGATAGGATGTAGGGGCTATCCAGGGAGGGCAGGGATATGACAAACCCCGTTATACCCGGTATTCCGGATTCCGGTGTTTCGGTTTCCTGCGCCTGCTCTTCAGAGGTATCTTTCCCGGCCTCTTCCTCAGGGGGCTGAAGAATGTTAAGTGTGAAACTGACATCCTTGGAGACCTGATTGGATTTAGCCTCCACATTGATTAAAGTAAATTGTTTACACCTGCCTCCACAGAGCTCATTGGTTAATTTAATCTTTAGATTGATTGATTTTTGTTGATTAGCGGAAAGCCCGTCAATACTGGCGGGCAATATCTCATACCAGTCAGAGGACATCCCAGCAACACTAAGGTATATCTTGTCGGTAAGATCTGTTTGACCGGAGTTAAACAATTTAAAGGTTATAACCCTCGGCTCATCAAGACCGATATCCACCGTATCCGGGATTCCGGTTATATCCAACTTTTTACTCCGAATGAGATTAAGGGTGAGGGTCTCATTATAAGAAATAAAAGGCCCTCCTTTGACCCCTATAACTAGAGTGACCGGACCCTCCACATAAGGGGCGTTAATATCTGCTGTGAAGATTCCATCAGTGCCACTGGAGAATGTATCGGATATATTAAACCGTGGGAAGGAACACTCAACGACAGCCCTTTCGACCGGATTACCTTCATTATCTATGACCCTTCCAATAATATGCACGGTATCACTCATATACACGATCTCATTTTTAACCACGACATCAGTTAGGCGCAGACTTTTTTTCTCCCCTATAACAAAGGCACCGGAGGATTTAGCATCAAACTCTATGATATCCTTGATGGTATGGACCTTACTCCACAGCCCGATCCACTCCCCGGAACATGAACTTTTCTTGAAGTTCCATCTCCCGCACTTGTAAACCTTCAGATCATTCTCATCACCATCCACCTTGGAGCTGTCATAGGGGAGATAGATCAAAGTATTTGAAAAAGGTAATGCAAACTCTATAACCATAACCTTCACTATACGCAAACCCCCGGGGATGCCTGAATTAAGATGATCTTTATCATATCTTATCAGGTTTTCTGAAATTGTAACTATATCAGAGTCAGTTATGGACACATCCTCGAATCTGGATATAACCTTATCTGCCGTAAATTCCAGGGTTATATCATATGTACCGGGAAGGAGGTCTAGGGCATAGTCCCCGGATACACCAGTACGCCTGATTATGATCTGCCCGGTATCCTGATTCTCAAGCGTGATTCGTGTATCCACTATATTGCCGGACGCATCTCTGACATCGCCCCTGAGTTGTAGAACCACCTCCAGAGGAATGGAGTCCTGACTCTTGTATTTATAATCGGATATCTGGGGGTATGCCAGGGTCAAAAAGAGATCATAGGAGCCTGGTTCCAGGTTAGAGGGTATGTCAAGTGATATTTTGCAGGTATCGGATGCATCATCACACACCATGCTATCGATATACATCTTCTTTCCCTTAGCCTTCGTATCTACAATAACAGCTTCAACATTCTCCAGGGTGAGGTCATCTATAGAGCCGGCTGCGAATACCACCGCTACTGAAAGATCTCTCTCGCAGGTGGAACCAAACGGACATTGTATAACGTCTTCCTGTAGATCTATCTTCAGGGGCGGGTGTACATTTATGAATTCCTTTTTTTCGGCACTGATGGTAATCCTCTCACCATCCCCGTATTCTCCAATAACCTCAAGATCATACGTGCCCTCCTCATCGATATATCGCGGACGAAGGGGAATTTCCACAGTAATTTCCTGGTAATTATCCACTATAATCGGAACTGAATCCTGCTCTACATTTTCCTTATCGATATACACATCGAAGGTGTCCTGTGAAGGCGGAACTAACTCACCATCCATCAGGAATTCAACATATAATTTCAGTTCACCCCCCATATAGGCATCAACTGAACTGACGCCATCCCTTATTATATTCAACTCCAGCTTATGTGCTATAAATTCCCCTGATGCAGTGGAAGAATCCTGGTCACGACTACATGTCACCTCCACATTATATTTTCCGGTTTTATAGAAAGGTGATTTAAATGAATATCGATAACGTTCACTCTCCGGGTCGTAGTGTAGGGTGGGTGACATGGTGGGTGAAGAAAACCCGGGGGGATATATACTAGCCTTTACATCGGCATCGGATATGAAAACCCCATCAACCTCACATCTTGCAAATATCTCTATCACAGGATTTTCATGCAGCCAAACAGAGTCAGGGAGTATGTCTACATTAACCACCTCAATATCGGCAAAGGAGATGCTGCATGATAAAAATATTATCAATATTCCTACACCTATCAGGATTAATTTTGATTTTTTCATTATCTGTTCAGTATCCTCCTCAGGAACAAAAACGTGGGTGGTACGTATTCCTCGCCAATCAATCTTGCAGCCAGATGTCTGAATGCTATGGCGGCATTTGAGTATGGATTCCTATGTAAAACCGGGAGATTTTCAAAGACTGCTTTCCTTATGTTGGAATCCTCAGGTATCCTAGAGATTATCGGGGCCTCACACATAATTTCAACCTCATCTGAGGTAAGTTCAAAAAAATCATCCCTCACCCGGTTAATCACCACTCCAATACTCTCTTTTTTCATGTCCTTGGCTAACTTAATCAGCTTTGCAGCATCTGTAACCGCAGACACCTCCGGATTTGTTATCACGATTATGGTGTCTGATGACTCCAGTATAGGGACTATATCCTTACCCGATCCGGGTGGTGAATCCAGTAATACAATACCCTGCAGTTCACTGAGTATCTTCCCTAATTTTGAGAAATCTGCCGTGGATTTTTTCGCGGATAAAGAAGCTGGGATGACTCTTAATCCCGTGGAATGTACGTGTATCGTATGATGAATCTTTGCATCGCCGTTCAGAACATCCTGGATAGCTAGGGGAGTGTGCTGGAGCCCAAGATGCAGTGCCAGGTTAGGGTTACCAACATCTACATCGACTACCGTATTATCTCTACTGAATTCATTTAACGCGGCAGCCAGATTTACAGAAAAGGTGGTCTTTCCCACCCCGCCTTTACCAGAAACGATACTGATAATATTTGACATACTCATACCGGTTTATTTAATATAATACTATGTTTATACATCTATATATTGTTATTGGTAGATGTGAATCCCGTCTTTTTCTATCCTGAGGGGATAAAACCCCTGCCCATGATCGGTTTCCCTCATTTTGAGTATACTTAATTTCCTGTCAAAGAAAGCCATTCTATTTTCAAACGGGACCTCTCTACGTATTAACTGCAAATAGATTATACCATCCACCACAAAGTCCTGTACCCCATAGGTTATATCCTCCCCACCGCAAGCCCTTTCATGGGTGAATAGGGTGGTACAATCCAACTTTTTGTATGCATGTATAAGCCTCTCCACACTCCGTCTCTCACCCCCATAACCTCCACTAAACTGTGTGACGAGATTCAGGGGGTCTATGGCGACCATCCGGGCCCCAAACTCCGTTATCTTCCCCATAAAATCATCCCCCGTTATTTTCTTTAGGAGATCCTCTCCCTCCTCAATATTTATCTCGGGGTGGATCAATAATATCTTCCCCTCCTCCTGCATCTTCAGTATATCATAACCGTAAATCATGAATTGTCTGGCTAATTGCGTTATTTTCTCCTCCAAACTGATGAATACGCCTTTTTCACCACTTTCCATTGCACCCTTAACAATGAACTGCAACCCAAATGTGGTCTTGGCGCATCCCGGCACCCCGGTGACAAGAACCGCCGCCCCTCTCGGTATCCCTCCCTCCATAAGTTCATCCAGACCTGGAATCCCCGTAGAGACCCTCTCTATTTTCATTATCTTAATCAAGTATGTATCAACATAATATTACTATATAAATATATCAACATATTTATATTTATACTTAATATATATCATGAACAGGGTTATCGGATGTCCACGTATGAATAAGTATATGCTGATTTCTATCCTTCTCTTAGGTGTAATCCTATCCCTCTCCACAGTAATTGGTGACACCACTACAACTACGACAACTACCAGTACCACAACGACGATAACCACTAGCACCACATCAACGACCTCAACCAGCACAACGACCTCAACCACCAGCACAACGACCTCAACGACCTCAACCACCAGCACAACGACCTCAACGACCTCAACCACTAGCACCACATCAACGACCTCAACCAGCACAACGACCTCAACCACCAGCACAACGACCTCAACGACCTCAACCACCAGCACAACGACCTCAACGACCTCAACCACTAGCACCACATC
>JAYEKX010000158.1:0-8222 GCA_034716875.1 Candidatus Altarchaeota archaeon | reverse complement strand
AACACACCTGTTTAGACATTATGAGCAACCTCCTGACTTTATGAGCAAAACCGACTTTATTAGCAAAGCCTGATAAACCGAAAAGTATTTATACCTGAAAGTACCAATAGTATATTGTAGAAGAAGAGAGGATTGAGTATTTCCTGTGTTGAGTGTGTTCTCACAGGTGGTTGCGTTATATTGTAGGAATGTAGAGTGTAGAGGATCAAAGAGTCTTAGAAGGTTTAGAACCATTCAGGTACCTTTAGAGTAAATTATTTCAACTTAATAGGTGGTGAATTAAGATGGAGGTCTGTAAAGCATGCGGGAATAAATATACGATAGTTGACTACAAGCATGGTGAAGTATTATGTAGAAACTGTGGCTTGGTTCTGATTGATACGTTATTTGACTTCGGCCCTGAATGGCGGGCCTTTGACGAGGAACAGATGAATAAACGAGCGAGGACTGGAGGCCCATTAAGATTTGCTAAACAGAATATCGGATTAACAACAGAGATAGATAGATACGACCGGGATATCAAGGGAAGTGCCATCCCCTCAGAGAGGAAGGCTCAGCTCTACAGACTCAGGAAATGGCAGAGGAGATCCAGGATGGGAACATCCGTGGACCGGAACCTCTCCATCGCACTACCTGAATTAGACAGGATGTGCGCTCACCTAAACGTCCCCAACAATATCAAAGAGGAGTGTGCCAGACTCTACAGGAAATGCGTGAACAAAGGCATCGTCAGGGGACGATCAATAGAGAGTGTAATTGCTGCAATAATCTATTTAATCTCCAGACACCACAGGCTTCCAAAGACCCTGGAGGAATTAGAGGGAGTCTCCGGAGTAAAGAGAAAGGATATCGGAAGAAGCTACAGGACTATCTGCAGAAGACTGGGTATGAGAATGCCTGTGGTTACGGCAGCAGATTACGTACCCCGGTTAGCGAGCGAGAGAGGGGTTTCCGGGGAAACAGAGGCTAAGGCTATGGAGATACTGGAGAAAGCAAGGAAATGCGGGATTATCTCAGGTAAAGTGCCTATCAGCATAGCAGCGGCAGCCATATATCTCGCCGCGAACATAACGAAGGATGTGAAGGCTCAGAAGATTGCCGGTTTCGCGGATGTTCCTGAGTCGGCGATAAAAAACAGGTATCATGAATTGACGAAGGAACTTGAGAAAAGAGATCTGCTTAAGACATATCCGGCACCCATACCATCACCCGCATAAACAGAGAGGGGGTTGATAGGGATCTTTGATGCAGGAAGATTTGAGGGGGGGTAAGGGATGAGATAGAGGATGAAACAACTAAAACCCCCCTAGCGTCATCTGCTTACCCAAACCCTTTAACTCATCCTCTGAATAACCCAAGGCCTCAAGAATCCTTAAGACCGCAGGAATAACCTGATTATTGATGTAGTAATCCGCGTCATAATCGCCCTCCTCAACAAAATCGATAACCCGGGCCTTATCACTTATACTACTGCCCCTCTTTGTTACGATATACGTCACCATATTCCCCCGCCCAAAATCCATACCCTCACGTATCGCCTTCTCCGCCGCCAACACATGCGGCCCCTTAGTTACATACTCCCCTAACCCCCGCGTAATCTGCGTATTTATCGCTAAATCCCTGAGAAAAACCCCCCCGCTTTTAATGTTACGGACAACACCCTTCACAATCTCCACCGCCTTCTCTGGATCCTTATCCAAAAGAATCGCATTCAATACATCCACTTGCGTCGTCTTAGCTACATTAGCCCAATCCCTCCGCCGGGTCTCCAAACCCTTCACACTCAACTTACCCTTCTCATCGATTAAAGCATACCTCTTTTTTGTTATGAAAATCCCCCTCGGATAAAACCCCTCGAATTCAAGCTCCATCGCCTCAGGCAGCTCCTCATTAATCTTTTCAGAGAATATGCGGGCGTCCTTTATAATTTCGGCAGTATCTTGCACACCAGGCAGTGTTAAGTAGACTGAATCAGTATCGCCGTAAATGATTTCAAATCCATGCTCCCCCGCGCTTTTAATAGTCTTGTGGATGTATTCCCGGCCAAATGCAGCTATCGCCTCGGCACAATCCTTTGAATACCACCTCGCCCGGGCGAAGGCATAATAACCATACATGGAATTAGCCAGAATCTTGATCGCCTGCTGCTCGACATTCAACACCCGCTTCTTCTCCTGATCCGTTTCCTTCCTTAGTTTATTCTTAATTTCAATCCTCTTCAGTATCAATTCATTAAGAACACCGGGTATGAATCCCTCATTCTTTTCGCAGAAGTGATGCCCTTCAGGGGATTTGTTTATGTCGTCCGGGCAGCATGTGCAGTCTATCGTCGAGGGATCGATGTTATGGGAAACAAGTATACTGGGATACAATGATCTGAAGTCGAAGAGGATTATGTTGTCGTGAATCCCGCGTTTCGGTTCAACAACATACGCCCCAGTGTAAGACGACTTCTGCCGCTCCTCAGCAATCCTGTCAGACGGTTTATTCGGCACCAGTATATTCCTCTCATGAGCCTTTCTGACAAACATGGTCTCAGCCCGCTGACCCGAACCCGCCCTTGAGCATTCATAGACGGTTTGACCGACTATCCTTGAGAGTTCATACTGAAGCGGGAGGAGCGACTCAGCAATCCGTAGGGTGGAGGCTGCATCACTCATCGAGTACTCCAGAAACTTATTGAATTCATCACTCTTAGGGGAATCCCAGATCCGGGCCATATCGGTTGGTTTAATATCCACCAGTTCCGTGCCGAAAAGCTCCATGTAAACATCCTCCAGCCGGTACCTGGATATGTTGAAAACCTGCCGGGAGATAGGGTACATGTCCACATGCGGCCTGCCCCTTACGCGGGCACCGGTGTTCATCCCCCTCCTCTCAAGCCTCACCAGAGAGCCCTCCAGCCCAATGTCGAGTTTAAGCTTATATTTATCCGCCCGATCCTTGAGGTAGGGGAAATCGAAGTTGTCGCCGTTATAGGAGGTGATTAAGTCAATATTCTGCTCCCTGATTGTTTCCATAAGTTTTTTTATGATTTCGAGTTCATTAGAGAGGACCTCAACGTAATCGGGTTTAGCATCATTTGAGCGGTATGTCCAAACCCTCTTAAGACCGAGGTTGTCGGCATAGCTTATCATTATGATAGGGTCTTTCCCTGAATCCGGCTCGCCCCCGGGATTATAGACCTCCAAATCAAAAGCTGCAATATTCAGACCAACCACTTCACACCCCTCCATCGGCGTTAACCCCGCATCTATGAGATACCTGTGAGCAAACGGTATGTCCGCCTCCCTGACTTCCCGACAGTACTCCAGATTCTTCACCTCACCCCGGAGTTCAGGCACATCCCTGGGTTGTTTAACAGTGATTTTGAGGGCATCAATCTCCCCCCGCACATCAGTCATTCGTTTCTTCTCTACCTCAACGACCTTCCCGAATTTCTTCAGTTCATCTGTTAATTTCCCGGCATCCACCGGAACCGCATAGAAGTAAGGCTGAAAGTCTGTAACCTCCTTAACCGCCCTGCCATCCGCTCCCTTGTAAAACAACCTGATGACGGGTTTGTCATCCCTTATGAGGTAATCAGCATCCAGTAGTGTTTCCATAGTACTATTTTTCACCCATCCACCTGGCAAACGTTATAAAGCCGGTATGCCCCAGCATCCGGGAGTAGGGCCTGACAACCTTCATATCCCAGTTCCTCACCAGGGACTCCATGGTTTCCGAGATGAAATTATCTCCTAATGCATCGAATAACCTCTTGTTTTGCTCAATACTGGGGGAGTATGAAACCAGATGACCCCCGGCCTTAAGGCTTTTTTTGGCGTGTTCAACCACCCTCCAGGGCTCCGGGAGGTCGAGCATGATTAAATCAAGATTCTTTTCATCGATTCCTTCATAGATGTCCTTCATCTTTATTTTCACGTTATTGACTCCGAATCTCTTGAAGTTTCCTTCAGCAATCTCTTTAAAATCCTCACGAATCTCATAGGAAACCAGTTCAGCCGGAGCCACAGTATTAGCCAGAGACATGGATAAGACTCCGGAGCCTAAACCAGCCTCCACCACCCTGCTTTTAGAGCGGATCCCGGTATAACCGACAATTAGAGAGCAATCCTTCAGGGTCATTGCCTGAGGACCCCTCCTGGCCTTCTCCATGAAGTCAATGATCTGAGGTGGGATAATGAAAAATTTCCTGCCGCTGTGAGTCTCTACTACACTACCAACATTCTTCTCATCCAGCTCCCCAGCACTAATCACCCCATAGTTGGTATGTAAATCCGAATCCCCCTTCACCAGGTACTTCCTACCCTTCTCGTCTACAAGCAGAAACATTTCCTTATTTTTATTCTCTGAATAAGTAATATGATTGATAAGATAATAAAATGAAACCTATAGGGGATATGCAGGGGGGGGAACTCCGGGATTTTGCGCATCAAAGGATATTCTCTTTAGGCCCCAGAGACCTGGCGTCGGCGTTAGCCTATGAAAACATGAAAAACGGCATAGGGAAGATGATGCATGCATTAGATAGCGAAGATGTTTTCTGCTTGTTTGGACCGGATGCCACCATAACCCGAAACATCGGAAGATGGATGAGCGGTTTCGGCTACGGAGCCGTGATTAAATGGCCTGATGAGGGTGTATTCTTCCCGGAGTTAAGGCCAAACAGCTGTGGGATGGTAATAGCTAAACTGGATGAACTACCCCCGAAAAAAGAGATCATAGAGCAGGTATCTAATGTGGAAGACTCTGACCTGTCCATAGACGGTATTAAAATCACACCCGACTTTGGGAAAGGCAATCACTTCTTTGAGTTCTACAAGGTATTGGGTGTTTCACCCGACATAGAAAAGAGAATGCCTGAGGAATGTAATTACGCTATACTACATGGCTCCGGACCAGAGAGAAAAAATGAGATATATGACATGATAGACCAGGGGGAGTGGATTAAAACCCCCTTAGGGGAGATATCCGTATTAGATGGTGAATTAGGGAAAGAATATTACAGGACATGGAACGACATTGAGAGATTCTCCAAAAGGAGGAGGGAACTGTTAGCCAGAGAGGTTCTCGGGGAGTGTGAAATCATCTCTAACCTAACACACCAGGGGTTGTTTGCCAGAAATGAGGTAAGATTAGGCTGCCATGACACAATGGATAAATCCTATCCCCCGGGTGAAGCATTGTTTCCGGTCGCGCTGAGATGGGATATCCCCATGTACATATTCAGGGGGAAAAAGAATCTGTCAGATGAGGTTATGGGTAGAACAGGCATACAGGAGAGGACGGATGAGATGGGTATGACAGAAAAACTGAGGGGAGTGAACATACTGCCTCATGGGGGAGGTTATAAAATTAATTTAGAGTATACCTCTATAGAGGTTATTAAAACAGCAATAGGGAATAATTTTGTTTTAAGTGGTGCGAAACCAGTCTCCAGGATTGATGATATGGGTAAGAGAGGTGTATCATCTTTCGGGGAAATGATCATTATGAATCCCCGCGAGCTTCCGTTCGACTACAGGGGCAAGGAGATAATAGAGAAGATAATGGAGTATAATCTAGGCGATCCGGTGGCTAAACTACAGCCACTGATGACCATAAAGATTTAAACATTCAGATATCCGTAATCACATAATCCTTACCCTTAATCCGGTCGTATTTAGCCATCACAGTCTCTTTCCCGCCAACCTCCTTACACCTTACCCTTATGAATTCATCAGTAATCCGGATTATATTATAGCTCTGTTTTATCGTAGCTCTCACCTTCTCAGATGAGGCTGAGCCAGCCGTTACTACAGCCAGATTGTTAACTATCCATGCACAGGGGGTGTGTCTATGACCGCTTAGTGTTAGATCAGCCCCTTCCCTGACCAGTATATCCAAAACATCACCAGCATCCGTCAGAACAGCCCTCTCCCGTCCGGTCATAGGGATTGGAACAAGGTGGTGATGTAGTGTAACAACCTTACATGATGATTCCGGAATCTTCTTTAATTCCCTACTCAACCACCCGTGTTTTCCTCTGCCTACAGTACCCTCATCCAGGTCAGGAATGCTCGTATCTATACCTATAATAACTAATTCATCAGAAATCTTTTCAACCCAGTTTCGTTCTCCAAAGAATTTCTCGAAGTAGATATATCCCATATACCTTGCATCATGATTTCCAGGCACTAAAAGAACCCTGTTATCAAATTTATTCATATACTCTCTTGCACGCTCATACTCAGCCTCGAAACCAAACATGGTTATATCCCCGCTAAGAACTATTACGTCTGGATCAAGGGAGTTTATCTCAGATATGGCAGTTTCAAGCTTCCCGGGCATGAAATTTATCTTCCCTACATGGACATCGGATATATGAACAATTGTTATATCCATTTCAACAAAAAAGTTATGTGTTTATTTTAATTTCAGGAGATAAATAATTAAGTATACTAAAAGATAAAATGAAAATCGGCTTTGCGGCACAGATATTCTGGGACTATCAAAAACTGGATTTAGATTACGTTATAAACCATGCAGTAAATGACCTCGGCTTTGAGTGCGTGGAAATACTCTGCCAGAATCCTATGTTTCCCGGATGGTGCACAAACAAAGTAAAGAAGACTAAGAAAGAGATAAGGGATATATTAAGTACACTGGATGTTGGTGTTTCCCTGCATGCACCTTACCATGACCTCAATATTGCAAGTTGGAATATTGGGGTTAAAAATGAGGCAATAAAACAGGTAAAGACGTGTATAGAGGTCGCTAATTACCTTGAATCAGGGATAGTGGTGGTGCATCCGGGGTATGTGGCTTCAAGGAAATACAGGAGGAATAAGACCTTTGATATGATGATGGAGAGCTTCAGGGAAATAACAAAAACTGCAGAGGACTTGGATGTTAAACTATGTATGGAAAATATCGCCAGTAAACCCAAGGCCATGGGGGTTCACATTCAGGAAATAAAGAGGATGGTGGAGGAAGTGAATTCAGAGAATTTCAAACTAACATTGGATGTGGCTCATGTAAACACCACAGGCCTCACACCTAAGGAGTATATAGAGGGTCTGAGGGAATACATATTTCACGTTCACATAAGCGACAATACCGGAGGGAATGACCACCTCCCCCTTGGATTGGGAAACATCGACTTTGAGGAATTTTTAGGGGACTTGAGACCCTATAAAGGCTTCCTGATAATAGAGGGCTGGATTCCACGGAATCAGGATTATTTCCTGAAGTGGGATAAGATGCAGCTGGAGAACATCATCAAGAAAATAGGATATAACGCCTGAAACAGGGGATATGTAACCATCACAGATAATGTTGCATTCTCTTTCACCCCCTTATTGAGACTATATCCTTGAATTTAATTGCATGTAATTAGAATAATTACTAACTAGGGGGCAAGAAAATTCATGAAATGAATTCAAGCAAAAATTTTCCAACAAGAAAATTTTTCCTATTTGTTGGCTATTATAAAGTATGACTATACTTTATAATTCAATAAAAAATTCAAAAAAAAATGGCAATGAATGTTAAAGTAGAGAATATGGTTTCCGCCATAACACTCAATCTGAAGATTGATTTAAAGAAACTTGTGGAAATAACCACTGGCTTGGAGTATAACCCGGATAGGTTCCCGGGTGTTGTTTACAGGATTCGTGAGCCGAAACTGGCTATGTTAATCTTTAGTTCCGGGAAAGTCATCTGCACAGGAGCTAGGTCAAAAGAGGACATAAAGAGGGCGGTTGAGCACTTATTGGAGAAGCTTAAGGAGGGAGGCATTGAAGTTAAGGAAAAACCGAGTATAGAGATCCAGAACATTGTGGCGTCGTCGAAGGTGGATTTCAAGGTCAACCTTGATCTCTTAGCAATGGAGAGTGAGAATACCGAGTATGAGCCGGAGCAGTTCCCGGGCCTGGTTTTTAGATTAGCTGAACCTAAAACGGTTATGTTGGTCTTCAGATCAGGGAAAATGATCATAACAGGAGCAAAAACCGCGGAGGCTGCCCAGAAGGCTGCGGAGGAAACATGTAGAATCATAAAAGAAATCGGCGCCATAATCTGATTTCTTTTAATTTATTTTTAAAGTATAAAAGGTGATTAGGGAGTTTTCGTACCAGTTATCTATGGAAACCGACATATATAACTGGTGTGAATGGCTAAAAAGTTTACCGTAAAGTTTTTGGAGGGTAGGAAGTGTATTTTCTGTGGTAGCTATGGTC
>JAYEKX010000157.1:0-2014 GCA_034716875.1 Candidatus Altarchaeota archaeon | reverse complement strand
GGGTAAGATAAAAACAGACAGAGAAATCCTGTTTAGGAAGTTAAGTGAGAGATTCCGGGTTTATAAATCGGAAGCAAACTTTATCTTAATGGATGTGAGTCCCATGAAAGCCACCGAATTCTTCAAAAAGATGCTTGGTGAGGGATTTATAGTAAGGAACTTCGGGGGATTCCATGGTTTTGTGGGCGAATACGTCAGGGTCTCTGTGGGGACTACCAGGGAGACTGAGGGATTTATAAACGCACTTGAGTCAATACAAAGATGATTAGATCAGGCTTTAGAAAATGGTTTGCGATGGATAGAAAGGAGTATTTAGTGATAACTTTTCCCTTCATATTTATGTCGTTTTTTGCTGTCGGCTATTTTATCCACGGCTTTTTTCTCGGCTTCAAGCCTCTTGGTATTTCGCAGATGTTCATATCGGTAGCAGTTAGCTGCATAATCTCCATACCCTTTCTGGTACTCTCTAATCGAGCTAATTGGGTTTACATTGAGTGTGATGAGGTAAGGTATGCAATATCCCAGAGGATTCCGGTCGATAATGTGGGGTTTCAAGGCAGGGCGTCCTATGTCTTTTTTTACACCATAATCTTCTGCGGCCTCTCTAATCTATTTCTATTGGTTTCCTTGTTTATGTTATGGTATCTTCAGGGCTTTAAGTCGCTTATAACGGATACGGAGGGTTTGGTGCATAGTTTCTATGCCTTCCTGTTTCTCTATGTTTTCATCATAACTATCTTGTTTATATGCATCAGGTCAGATGAGAAGGAGTGGGTGAGGCTGGGGGAGGAGTATGAATCCATGATGAAGGGGGTGAAGAGGAAGGGGTGAAGTTAAGCACTACATCAATAACCCACTGATTCATAACCCACAGAAGCAATAGAGAATGGCTAAAACAGATCTCTTGTGGATAATCGGTTTGTTGACGCTTTCACTTATTGTGGCACTATATTTAACACACGGGTATCAACACCTTAAAGTGAATGAACCCCAGAAGCCGGCTTCCACCCCTAAACCACCCGAGAGAAAAAAGGAGTGTATGGAAGCGTTTAAAGATTTAAACATAATCAGGAGACAATATAATAGAGAACCATTACAGTGGGATGATAGATTATATGCTCTGGCAGTATTCAGGTGTAGGGATATGTATGAGAAAAAATATTATGATCATGTAACCCCTGAAGGAAAGTGCGTTAAAGACTTTAAAGAGGGGTATAACCTTAGTGAATACACTATTGCCGAGAATATTGGGGAAATGCTTCACTCCCCCGAGGGCATACCTAAGGAGGACACAACCCCAAGAGAGGTTATTGATGACTGGATGAACAGCAGAGGACATAAGTATAACATGTTATATCCCTCACACGTACTTGGCGCCGTTGGTTGTTATTACGCCACCTGCGTATTTCTGGGTGCTAATACTAACCCACATGGCTTAGGCTCTAGCCCCTGCACACCGGGGGAGGATACAACAGCATTCTGGAGAAACGCATCTAAACAACCTGATGAAGTCTTACCATCGACACCCTAGGATTTAATTCAATTAAATACGAATATATTACTGTTATCCCCCTTCAACGGGACCGTAGGGTAGGTTGAGTTCAACTGTCACGCCCAGTTTACATCCGTGACTCCTTTGGAGTCAAGGACCTTGCAACTCGAAGAGTTGCAAAGTGCGAGTGCGGGATGCGCTCACTACGTTCGCTTACCCCCACATAAATTCATTAAACAAGACTAAATGGGACCGTAGGGTAGCTTGGTTTATCCTCGTAGCTTTGGGAGCTATGGACCTGAGTTCGAATCTCGGCGGTCCCATCAGGATTTTTCTGAGGTTTACCCCTACTTTCTCTTAAAAAAAGCAGTATTTAAATATGTGTAGGGGTAAGAATATTTGAAGGAGTATTGAGTATATAATCTCTTCTCATAATGAAACTACCTCCCTTAACACCAATTCTTTAATCTCTTCTCTTAACGCCCTCTTAGGTACAACATCCACTCTTTGATTAAGTTTCTT
>JAYEKX010000156.1:0-8477 GCA_034716875.1 Candidatus Altarchaeota archaeon | reverse complement strand
CACAGGATTCACAATAGAGAACTTCTGGAACACCCTGATTGAGGCGAAAGGCATACCAACGGCTTTCTGTAACACATTCGTTCACCACCACGTTCCAAGAGGGGAGAAGGTTAAGGATGACTTAGCTTACGCTAAACAGAGGGCCACAGTATTCAGAGGGGGTTTTGGTGCAATGCTCCAGAGCATGCCGAAAAAAGGTTTGGAGGAATATATTGAGGCGTTTGACTTCGACCTCTTCAGGTTACCTAGACCAAGGATGAGGATTGAGATAGATAACAACAAGGTGTCTTCCCTGAAATTCATTTCTTAATCAAATCTAAAACCACATCATTCCAGCCCGCAGGACCAACCCGGTTAGACCGGATTAAACCCTTCCTCTTAAACCCGGCATACCCCTCAGGCCTCTTTATTAAAACAGGGACGTCGACATTATCTAGCATCGGGTAATCATTCCCGGAATCCCCAAGAGCAATGGTCTTAACCTCAGGGTATTTCTTTCTATAAAAGTCAGTTAGAATCCTCACTGCCTTACCCTTATCATTCTCCCCCATAAGATGATAGTATCTCCCTCCTTTAGTGTAGTGAAAGCCGGATTTTTTGATGAGGTTAAGTACCTCACCTATCGCCTCATCCGTTCCTTCCATCCTAAAGGCTTCATCATACTCCCGTTTCTTAGCCAGTCCCGCTTCCCCTAGACTAATGCCGCAGTCCCTGGATAATTCCTCAGGGGCCATATCCCCAAAACCAACAATCCGGCAATCCACCCTGCTTCTTATTTCATCCAGGACCCTCCTCAGTTTATCATACTCGGTTCCAAGCTCAATCACATTATAGCCACCAGTTACCCTTCCCACCTCCTCTTTGGGGAAATATCCTTCAGGGATGAAGATAGCCCCCCCGTTCTCTGAAATAAAAGGGTCTTTCAGAGATAATTCTCTCCTGTAGACCTCAATCTCCGCCCGGGTTTTGGAGGTGCAGAAGATTAATGGTATCCCCTTTTTTTTGATTTCATTTAAGGCAGGAGTTGCCTTAAGGTAGGAGTAGGTGTCGTGATCCAGAAGGGTTCCATCAAGGTCGGTGTAGATAATAAAATCCATTTTTTTTCGTTTAGGGCAAGGCATTCGTGGGGTTGAACGGAGTGATGCGGAACGAAGTGGAGCAGTTACGAGCCAAAGGCTCGTTTGAAACCCCACAATTCGTTCTGATGACAAGAAATTTTGTCTGAAGGTTGTTTTATTCAGTGTGTTTAGCGATGATTTCTACTGAGCGGTCTACGTAAATCCGGATGTATGATAGGAGGGTCATTGAGGTGAATTTGTTCACTCTTTGTTGTAGTGTAGATTTCAGGTTTTGGTAACTGTATCCTGTTTTGGAATCCATCTGTTTTTTGACGTCAGACCAGGATTTCAGTAACTTAGGTTCGTTTGTTTCTGCGAGGTTGTATCCCTCTTTTATAATCTTTTTATATCTGGAAATCTTTTCCATATCCATCTCTACCTCCCCCATCCCGTATCTAATCCTGCCGGGATGCTCCTGAGCAATCTTCTTGTAGACATCCAGCATACCGGCAGCGGTTTTACTGTATTCATCAAGCAGGTCGTCTATATCCCCCATTTTATATTCCAGGTTATATTGTTTAATCCAGTAAAACAAGGCCATGGAGATTTCAAGAAGCATATCTTCAGCGTGTTTATCATCCCCTGGCATGTGTCTGAAGAATCCGAAGTCGTATTGGGCAACCTTATCTACCCCATATTTCCTCCATAGCTGGCAGAGGATGGAAAGCTCTATATCATAGCCGTTAGAGAACTGCAGTTCATTCAGGGTCTCCCTAGCTATCGCGCATTCCCCGCTGAAGGGATAAGATACTGAATCCAGGCCGTTGAGGATATTCCGTCGGGCTAAGGTATTAAAGATGGGGATACCAAATAACCTGCTTAACCTGCCCCCCATCCTGAATCCGCCGGGAATCTTATGCTGTCTGATATAAGCGGCCTTGGTGTAGAGTATGGAGGATCTGTTATCACTTATTTCACTCTCAGACCTCCAGCCAAGCAGGATGGGCCTGCATAAGCCTTTGATGTAGTGTTTCTTGAAGGAAACAATATCGGAGTCTATGAAACATACTATGTCGCCGTAAGTTACCGGAACAGAGAACCACATATTAGCCCCCTTACCGTGCTTCAGAATCTCAAGCTCTTCCTCGGTGAGGATATTGTGTTTTAAATAGATTTTATGCAGTTCCTCATCCACCTGACTAAGTATCCTGAATGAGAAGTCATACCTACCCTGCAAAGCCTTTTGCTTCCCCTCGGGCATAGCCCTTATGAAGTTCACCTCATTCTCGAACGTCCTGCAGTAGCTTATTGCCGTTGCTAACAAAAACTCCATGAATTCACTGTCAGGGGTTCCATCTTCTCTCCGGGAGCCTTCAGCTATGACCACCTCATCGATCACTCCATTATCTATCAGATTCCCCAGGGTGTTGATGATGTTCGCAACGGTCCTGTTGTACTCCTTGTCGTTTCTGTTGAAGGTGGGCATAACCACCGATATGACTACAGGCCTTTTCCCGGATTCATCCACTACGTAATTCTCCAGCTTCAGCCTTTCAATCTCCTTAACCCTGATTTGTTTAGGTTGTCCGTATTTAGCAATCTCCACAGTATATAAGATTAGATTAGAAATGATAAAAGAGTTCATTAATCTATTTAAATATAGAGGATAAATTAATTACAGGAAGACCTTTTCAAACAGGTATTTATCGGCACTTGTTTGAAATCTTATTTATCAAATTGAACGGTTTTTTGAACAAAACAGGATGAAGAAATAGAATGAAGGTATTGATGTTTGGATGGGAGTTCCCTCCCTTCAACAGCGGGGGCCTGGGAACAGCCTGCTATGGACTAACTAAAGGATTAAGCAGGCAGGGTATAGACATAACCTTCATCCTGCCCCGGATAGAAGGCAGCACTGACCAGGATCACATGAGGATTCTCTGCCCCGGATGCAAGGGAATCAAGTTTAGACACGTTAACTCCATCCTGAAACCATACATCACCCCAAAGACATACACAGAAGTATACCTGGATGAATCCAGCAATAGCAGCTCAGGGAACGTATATGGCGATGATCTGTTTCAGGAAGTCCGCCGCTACTCTATGGAGGCTAAAAAAATAGCGGATGAAGAGGAATTTGATGTAATCCACTGCCATGACTGGTTGACTTACTCCGCAGGGATAGAGGCTAAAAAAATAGCAGACAAAAAAAGACATAAAGTTCCGTTGATAATGCATGTACATGCCACGGAATTAGACAGGACCATAGGAAACCCCAATGAGTATGTATATCACCTGGAAAAAGAGGGTATGGATAAAGCAGATTATATAATCTCTGTGAGTAATTACACAAAGAATATGATTACCAGACACTATAATATAAATCCCGGAAAGATTCATGTAGTCCATAACTCCATCGATGCTGAATACGAACCATCATCATATGAAGGCGGTTCTGGAATCAGAAAACACCACAAAGTCGTTCTATTCCTGGGCAGGATGACTATCCAGAAGGGTCTTGATCATTTCCTGTGGATTGCTAAAAAGGTTTCCGAAGTAGATGAGGGGGTTCGTTTCGTCATGGCCGGCAGCGGCGATATGTTCCCCTACATAGTGGAGGAGGCGGCAAACCTGGGAATCGGCGATAAGGTCTTGTTTACCGACTCCCTCTTTGGAAAGGATGTTGATAAAGCATACAGGATGGCGGATGTCTACGTCATGCCCTCCATATCAGAGCCCTTCGGCCTTACGGTACTGGAAGCCATGAAGAATTCCACACCCGTCATAGCCTCAAAACAATCCGGTGTCTCAGAAGTGGTAAAAAACTGCTTGACTGCAGATTTCTGGGATATAAACGAGATGGTAAACAAGATCCTGGCGGTATTGAATTACCCTGAATTAAGTGAAACACTTAGGGAGGAGGGATTAAGTGAAATCAAGGGATTCAGCTGGAATCAACCAGCAAAAAAATGCATAGATATTTATGAAAAAGCCGTATCAACGATAAAATGGTAGCAGTATGTTTTTATTTCGAGGTCCATCAACCATACAGGCTGAGGAAATATCCTGTGTTTGATATAGGGAAGAATAGCGATTACTTCGATCATGAAAAGAATTCCTCGATAATGAGGAAGGTTGCAGAAAAATGCTATTTACCCACCAACAAATTAATCCTGGATTTGATTAATGAAACCGGGGGGCAATTTAAGGTAAGTTACGGCATTACCGGAGTAGCCCTGGATCAATTCCAGGAGTATTCCCCGGAGGTGATTGAAAGCTTTCAGAAACTGGTTGATACAGGCTGTGTGGAATTACTGGATGAAACCTACTACCACTCCCTCGCCTTTCTGTATTCACGAAAGGAATTCCTAAAGCAGGTTGAATTACACAGAAGCAGGATAAAGGAGCTCTTCGGTTATAAACCAACGGTCTTTAGAAACACGGAACTTATATACAACAACTACCTGGCATATGTAGCAGAAGAGATGGGGTATAAAGGGGTTCTTGCAGAGGGGGCTGATTACATCCTAGGCTGGAGAAGCCCGAATTTTTTATATAAACCCGCCGGGACAAGGGATATGAAGCTTTTGCTGAAGAACTACCGGCTTTCTGATGACATCGCCTTCAGGTTCTCTGAAAAAACATGGGGTGAATGGCCCCTGACTGCAGATAAGTACTCATCCTGGATAAATGCCGTAAACGGGAATGGTAATGTGGTGAACCTGTTCATGGATTATGAAACATTCGGGGAGCATCAGTGGGAGGACACCGGCATATTCAGTTTCTTAAGAGACCTCCCTAAAAAAATCCTTAGGAATCCGGACAACTGCTTTATGACCCCCTCCGAAGTAGTTGAATCCTATGAACCTGTAGCTGAACTCGACATACCCCAGATAGTCTCCTGGGCAGATATAGAAAGGGATTTAAGCGCCTGGCTGGGGAATTCCATGCAGAAAAGTGCCATAGAAAACCTTTATCAGTTAGAAACCGAGGTGAGGGAAAGTGGGGATGAACGGCTTATGGAGGAGTGGCGCAGACTCCAAACCGCAGACCACTTCTACTACATGTGCACTAAATGGTTTAATGACGGTGATGTCCATAAATACTTTAATGTCTACGATAAACCCCATGACGCATTCATTGCATTCATGAACACTTTAACGGACTTTCGAATAAGACTGAAAACAGGATAAACAACTAGAAATGAGGTAAAAAAAATGAGAACCAAGAAGACGGTGAGGAGGAGGACCCCGACAAAAAAGAAAACTACCATGAGGAGAAGGAACCCCAAGACGACATATCTGAAGGACACAGCAGCAGATAAGTGCTTCTGGGTGAGTAATGGGTGGATTATAAGAAACATGCTGGAATTATCAACAGCCCTCAAGAATATGAGCGACGACACCTTCAACTACCACGTAAATAAAGAAAGGAATGATTTTGGTAAATGGGTTAAGGAGGTTATTGGAGATAAAACACTCGCAGCAACATTAGGAAGGGTTAAGAGTAGAAACGGGGCTGTAAGGGCTGTAAACAAGAGGATAAAACAGTTGAAGGGATGAAGTCTGAAACCAAACTCATTTTTGAGGTCAGCTGGGAGGTATGTAATAAGGTTGGTGGAATCAACACCGTGGTTAAATCAAAGACTCCTCAGTTGATTAAGCATTATAAAGAAAACTACTTCCTTATTGGGCCCTACCTGTATGACAAGGCGGTGAAGGAATTTCAGGAGAGGGTTCCGCCAGAAAAACTCCATGAAATATTCGAGAGGCTGAAACATGAGGGAATAATCTGTCACTACGGAAAGTGGCTCATCCTAGGGGAACCAAACACCATCCTGATAGACTATAAAAATTACAGTGAGAGGAAGAATGAAATCAAGGCCCGGCTATGGGAGAGCTTTAAGATAGACTCCCTGCATACGGAATTCCATGACTTCGATAAACCCCTGATATGGGGTGACGCCGTAGGAAGGCTTCTCCAAGAGATATCCAGGGAGTATAAGAACACAAAAAACATTGTAGCCCAGTTCCATGAATGGCTGAGCGCAGGAGCACTCCTGTATATAAAAAGGAATAATGTTGAGATAGCAACCGTCTTCACCACACACGCCACCACCCTAGGCAGGACTCTTGCGGGAAAGGACATAGACATCTACCGGATCATTTCCGAAATCAATCCTGAAGAAGAAGCCAGTAAATGGAAGATTCTAGCGAAGCATCAGGTAGAGAAAGCCTCAGCTAAAGTAAGCGATGTATTCACCACAGTAAGCGAGATAACCAGTATCGAAGCAGAGCACTTTCTGGGTAGAAAACCTGACTTACTGCTCTTTAACGGTTTAGACCTGGATAAATACCCTAATTTTGAGGGGGTTTCCATAAAGCATCGCCTCTACAGGGAAAAGATAAAGAAATTTATCGTGTCTTACTTCTTCCCCTATTACTCATTTAATCTGGACGATACCCTGATATACTTCATTGCAAGCAGATATGAATTCCATAACAAGGGAATTAATATATTCATTGAAGCACTCTCCAGACTGAATCAGAGGCTTAAAGAGAAAAAATCCAGAAAGACCATAGTGGCTTTCCTCTGGGTCCCAGGGAATGTAGTGAGGATTAAACAGGAACTGGTTCAAAGCAGGGCTTACTACGAGGATGTTGAGGAGTCCATTGACGATAACCTGAAGGATATCCGTGGAAGGATTATCAGGGCATTAATCTCCAAAAAACCTATTACAGAAAAGGAGTTATTCGATAAAGAATTCCTGTTTAACACTAAAAAGAAGGTATTCAGGTTTTTAAGGAAGGGAACACCCCCCTTATGCACTCACGACGTAGTCGGTGAAGAATGGGATCCCATACTAAATAGCTTTAAAAAACATCACCTCCTCAACAGGAAGGAAGACAGGGTGAAGGTGGTTTTCTACCCCACCTATCTTACCGGGGCAGATAACCTCCTGGATCTCGACTATAATGAATGTATAACAGGGTCACATCTAGGTGTATTCCCCTCCCACTATGAACCCTGGGGTTATACCCCCTTGGAGACAGGAGCATTAGGTGTGGCTTCAGTAACCTCGGACCTCGGGGGTTTTGGACGCTACATCTTAAAGGATCCTGAAAAAAAGGATTTAGGGATTTATGTAATCAAGATGTTTAATAAATCCAGTAAGGTAAAGATAGAGAACCTCTTTAATGTTTTATACAACTTCAGCCAGCTAAGTAAGAGGGATAGAATAAAAAACAAGATTGAAGCCAGGAGACTTGCGTCCCTGGCGGATTGGGATAAACTGGTAGAGAATTACATTAAAGCGCATGAACTAGCCGCCAAAAAAACTTATTCTTAACCGACCTTATAATCTGGAGTGCATATAATATAACCATGTCAGGGAATGAATCAGAGTATGAAGTGGAATTGTTTAAGGAGAAGGGATTTAGTCAAAAGAAATGTCCTGAATGCAACAGATTCTTCTGGACTCTGGGAGACAAGGAGACATGCGGGGAACCCCCATGTGATGAATACAGTTTCATCAGAAACCCCCCGACCAAAAAGAAATTAAGCCTGCATGAAATGCGTGAATTATATCTGAGGTTCTTTGAAAGAAACAACCACACCCGGATACAGAGATACCCGATTGTGGCCAGGTGGCGCGAAGACGTGTTCTTTACCCAGGCCTCCATCTACTGCTTTCAACCATGGGTTATACTTGGGGTGATTAAACCCCCAGCTAATCCATTAACTATCTCACAGACGTGTGTGAGATTCAATGACATAGATAATGTAGGGAAAACCGGAAGACACTTCACAATGTTTGAGATGATGGCGCATCACTCCTTCAACACCCCGGATAATTACGTGTACTTTAAAGACGAAACAGTAGAACTCTGTCACAGACTACTTACAGAAGACCTCCACATCAATCCGGAAGAAATCTCTTATATCGAGGCTCAATGGATGGGGGGAGGAAACTCAGGACCCTGCTTTGAAACCCTCGTCGGGGGGGTGGAGTTAGCCACCCTGGTTTTCATGATGTATAAGGAAGAAAACGGTGAAAAAAAGAGGATGAATATGCAGGTGGTGGACACCGGCTACGGCTTAGAAAGATTCACGTGGTTAACCCAGGGGACCTCGAGCGCCTATGAAGCGGTATTCGGTGAGGTACTCCTCAGACTGAAGAAGGAAGCAGGCATCCTGGGGGATGAAGAAATCCTGTCGGAATACTCTAAGGTTGCTGGCTTAATGAATGTGGAAAGTAATGTGGATCTAAAGATTTTAAGGAAGAAGGTGGCAGAAAGACTAGAGATTACCCCGGAAAAACTTCATAGAGAGATGGGGCCTATGGAGAATCTCTACGCCATCTGTGACCACACCCGGGCGTTAATGTTCATGCTGCAGGATGGGGTAATGCCCTCCAAT
>JAYEKX010000155.1:0-2022 GCA_034716875.1 Candidatus Altarchaeota archaeon | reverse complement strand
CAGACTCATCGCTACCAATTAAACCCGCTATAAAAGCCCTACCCCCTAACGCAGCGATATTATTGGCAACATTCGCTGCCCCCCCGGGAACATAACCCTCCCGTAAAACATCCACTACCTGAACAGGGGCCTCAGGAGAAATCCTTGAAACATCCCCGAAAACATATTTATCCAGCATTAAGTCTCCAATCACAAGGATACTCCCAGTCCTGAAGTTATTTAGTATACTTGACAGGTTATTGATTTTCATAATATCACAGGGATGAATTAATCATCCTTACCCTCCAAAGCTTTCCAGTCAGCTAAAAATCTATCGATGCCTGCATCGGTTAAGGGATGTTTAAACATTTGATCCAACACCTTAAAGGGGATGGTTGCAACCCCCGCACCACTTTTCGCAGCCTCAATCACATGCATCGGATGCCGGATACTCGCCACAATAACATCTGTTTCATAATCATATGTTTCAAAAATCCAAGTCAAGTCACGAACCACCTCCATCCCCTCAAACCCAATATCATCCAACCTGCCAATAAAAGGACTGACATAAGTAGCTCCCGCTTTTGCAGCCAACAACCCCTGGTTCGCTGTAAACACCAGCGTCACATTCGTCTTAACCCCCTCACTACTTAAAACCTTAACCGCCTTTAAACCCTCCTTAGTCATAGGAATCTTCACCACAACATTATCTGACAACTTAGAAAAATCCCTCGCCTCCTCAACCATCACATGTGACTCAAGACCGATTACTTCAACACTAATAGGCCCATCCACAATACTGATTATCTCCATAACCAAATCCTTAAAATCTCTCTTCTCCCTCGAAACCAGTGTGGGGTTTGTGGTCACTCCATCAAGTATCCCCCAGGAATTAGCCTCCTTAATCTCCTCTATATTCGCAGTATCAATAAATATTTTCATTTTCCCTCTTTCTTCTTTAAAACCTGTTTAGCGGATTTATAGATCTCTTCAGAAGTTAATCCATACTCCTTAAGTAACTCCTCATAACCGCCGGATTGGCCGAACCGGTCTTCAACACCCAGAATCTTAAATAACACCTGTCCTACCTCCTGGATCAAAAATTCAGCCACAGAACTTCCCAAGCCACCATAAATGCTGTGCTCCTCCACAGTCAGAATAGCGCCAGTTTCTCTAGCAGCCTTGTGGATGATCTCCTTATCAATCGGTTTAATGGTAGGGATGTTTATAACCCTAGCATCAATACCCTCTTTCTTTAACATTTCTGCCGCCTCCAAAGACTTAGACACCATTGATCCCGAGGCAATGATACCCAGGTCTTTACCCTCCGTTAACCTGATTCCTTTTCCAACAACAAATTCGTAGTTATCATCAAAAATGATGGGGGTTTTAACCCTACTCAATCGTATATAAACCGGCCCCGGGATTTTGACCGAGGCCTTAATTGCTTTCTTAGCCTCTATTGCATCAGCTGGCACAATCACAGTCATGTTGGGTATAACCCTCATTAAGGCTATATCCTCCAGGCTTTGATGAGATGCTCCATCAGAACTGTTGCTTAAGCCGGCGTGACTGACCACAATCTTTACGTTGAGTTTGTCGTGAGCAATCAGGGATCGTATCTGCTCCCAACCCCTCCCGCTTGCAAATATGGCGTAAGTACTTGCAAAGGCGGTCTTTCCCCCGGCCGCAAGCCCCGCAGCAGTCCCAAGTAAATCCTGTTCGGCACAACCCACGTTAAAAAACCTTTCCGGGAATCTATCTGCAAATTTAGCTGTCTGGGTGGAGACCGATAAATCCGCATCTAACACAACCACATCCCTATTTCCCTCACCCAGCTCAACCAAGGCCTCCCCATACGCATCTCTTGTGGATTTCAATTCAGTCATTTTTTACGGTATATAATGTATAGATCCTGTTGTAATGTGGTCTGGGGGGTTGTAGACAAGAAAAATCGTCTCAAAGACGATTTTTGTGCAACAAATTTCCCGAAAATTTGTGCACACAAAATCCGTCAAACGGATTTTCTTGTGTCATAAAAAT
>JAYEKX010000154.1:0-2038 GCA_034716875.1 Candidatus Altarchaeota archaeon | reverse complement strand
GTGGATTGAGAACAATCGTAAACGAGGGTTGGGGAAGTTTCTGGTGGAAGTATAAGCAATATAGGGCCTCTAAAAAGCTTGCTCGAAATAGTGGGATTAAGGCACTTGAATTAGACCTAATTTCAGGGGATTTAGGGGTGGAAGTTGATTTAATCAACAAAAAAGTTTCAGTTGTTATACCGACAAAAAATGCCGGGCAGGATTTTGAGTTCACCTTGAAGAAGATTAGAGATCAGAAAGGACTTAAAGAGACGGAGATAATCGTTGTTGACAGTGGATCGACAGATGAGACGGTTAAGCTGGCTGAGGATTATGGTGCAGAGATTTATGAAATAAAACCTGAGGATTTTAATCATGGGGGAACCAGGAATTATGGTGCTGGAAAAGCTATCGGGGATTATATCCTGTTTATGGTTCAAGATGCCTTACCTATTGGCGATTACTGGATGTATAATCTGGTAAATGTGCTTGAAGGCGATGCCCGAATTGCAGCAGCATCTTGTAGACAAGTGCCAAGAAGCGATGCTGATTTATTCGCTTGCTTCTTAATAGACAACCATAATAAATCATTAGGGTTTTATGGAGATAGGATAACTGGACTCACAGGGGATTTTAATAAGCTACCTCTGATCGAAAAAAGGAAATTATGTGGACTTGATGATGTGTCCACTCTGGTTAGGAAAGATATTTTTGATGAATTTAAGTTCAAGGAGATTCAATATGCCGAAGACATTGACTTAGGTTTGAGATTATTAAAAGGAGGGCATAACCTTGCCTTTTTACACTCTGTTGGAGTAATGCATTCGCATAATAGAAACGCGTTTTATATCCTGAAAAGATACTATGTTGACAATAAGATACTGCAAAAGCTTTTTAATTACAGGGGGTACTATCCAAAATGTAGTCTTGATGAACTGTTATATTCTATTTTGATCCTATATTCGGCATTAAATTTGTCGGTAGTATCCATCAAGGAGTTTCTACAACATACATCAGATAGTAATGGATACCGGGACGCAATTATAATGTTGGGAGGTTTAATCCAAGGGAATTTTAAGGTTTCAGACGTCCAATGTAATGGTGATCGGTCTCTGGATGAATTTTTCCATAAAATTGATGAAATCACGAAGGAGAGGAAGATAAATAACAAATTCATGAATATCTTATTATCTCAGTACCGTAATCAATTAGATAACTTAAAGAAGTTTGTCGTGATATCCAATCCAAATGAAGAAGACTTTATAGATGCATTATATAAATTATTTTCAAGTGTGGTTGCTTCTGCTTTATCTGTTAAGTTATTGGAGTATAAGGATGACAGAGCATATATGGTAGAGAGTTTATTAGGGGGTGGAGTATGAAGGAGTATATGTTATCCATCAGTTTTCCTGAAGCAGTATACTGGAATCGAGGCTTTATCCCGGATTTAATCACTAGGATATTTCTCCAACCTCTTCGAGATTGATGAAGGTATGTGATTAGAACATCCGCCGAGGAGTCCACCAATTTTTGAGATTATACGTCGTATTTCATTATCCCTAAGCAATCCTAGTTTTTTAACTAAGGGATAATCATATCTATTTATAAACTCATAATCTGAAACTATCTGGGGTATCAGACGTGTAGCTGCCAGAAGCAAAACCATTACTGGGTTCGGTTTTTTTCCTTTACCATTTACTCTATATAGAATCTCGTTTTTGAATACCCTGCTGCTTGTGAAATTGGTTTTAAAAATCTCCTTTAGAGCAAATCTATGGTAGTGTTCAACAACAGAGGCAGGTTCATAAACTATCCTGTATTCAGCTTCAATTACTCTTCTTGCCCACTCTTGATCCTCGGCAAAATCTATTTTCTTGAAAGGTATTTTTTTCCATACCTCTTTTTTTATACAGCTTGAGACATTGGAAAACAGAATGATTTTATCCAGGAATGAGTAATAGTCATCACCAATACAGTATTCAACAGATTTGATTTTCTTTATCGGGGGGAATAGCTTATTTATATCCATTACTTCAAAGGGTGTTGCGTCATTTGGTGC
>JAYEKX010000153.1:0-8597 GCA_034716875.1 Candidatus Altarchaeota archaeon | reverse complement strand
CCTGATACGATGCTCTTGTTTGGAGCAGGGTTTGAGGTGTTAATATGAACAAGGTGTTGAAGAAATATCCGACGGTTGGTGTATGCGGGCTTGACTGCGGGTTATGCCCGAGATATTATACTGTCGGCCCCTCAAGATGCCCCGGCTGCTGTGGACCTGATTTCTTCAACAAGCACCCCTCCTGCTCTTACATAACCTGCTGTGTGAAGAAAAAGGATCTTGAAGTCTGTGCCCAATGCAGTGAATTCCCCTGCATGAAGTTTAAAGATGTTGGAGACTATGACTCTTTTTTAACCTACCAAAAAGTCATGTCTAACCAGGATTTCATTAAGAGATATGGTATAAATGAATTCATAAAGCAGCAGAGGAAACGGATTAAGCTTCTGGAGGCAATGCTTGAGTCTTTTGATGAGGGCAGGTCAAAAAGTTTTTACTGCATCACTGCAACGTTACTTTCAACCAAAGGCCTAGAGAAATCGTTGAGTAAAGTAGAAAAATCAGGCGTTATCAAGATAAAAGCCAGAAACCTTAAAGAAATCCTCAATGAAACAGCTGTTAAAGAAGGGGTTGAATTGAAGCTAAGGAAGTTTGGGCGTATCCCTCAATAATGATAACTTATTTTAACATTTAAGGTTATTATGTGATATATTTGCTGAAGGGGTGATGATTCCTTCAGCCCTCCTGAATCAATAATCTCATGAACCCTGTACCCTCCCTGACTCCATAGAATCCTTCAGCCGCAGCCTTCTCACTGTAGATTTTCACGGAGTCTCCCTTCCTTCGTGTTGAGTATATCGCGAACGGGACAGGATCTACCGTATGGGTTCTAGCCTCAATCGGGGTTGCATGGTCTGGAAGAACCGCTATTGTAAACTCCTTCCCCCTGAATTCATCAAGTATCCTCTCAATAATCAACTCATCTATGGCCTCGATAGCCTTAATCTTCTCCCTGATGTTGCCTTCATGCCCAGCCTCATCCGGCGCTTCTATATGCACGTAAACCAGGTCATTACTCTTCAGAGCCTTGATTGCATACTCCGCCTTCCCCCCATAATCCGTATCCAGGTATCCGGTAGCCCCCGGAACCTCAATAACCTCCATACCCAGATAAACACCAATCCCTTTAAGTAGATCGACTGCAGAGATTAAAGACCCCTTCAACCCGAATCTCTCCTCAAATGAGGGCATCACGGGTTTCCTCCCGGCACCCCAGAACCACAGCATATTCGCAGGAGGTTTACCCTCACCTATTCTTTTCTTGTTTAGGGGGTGGTCACAAAGAAGCTTATTTGAGTCCCTCATCAATTTATTCAACAGGTCTACAGTCGATTCAGCTTCTTCACTCCCTGACTCAACCAGGTTTATATCTATTTCTTGACCTACAATGTCATGCGGCGGCTTACAGATGATATCCCCCGGATCCACGGACAGGTTTCTGAGAACCAGTAGATGGCGGTAACCAACCCCGGGATAGAAGTTTATCTCTTCACTCCCAAGTTTTTCATCCATAAACCTTATTAACTCCCCTGCTTCCCCGCTTTTGATATGGCCTCCGCTGTAGTCTGCGAGGATCCCCTTCTCCTCAGTAATGAGATTACATCTCAATGCAACATCCCCCTGCCCCAAAGACACGTTCATAGCGGCAGCCTCAAAAGGCCCTCTACCCCCTGGATAGTATTTCTTGGGGTCGTATCCCAGTAATGACATATTAGCTATATCACTTCCAAGGGGCATGTCCACACTCAGGGTCTTCAGCAGCCCGCATCTACCCTCCCTGGCAATGAAATCCATGCCTGGTTTATTCGCCACCTCCAACGGCGTCCTCCCACCCAACTCCTCCAGGGGGCGGTCAGCCATCCCATCTCCAAGAATTATTATATACTTCATGATGTCTTAAACTCTTAGTTTTATAGATAAATAAAAACAACCTTCAGAAAGGTTGATCCTAAAAAATTCGCAAAGCGAATTTTTGGACACAACTTTTGTTATGCAAAAGTTCTTGTCATCAAAACGAGTGTTGAGGGGTTCTCAAAATTCCAAAAGAATTTTGGAAACCAAAACTCTGAAAGAGTTTTGAGTTCCTATGACCCCTCAGAACGCATTACAACAAACCTAAAGTAAAAAAATGCAATATGGTCTCTCTATAAGGGAATTCAAGCCGCAGGATGCCGGAGACATTGTTAGGCTGCATAAGGAATTTGAGATTTTTTTCGAGGAGATGAATATCAATGAGGAATTTATCCTGAATATCTCCCAGAGACCTGATTTCAGATTCCTTATCGCAGAACTAAACGGGGAAGTAATCGGCTTCATCGGGGCTTTGTTTTACACACATGTAGCCAGGGCGGAGGTGGGGCCAATCGCCGTGGATAAGAGGTACCTGAATATAGGTATCGGAACTAAACTGATGGAAAAGATATTAAGGTTTCTGGGTGATAAAAAAATACATAGGGTAATCTCTAAGGCTAAAGCGGATAATCAAGGAGCAATGGATTTCTTTTGCAGCAAGGGTTTTACAAAAGAGGGTTACTTCAGGGAATACACTAAACAAAGAGAGGATGTAGTGCAATATGTGAGGTTCATCTAAAATCCAATGGTTTTATTTATTCTAAACGTAAATACTTACTATGCTAAATAAATTATTTATTCTATCTATAACCCTTGTGTTGCTGACACCTACTGTGTTGGCTGTAAGTCTAAGGGATATGGACGTAAATCCTGAAGAACCTGAGTTAGAGGATACATTCGATGTAGAGGTCTCTTTCAGCGGAGATACCTGCGGTACATCCGTTCAATTCTTCATGGATGATGTCCTCTTCAGTTCCAAGGTCGTGGGCTGCGACAGGGATTCCATGGAATCAAATGAATGGGACCTATCGGATGACCCCCTGGACTGTGGAAAGCATACGCTCAGGGCGGAGTTGATAAAAGATGGTGAAAGCATAGATAATATAACCCAGGAGCTAATGATTGGAAATCTCCCTGTAATCACATCCCCTGAGAAGCCCCTGGTGGATCAGGAATTCATAATCCATTTCGAGGATAGTGAGACAGGACAACCCCTTGTCGACCTGAGGGCGGAGATCTATGATATCCGGGAAGGTAGGAAAAGTAAGGAAGATTATCACACCGATATCCATGGTGATCTGAAATTTAAATCAAGAACTACAGGGGAATTTAAACTGATTATTGATGATTCAGAGTACTGTGGAAGCGAAAAATTCTATGTAAAGAAGACGTTGAACATAGATGGGCCCTACCCTGCTGCTCCCGTAGTTGGTGAGTTAATAACGATTGCAGTTCCCGGTGGTGTGGGTGTTAAGGTTCTGGATGAGTCAGGGAATACCTATGCTACAGGAAGCACAAGCGTAGGTGGTGGTGTTAATTTAACCATAAATGATCCTGGCAATTACACCCTGGTAATAGGGAAATCGCATAAGGTATACTGGGGCAGGAATGTAAGCCTTTATGTATCCCGGAAATTAAAGCCATCTATCATTACACCTGAAAAGGCGGTTAAAGATAAGGAATTAACTATAAGGGTGGAGGTGAATGGGAAGCCATTAGAATATATGGATGTTACCATACAAACGCCTTCGGGAGCTACGCAAGAACATGAGACGGATGAAAACGGGAAATTAGGTTTTATTCCCCGCTCTACAGGACAGTTTCTGGTTAAGGTGGAAAAGAGGGGGTATAAAGACTCTGAGGGTGTATTTGAGGTGAAGAATTCATTTGATGTAATATCTACCCCCCGAGAACCTAAGGTGGGTGAGGATATAACCCTGTTTGTCAGGGATCAGTTAAATAACCTGGTTCAGGGTGCCACCGTATCTCTTCAGGATACCCCTTATGGAACCTCCGGCTTGGATGGTAGATTCACTCTTAAATTACCTGACCCAGGGAAATATACTGTTAAAGTTACGAGACAGGATTACTGGGACTTTATCTATGAACTCATGGTTCTTTCACCCTTGTATATTGAACTTGGTTCCGGGGAGATAGAGCTGGGGGAAAACATAACCCTGAAGGTTGTTGACGCCAGGGGGGATGTAATCCCGGCGGATGTTGAGGTGACTAAGCCGGATGGTGAGAAAGAATCCATCAGGGAAAGCTATAAGCCCGGGATAGTTGGCGAGTATAAAATAACTGCAAGCAAGGATGCGTATATAACCCTGAATAAAACCTTTATTGTTAATCCCCATCCCCTGAATCTGGATCTGGAATTGATGGGTGATAGATTGTTGATGACGGTATCAAGTCATGGAGAACCTGTTTCAAATATTAGTTTAACTATTGAAAAGCCCACCGGAACTGATAGCTTGGTTACTGATGATGGGGGTAAGGCTGAAACGGTGATTAATAAAGAGGGCAGGGTTAACATTTCCGTGAATGTGGCTGATAAAAACCTTGATTACGATAAGGTTCTTGGAAGCAGGAACATAATAAAGAGGCATGACTTCTCCCTTCTGGTTCTTCCACTGTCTGTTATCGTCCTGGTTATTGCAATTGCTTATGTTGTTTTGAATAAGGGGGGGATGTTTAGTCTTAAACGAGATAAAAAAGAGAAGGATGAGGGGGACAGGAGACCGACGCTTTCAAGGGTGTAACTGTATCTTTTATAGTCTCCATACAATAATTTAAAAAATTATGGTGGTAGAAAATGAATTATAAAATTTCCGCAATATTAATTGCTTTTTTGGTTTTAGTGGCTGTTATGGATGTTTCCGCAACAAAGGTTGATGTAGACGATATTGATGTTACCCTCTCTAAGAGTGGGGATGCTGAGGGTGATGATTATTTGAAGATTGATGTTGGGGATGATTTCTATGTCCATATAGAATTGGAGGATCCGGATGATAGTGAGGATAATCTGGATGTGGACATTGAGATAAAGATCGATGGTGTGGTAGTCTATGATGACACTGAAACAATAGATCTTGTGGAGAATGAGGCGTATATCATCAATATAAGTTCCAATGATTTTGATGAGGATGATATATGGGTAGATAATCTCATGGCATATGATTGCGGTAGAACGAAGGTTGTAGTTGTGGTCTCAGGCGATATAAAACCAAGCGAAAGCGATGAGGCAGAGTTGAAGATACAGGGTGATGATCTCGAGGTGGATATGGATCCGGAAAAGCCTTCACCCGATGATAGGATTACGATAACTGTGAAGGATGAGGATGATGATGAAGTAGATGATGTTACCGTGAAATTCACCCACCTGGGTGATGATGATGAGTGGGATAGAAAGGATGATACCTGGGATGATGAGACGGACAGGAATGGTGAGGTAGAAGTTAAGCTTTCTAAGGAGTTTGATGAACCCTATGGGGAATACCAGATAGATGTCTGGGAGGATGGCGGGGATTACTGTAAGTACACCACGACTATAGACTCAAGGCGTTCCCTAAAGATCAGTGATCCGGAACCTGCTAAACCAGTGGTTGGCGGGGATATAAAAATGAGGGTAGCCGATGATAATGACGACCCTGTCAGTGGCGCCAAGCTGACTGTAAGCGGATCGGGAGGGTTTAAGACATATACCACTAATGCACAGGGTTATGCAACATTCCAGGTGGATTCAACCGGCACCTTCAGTATAGTTGTGACAAAAGATGGTTACGGTGATAGTGAAGTCAAGCATATTAGTGTTTTGGAGAAGAATGCTATGATCCTTGAAATCAATCCCACGGATCAGGAAGTTGGCAAGGAAATTAGTATAAAGGTAACCAGTTCCGAGGGCAGTGCCTTGAAGGGTGCTAAGGTTACAATTATCGGGCCGGATGGAACTACAGAGAGCTTTACCGCATCCGATGAGGGTAAGGTCTCTTACACGCCTAAATCTGCGGGAACCTATATCCTGAAGGTTGATGCTCCTTTATACTCCTCAACAACCGAGGAATTCAAGGCGCATAATGTCTTTAAGGTTGGCGTGCCTGAGAATTTATTGCCTGATGTGGACATAACGATAACTGTTAAGGATCAGGGGGATAAACCCGTCTCAGGAGCTCTTGTTTCTATCCCAAGTACTGGTGTGAGTGGAACCACTGACGCTAATGGATTTACCTTCAGCTTAACTGAGCCTAAGGAATACACCCTGATAGTTAAAAAAGAGGGCTACCTTGATGCCATAACAAACATAAATGTGCAGGGAGTGCTCTCATTAACACTAAGTTCCAAGGAAATTGATCTCGGCGGGGTCATAGACTTCGTGGTTCAGGATAGTCAAGGAAATCCGGTTACTGCAGACGTTGAGGTAACTAAGCCTGATGGTGTAAAGGAATCTATATCAGAGGGTTACCAACCTCTAACTGCAGGCGAATATACCCTCTCTGCTTCCAAATCAGGGTATGAACCAGCAACCGACACCTTTATGGTTAGATCATTCCCTCTGGTTTTAGAATCCAAGGTTGAGGGAAATAATCTCGTGGTCACTGCTACCAGTTTAGGGAAACCAGTCTGCAACATATCCCTTTCATTTGACGTTGACGGATTCCATGAGGAGTTATTGACTAATGACGCTGGGCAGGCAATACTGGACTTAGTCACGTTGAATGTAACCGGAAATGTCACCATTACCGCCATAAATGAAAACTATGCAGAAACAAGTATTATCCATGAAGGAGTAAAGCCTGCAGGAGGGAGTGACTATACACTGTTATTCATCCTGATCCTCGTGCTATTGGTTATTGCAATCATAGCGGTATTGGTACTTAACACCGGCGGTGGAAAGGAAGGGAAGGAAGAGACAGAAAGCGATATGGAGAGGGCTTCCGGAAGTAGTCTGAATCAGATGTAACCCCCCTCCTTCTTTCTCTTTGTTTCATTTATATTTCAGCCTGCTTCTGCTAGAATGATACGATTAACTACCAACGTCATTGGAGTATTTGCATTGAAGAATGGGAAGATTATTAAAAAAATAGCCTTCCCACCAGATCCCAAGGAGATTGCAGAAAGGCTGTTGCAGATTGAGAGGGGTGTTTGTCAGGAAGAGACCCGGATGATAACCGAGTTAAGTGAAACAGGAATAAAAGAACTATGTGTTCAGAATCCTAAGAGATTTCTTGGCAAGGATCTGAAGATAGACTTCATCAAGGATGAAGGATTCATCAACCCGTTCGGGATAGCTGCAGAAGTCGGGGTCTCTGAAAAAGAGTTTTCGGAGTTAATACACCTATCTAATCTGGAGTTGATTAAGAAGAAATTGAGGGTGCTGGAGAGGGATCAGATATTGATTCAGGCAGTAAGCTCCCTTGATGATGTTGAGGAAGTGGGTAATCGATTAATGGAGAGGCTTAGGGAATGGTATTCCTTATGTTTCCCTGAACTGGATACATTGGTAAAGAAGCATGAACTATACGCGGGAATTGTGGCTCTAGGGGATAAAGAATCAATTGATCCGGGTCTTGCCAAAAATATCCGGGGTGCGAGAAAGGAATCTATGGGAATGAAATTCTCAAAGCCTGATCTAAATGAAGTTAAAAAACTTTCAGAAGCTGTTTTGAAACTAAACTCCTTTAGGGAGGATACTGAAGGATATATCCGGGAATTAATGCAGGAGATTGCACCCAACCTCACTGCATTAGCCGGTCCCCTCCTGGGAGCGAGATTGATATCTATTGCAGGCAGTTTAGAGAGGCTTTCCAGGTTCCCGGCCAGCACTATTCAGATACTGGGTGCGGAGGAATCCTTCTTCAGATTCCTGAAAACAAAGAGCAGACCACCCAAGCATGGAATAATCTTCCAGCTTCCGGAGATACGCTCATCACCCAAAAATATCAGGGGCAAGATATCCAGGGCATTCGCATCTAAATTAGCAATCGCTTCTAGGGCGGATCACTTTAAAGGGGAATTTATTGGGGATAAACTCAGGAAGGATTTTCTGAAAAGGGTTGAAGATCTGAGGGGTTAAAAAAAATGGGTCAGGATGATGAAGCTAAACGGTTGGAGGAGCTGGAGGATTTGATTAAATTAGTTATTATTGAGAAAGAAAAAGGCGGGAGGATGGAGACCTCATTAAGGGGGTCGATAAAATTAGGTTTTGGTTTAGCCTTTGGCTTCTGGATCTTTCATGTAATACTCTTAATGTTTCTACTTCTCTTAACCCTGGTATTGAATATAAATATACCCCTATCATGACTTTATAACGCCTTCCTCAATGGTTTATTCAGATTCGGTTGTGATATATCCTTCTGTAATGAGTTTATTTATTGATTCAGCAATGGATTGTATGTCGATACCTGTTTCCCTCGAGATATCTTCTAAATTCTTTTCACCATCTATGGTTCCCAGGATCTTTAGATAGTGTGGTGATTTCCTGAGACGTAATTTATCCATGAACCCGATTTTCCTTTTTAGTTTAGGCACTGTCTCTATCGGCGTGTCTATCCTCGCCACCACCTCATCTTCCTTCTGACTTTTTTCCTTTTTTGAGAACGAGAATTGGATTTTACTCTCTTCCCTCTTTTCTTCCTCCTTAGGCTTCTCTTTTTTAACTTCTTCTTGAGGTTCTTCCTCCTTAGGCTTCTCTTTTTTAACTTCTTCTTGAGGTTCTTCCTCCTTAGGCTTCTCTTTTTTAACTTCTTCTT